>DASPHN010000103.1:0-5675 GCA_035629655.1 Saccharimonadales bacterium (SeqCode) | reverse complement strand
CCTCCGTCGTGCTGTTCGGGGCGGGCCCTGAGGGTCGCGATCTCGCCGGAGCCCTGTCGGCGCTCACCGGCCTCGGCCTCCTGGCCAATGCCACCGCGGTGCGCTGGGAAGGTGATGGCCCCGTCGCGACCCACAGCGTGTTCGGCGGCAAGCTGATCACGGAGAGCGCCCTGGCCGGTGGACGCGGGCTCATCACGGTCCGTCCCAACTCGGCCACGGCCGAACCAGCCGCGATAGCCGGCACGGTCGAGGCGGCGACCGTGGATGCTTCTCTGGTCCAGCCGACCGTGTCCGTCGTCGACCGCGTCGAGGCGGCCGGCGCGGCGGCATCCATCGACGACGCCCGGATCATCGTGGCCGGTGGCCGCGGCGTCGGCGGCGAGGCCGGGTTCGCCCTCGTCGACGAGCTTGCGACCGCCCTCGGTGGAGCGGTCGGAGCGACCCGCGCCGCGGTCGACTCGGGTTGGATCCCGTACAGCCAGCAGATCGGTCAGACCGGCAAGATCGTCAAGCCGCAGCTCTACCTGGCGCTGGGGATCAGCGGCGCGATCCAGCACAAGGTCGGGATGCAGACGGCGGGCACGATCGTGGCCGTCAACCGCGATCCGGACGCGCCGATCGCCGATTTCGCCGACCTGCTCGTCGTGGGCGACCTGGTCGAGGTGGGCACCGCTCTCCTCGCTCAGCTGCGCGCGCGGTCGGGCTGAGCGGGGCCACGGGGACGCGTTACACCATGCCCGAGCTCGCCGTGCTCCTCCCGCTGGCGGCCTTCGTGGCATTGGCCGCCGGGTTCGCCATCGTCCTCCGGCGTGCCGGACGGATCGTCGCGCGGACGCGTGAGGTCGAGGGCTTCCGATCGGCCGTCCGTGAGCTGGCGGCCCGCATCGACACCTCGCTCGAGGGTGCGACCAGCCGGATCGATGCCGTCCGCCGCCAGACGGTCGGTGCGGACACGATCGGGCCGACCATCGAGGCGGCCACGGACGCGGTCGAGCGCTACACCGAGGAGGCCAGGGCGCTGCACGGCCCGAAGGCCGCCGTCGCGATCCGTGACGACCTCGTGCAGGAGCTCGAGCGAGCCGCCCGGGCGCTGGCCATGGTGGACCATGGCGCGGCGATCCTCGCCCAGGTCCGGCGGCGCGGCCGGGAGCTCGAGGCGCAGACCGCCATCAAGCGCGGCTACCTGAACCTCCTGCACGCCCGAGAGGCGATCGCCGGGCATGCACTGCGTGCGCAGGCGCTCGAGGCGACGGTCGACGACGTGCCCCCGAACCAGGCGATCACGGTGCGCGATCCGCGTCCCTGACCACACGATGTAGTGGTATGCTTCGCGCACACCACAAGTGGTAGTGGTGGCGACGGACAGGAGAGCGATGCGTTGCCCCCAATGCGGCGAGCGGGATACCCGCGTCGTCGATTCGCGCGACCTGGACGATTCGGCGACCATCCGACGCCGGCGCGAGTGCAATGGGTGTACCACCCGGTTCACGACCTACGAACGCATCGAGGCGGCGCGTCTCGTCGTCGTCAAGCGTGACGGGACCCGCCAGGAGTTCGATCGCGACAAGCTCGCGTCCGGCCTCCGCAAGGCGCTGACCCGGCGACCGGTCCGTGACGGTGCCGCCGAGGCCGCGGCCGACGCCATCGAGACCGAGCTGCGGGCCGCCGGTGCATCGGAGATCCCCTCGTCGCGGGTCGGAGCGATGGCGATGGATGCCCTGCGTGGGATCGACCAGATCGCCTACATCCGGTTCGCCAGCGTCTACCAGAGCTTCGAGGATCTCGAGGACCTCAAGCGCGAGGTCGACACGCTCTTCGCCGAGAAGGGCGACGGGACGCACGCCACGTGAGCGTCCTCTCCGACCGCGACATCCGCGCGGCGCTCGAAGCCGGCAGGGTGAAGATCGAGCCGTGGGACGGCGAGGACATCCAGCCGTCGTCGGTGGACCTCCATCTCGATCGCACGTTCCGGGTCTTTCGCAACAACCGATACCCGTACATCGACGTCCGCGCGCCGCAGCCGGACCTGACCGAGATGCTGAGCGTGGACGATGACGAGGCGTTCATCTTGCACCCGGGCGAGTTCGTGCTCGGCCAGACCCTCGAATGGGTCGAGCTGCCGGACGATCTCGTGGCTCGCCTGGAGGGCAAGAGCTCGCTTGGCCGGCTCGGGCTGCTGATCCACTCGACCGCGGGCTATGTCGATCCGGGCTGGAAGGGCAACCTGACGCTCGAGCTGTCCAACGTGGCGAACCTCCCGATCGCGCTCTACCACGCGATGCGGATCGGCCAGATCTCCTTCTTTAAGATGTCCTCACCGGTCGATCGGCCGTACGGTTCGCCGGAGCTCCGCTCCCGATACCAGGGTCAGCGAGAACCGACCGCGTCCGCCTTCCACCGAGACTTCGTCAAGGACTGATGCCCGTGGGCATCAACGACGCCGTCCACTGGCGCCGCGACCTCGGTGGCGGCACGAGCGTCGGGCTCGTCCAGGCCGGTACGTTCCGCTCCGACGCCGGGACCCTGTTCGGGCCGGTCCCGCGAGTCCTGTGGGGCAAGCTGGTGACCGATGAGATCGACCACGAGCATCGCCTGCTGCAGGCCCTCAACTGCCTGGTGATCGAGACGCCGGCCGGTCGCGTCCTCGTCGAGACCGGCATCGGCGAACGGGTGGACGACAAGACGCGGGGCATCCGAGTCTACGACGGCCTCCCGGTCGTGCCCGCACTCCAGGCGGCCGGTGTCGAGCCGGACAGCATCGACATCGTGGCGATGAGCCACCTGCACTTCGACCATGCCGGCGGGCTGCTGCGGACGGACGGCTCGCGGGCCTTCCCGCGGGCGTCGATCGTCGCCCAGCGCGCCGAATGGGAGGTCGCGCTCGGCGACAACCCGCGGCTCGTGGCCTCCTACGTCCAGCCCGAGCTGCAGCTCGTCCGCGACTGGGGTGCCGAGTCCTGGGCGGAAGGCGAACGCGAGCTCCTCCCCGGCGTCTCGGTGCTGCCGACGGGCGGACACTCGGCCGGACATCAGGCGATCCTCGTGCGTGCTGGGGGTGGGAGTGGCGAGACGCTGGCGTTCTTCGGCGACCTGTTCATGCGTCCGTGGGGCGCGAACCCGCGCTGGGTGACCGCGTTCGACGACTTCCCGCTCGATTCGGTCGTGCGCAAGGTCGAGCTCTTCGGCCGTGCCGCCGACGAGGGCTGGCTCATCGTCCTGTCCCACGAGCGGCGACAGCCGGTGGGACGGCTCATTCGCGAGCGCGACCGGTTCGCGTTCCAGCCGATCTAGGGGATCGGCCGGCGCGGCGACTGAGCCGTCACCTCCAGGGCAGTCGCCTCATCGGGCTACGGCGTTGGACTACCCGAGGGCGCCGCACTCACCGACGGTGCGGGACTGCCCGCCGCAACATCCTCCAGCAGCCCCTCGATGAGGGCCACCGCCCCGGCTTCGTCGACCGGCCCGTTGACGGTCTGGACGATCACCCCATTCGGGTCGATGAAGAACTGGGTGGGCAGGGCGAACACCTTGTACTCGCGCAGGACGTGACCGGACCCATCGAACCCGATGGTGTACCCGAGCTGGTAGCGGCCCGCGTACGACGCGATGTCGTCGGGCGAGGTCTCCTGGACGCTCACACCGACGATCGCCAGTCCCTTGTCGCGGTACCTGGCGTCGAGATCGCGCAGGATCGGCGTCTCCTGCTGGCATGGCGGGCACCACGTCGCGAAGAAGTTGAGCCACACGACCTTCCCGCGCAGGTCGGCGAGGCGGATCGGACGACCCTGCAGGTCGGTGAGCTGATAGGTCGAGCCGTCGTCGAGGTCGATCGTCAGTTCCGGGGCCGTGCTGCCCGCCTGCAGCCCCTCGGGCGGCGGCGAGCCGATCAGGAACGGCGTGGCGCGCGGGTTCACCGGCCCGGGCCCGAGGCCCGTGGAGCCGAGCGGCGTCGTGATCGCGATCAGCAGCACCGTCGTGATCAGGACGGCGAGCGCGGCGAAGAGCAGCTGTCGACCGCTGAATGGACCGATCACGCCGCGTTTGGGTGGCTTGTGCTGGAACTCCGGTCGCTCGGTCACTCAGATGCCGCTGAAGTTGAAGTAGCGCGGCAGGAACGCCAGCAGGTCGAAGATCATGGCCAGCCCGATGGCGACGACCAGCATGCCGCCGATGAACGACACGAGCTGGCCGTGCCGGAAGAGTGGCCGAAGCAGGCCCGGGGCCCGGTCGTAGACGAGCGCGATCGCGATGAACGGCAGGCCGAGGCCGATGGTGTAGGCGACCAGCAGGAGCGTGCCCTGGGCGACCGTGCCGGACGTGATCGCCATCGAGAGGATCGCCGAGAGGATGATCCCGATGCACGGCGTCCAGCCGACGGCGAAGATCGCGCCGAGCCCGAACGAGGCGAGCCAGCCGCCGCGCGAGCTGACCAGACGCCCACCGAGGCGATCCCCGAGGCCCGGTGAAGCGCCGCCGGGCGTCACGAGGGCCGTGCTGCCGGTCGTCGTCGCGAGACTGCCCGCGGCACCGGCATCGAGCGGTCGCCAGGTGCGATCGAGGGCGGGCACCCGCAACACGCCTGCCAGGCTCAGCCCGAGCACGACCAGGACGATGCCGCCGATGACCCGCAAAGGGGCGAGATAGTCGTACAGCGGTCCCGCGGCGAACGTGGCGGTGATCCCGAACAAGGTGAACACCGCTCCGAACCCTGCCACGTAGGCGAGCGCGTGCCGGACGGCCAGCCAGCGCGATGGCTGTGCCCCGACCGCCGATCCGGCGACCGCGATCGCCGTCAGCTGGCCGAGATAGGCGGGCACGAGCGGCAGCACGCAAGGGGACAGGAAGCTGATGACACCGGCGGCGAGCGCGACGAGGATCGTGAGGTCGGTGCTCCCGCTCATCGCCGAGCGGGTTCCGTGTCGAGGATGTCGGCCAGCAGGCGACGGACCTTGGCGACGCCGGTCACGAGCTCGAGGCGTCGATCCCCGAGCTCCACCACCGGGATCGTGGCGAAGAACGCGTCATGCCAGGCGGGGTCCGTGTCGATGTCACGCTCGACGAGCTCCGGGACGGGCTGGCCCGCGTCGCGACGGGCCGCGAGAAGCGCCTCGATCGTCGATCGAGCCTCGCCGCAGAGGTCGCAACCAGGGCGCGAGTACAGGATGAGGTCGGGGAGGGGAGGGACGGACATCGCGCTCGGATTGTAGTCGGGGGCGGTGTCGGACCCCGGAAGGTTGACAGGCCGCCGCAGGGAGGCGCGGCGGCCATGGTCCCGTGACGCTGCGCCCGCGAGCAGGGTTCCCGCGTCGGGTGCCATCGAGGACCGGGTACGATGGCCGCCGCGCCCCCGTAGCTCAGTGGATAGAGCGGCACCGTCCTAAGGTGCGCGTCGGCGGTTCGAATCCGTCCGGGGGCGCCATCGATGCTTCTTGTCGCGACCGGTCTCTCGAGACGGATACATCTGCCGCCAGCGCATCGAGCGCGTGATCCCGTTTCTGTGCGAGCACCTGCGGCTGCAGGGCGCTTGTCCGGTCAGCCCTGAGCCAGCCGAGGGGCAACTCGGCGGATGACGTTCATGCCGCCCGTGCCTCGGGCATCCGGATCCGCGCTGCCCAGTCTCTGAGCGCCGTCACCATGTCCACGACCTGCGCACGGAGCTCGGGATCGATGACGTT
>DASPHN010000102.1:0-10859 GCA_035629655.1 Saccharimonadales bacterium (SeqCode) | reverse complement strand
GCTCGAGCAGCAGCTGGACCTGCTTGCCCACCACTTCTGGCTGAGCGACGACGAGGACCGCAAGCGGCGCTACCTGGCCGCGGCGGCCGATGCGGCGCGGGCGTCCTACGCGAACGCGGCGGCCATCGAGTACCTGGAGCGGCTGATCCCGCTCCTCGAGGGAGTGAGCCGGATCGAGCGGTCGATCGCGCTCGCCCAGGTCCTGCATGTCATCGGGGAGATCCCGCGGGCCGAGGCGATCGTCACCGAGGCCCGGGCGTTGGCCGAGGCGGCCGGCGACGTCGGGCTCGTCGCCCGGTGTGACCACTCGCTCGCCGAATCGGCGCGGCGTGTCGGTCGGTTCGATGAAGCCGCGGAGCTGCTCGAACGTGCCGGCCAGGGCTTCGCCGCCGTGGGCGATGCGGCCGGGGAGGCCGACGTCCTGCAGGTCACCGGGACCGTCGCGGCCCAACGCGGCGATACGAGCCTCGCGCGCGAGCGCTATCTCGAAAGCCTCGAGGTGCGCGAGCGATTCGGGGACGAGGCCGGGGTGGCGGCGCTCACCAGCAACCTCGGGATCGTCGCCCAGCAGCAAGGCGACAGCACCGCGGCCCGCGAGTACGCGAACCGCGCCCTGCAGCTGTACACCAAGCTGGGCGACCGCCGCCGGATCGGGACGTGCCAGGTCAACCTGGCCTGGATGGACGGCCTGGGCGGAGACCACGAGTCGGCCCGGCGTCGCTGCGAGGAAGCCATCCGCCTCGCCGCGGAGGTCGGCGACCGGCTCAACGTCGGCATCGCCCAGAACAACCTCGGCGATGCGTTGCGGGACCTGGACCGCCTGGACGACGCGGGCCGCGCCTACGCGGCCGCCGTCGAGACGTATCGCGAACTCAACGACCTCGGGCCGCTGATGGCGATGCTCGAGGACGTCGCGATCCTCGCCGTGCGCCGCGGCGACCACCGCGAAGCGTTCGCCCTGGTCGGGGCGTCGGATGCCCTTCGAGCCGCCATCGGCGCGCCGCGGTCGGCCGGGGCCGAGGCCGCGCTCCTCGGGGACCTTGCGCCGTCACGGTCGGCGCTCGGGGACCAGGCGGCGGATTCGGCCCGCTCGGAGGGCGCCCGTCTCGAGGTCCAGCCGGCGATCGAGCTGGCGATCGAGGCAGCGCGAGGCGGCTCGGCGAGCTGAGTCGGTCGCCCGGCGGCGCGCCTACCACGGTGCATGGAGGCACCGATATCGCCTCCCTGACATCACCGATGTGCCCCGCAAGACCGACGCCGCGTGCGGTGCATCCTTGCTGATACCCAAAGGTCCTAGTACTGTCGCCTTCCTAGAGGGGCATCGGCCGCGGGGACGGCACCACCAAGCGCGCGCAGAGGGTGATCTCATGACGAGGCTCGGAACCGGTCGTGTGCGACGGCCAGGGATGTTCGATGTGCCGGGCACGACCAGTCGTGGGGTCGCCCTCCTGATCGCGGTCCTCCTGATCGGGCCTGCGCTGCTGGCCGCCGCGCCAGCCGTCCGCGCGGTGGACGACACCGCGGAGATTGCCGGTATCTGGTCCGGCACCGGTTCCGGGACCACGACGACCACCCGGAACGGGACCGGCGGCATCGCCGAATTCAAGTACGACCAGAACCTCGGTGTCAGCGGCGGTGCGTCCGGAACCTGGACGTTCACCACGACGGCCGATGCCACCGGCACGGCCAACCTGGCCTGGACGCTCGAGGGCCTCCATGCCTGGTTCAACGCCGCCGTCGGCCTCGAGACGATCGTCAACGGGGTCCCCGTCGAGACCCTGCTCGCCGAGGGACCGGCGATCTGCTGCACGGAGCCGTCCAACGGCTTCGCGTACGACGGCGTCGCGGCCGTCCCGGTGACTGCCGGCGACACGTTCGGCTTCCGGATCAGCGGCAGCAATGGGGACTTCAATTCGTTCCTGCAGGGGACCCTACGCGTCGCGACGAACCTGGTCGTGAACGGCGGCTTCGAGGAGCCGGTCGCCGTGCCCCCGGACGGATTCACGACGCTCTCGGGCTCCGACCTGCCGGGCTGGCTCATCGTGGGTGAGGTCCAGGTCGTCAACGAGACGTATTGGAACGCGGCGGCCGACGGCCAGTCCCTGGACCTGGGCGGAGAGCTCGCGGCCGGGACCATCGCCCAGACCTTCACGACGGTGCCAGGGCAGGCATACGACCTCACGTACCAGTTTTCCGCCAACCCGGAGAGCGCCGATCCCGCTCCCCAGATGAACGTGTCGATCAACGCGGTCACATTCGGCCCGCCGATCTCGCACCCACGCACACCGGGTCTCCCGCTTCCGCATGAGATCGCCTGGGATCCCGGCACGCTGTCCTTCATCGCCGACGGCACCAGCACGACGGTCGCCTTCGAAGCGGTCGGGGGCTCGCTGTTCGGGATCGCCCTCGACGAGGTCAAGGTCGTCGCCGACCTCACGGCGGCGCCGCCGCCTGTCTCGACCGTCGACACCCCGTACCTCTTCCGGGCCGATCCCGGTGCCGGAACCACGCACATCGAGGGCGTCCTCGGGGCCCTGCCGGACACGCTGTTCGCGATCGAGTTCCTGATCTCCGACACGTGCACCGAGGATGGCCAGCTCGGCGGAACGCCCGACGTCGTCGGGACGACCAACGTGACGACCGGCGAGACCGGCCGCGCGGACATCGACGTCACGATCCCATTCGTCCCGGACGGGCTCACCTACATCGCCGCCCAGGTCACCTCGCCCGGCACGAGCAACATCGGACCGTGCATCGTCGTGACCGACGCGAACGACGCGTGGACCAACGCGACGACGCTGAGCGCCAACCAGGCCATCAGCGGCTACCTCGACGACTACGGCCGATCGCGTTGGTACAAGTTCCCGGTCCAGCCCGGCGGCAAGGTGCAGGTCACCCTGTCCGGCCAGCCCGAGGACTACGACCTCTTCCTCTTCTCGTCGATCGACCAGGCGCTGGCGTCCCTTGGTGACCAGAGCCTGGCGAATCTCACGGCCCAGTTCGCGGGCAACCCGAGCTACATCGGGAACCCCGCCTACATCGGCAACCCGAGCTACATCGGGAACCCGTCGTACATCGGCAACCCCTCATACATCGGCAACCCGAGCTATATCGGGAACCCGTCGTACATCGGAAATCCGTCATACATCGGAAATCCCGCCTACATCGGCAACCCGAGCTACATCGGCAACCCGAGCTACATCGGGAATCCCGCCTACATCGGGAACCCGTCGTACATCGGCAATCCCGCCTACATCGGGAACCCCGCCTACATCGGCAATCCCGCCTACATCGGCGACGAGATCTACGGCGCCCACGCCGCCGCCGCACGGAACAGCCTGATCGGCTGGAACCTGCTCGAAGGCACGGCCACCGCCACGATCCCGGCCGACACCTGGAGCAACGACGGGTTCTTCTACGTCCACGTGACCGGCAAGAACGGCGCGTACGACCTCAACAGCCCGTTCACCCTCACCGTGGCGACCGACCCGAGCGTCTGCTCGCCGGTCTCCGACATCGGCAGCGGGCCCGCCGTGGGTTCGGCCGGGTCGACCGACAGCTCCGTCATCGTGTGGGACCGCGAGCGGATCGCCGGCACCGAGCTGGAGAAGGACGCCCTCGAGGCACGCCTCGGCGACCTCGCTGTCGCGACCGACGGCACCGTGGTGAACGTCGGCGACGCCACTCGGATCGACCAGCTCAACGCGCAGGCCATCGCGCACCCGTCGTGCGTCTACGCGAAGAACCTCGTCGCGTCGGGCATCCGGGACATCGTCCGCTCGTACAGCAACCCGAACCTGGAGTACGTCGTCCTCGTCGGCGGCGACTCGTCCGTCCCGTTCTTCCGCTATCCGGATCCGGCTGACCTGGCTCCCGAGTCCTGGTTCGTGCCGCCCGTCGCCGGAGGCACCGCCTCCGAGGCCGTCCTCCGCTCCGACTTCGTGCTCGGCCAGGACGAGTACGGGTCCAGCAATATCCTGAGCCTCGGAGGGACCCGCTTCCCGGTGCCGGACAAGGCGGTCGGCCGCCTCGTCGAGACCGCTGCCGAAGCCAAGACCCTGCTCGATGCCTACCTGATCGGTACCGGACCGTCCACGACCCTCAAGACCGTGACGCCCGAGACTTCGCTCGTCACCGGCTACGAATTCCTGACCGACTCATCGACCGAGGTGCGTGACCAGTTGCAGACCGGCACAGGCACGCCGGCCGACACGCTGATCAACGACACCTGGACCGCGGACCAGCTCCGCACCAAGCTCCTCGGCGGACCGAAGGAGGACCTCGTGTACCTCGCCGGCCACTTCGATGCCGGCGCGGCCCTCGCGGCCGACAACCAGACCACGGTCGCCTCCACCGAGCTCCTGGCATCGGCTGTCGACCTGACGAACAGCCTCGTCTTCAGCACAGGCTGCCACGCCGGGTACAACACCGTGGATGCCGATGGCGTCGTGGGTGTCACCCAGGCTGACTGGGCCCAGGTCCTTGCCCGCAAGGGCGCGACGCTCGTCGCAGGCACGGGCTTCCAGTACGGCGACGACGAGCTCGTCGAGTACAGCGAACGCATCTACGCCGAGTTCGCCCACCAGCTTCGGGTCGGCAGCGGCCCGGTCGCGGTCGGGCAGGCTCTCGTCGAATCCAAGCTGGCCTACCTCGCGGCGACGCAGCCCAAGGGCATGCACCAGAAGGCGTTGCTGACCGCGAGCGTGTTCGGCCTGCCGATGTTCGCGCTCGACATGAACGGCACTCGCGACCCCGCGCCTACGGATGGCTCGATCGTCGACGACACGAACAATGACCTCGGCGTGACGTCCGCCGACGTTGAGCTCGACTTCGTCAACAACCCCGAGACCGGCCCGGCCGGCACCACCTACTACTCGGGCGACGACGGTGTCGCGTCGAACCCCGGCGAACCGGCCCTCCCGCGCTTCATCGACGATGTCGGCGTCCCGGGACAGGTCCTCCGCGGGATCGGCTTCCTGCGTGGCGACTTCACCCAGACCAGCCCCGTCACCCCGTTCACCGGCGCGCCCGGTACGGAGTTCGGCGGGACTCAGACACCGTTCACGTCCACGACCTTCTACCCCGCCCGGATGTGGGAAGCCAACTACTTCGGTGAGCTGGGCGATGGCACGACGAACCTCGTCGTGACGCCAGCCCAGCACCGGGTCCAAACCATCGGGGACGCGACGGCCATCCGGCGGTTGTACTCCGAGCTCGACCTGCGGCTGTTCTACGCCGCCGAGGGGAACGACGCGGCGGCCCTCGCGACCGCGCCCGCGATCTCGGACGTCACCGCCACCATCGCCGGCAACATCGTGACGTTCGCGGCCCGCGTCCACGGGACGGACCACCTCGGCAACGACAACCTCAAGAGCGCCTGGGTGACGTTCACCGGTGGGGCCGGTGGCTGCTCGTGCTGGGATTCCGTTTTCCTCGCCGAGAGCGAGACCGACGAGTCCATCTGGACGGGCACGCTGGACATCGGCGCCGAGGGCATCGGAGCCAACGACCTGCGCTTCATCGTCCAGGCGGCGAACGGCGCCGCGCTGGTCGGGATCAATGACAACGGCGCGGCCTACCACTCGCTCGCGAGCACGGCGGCCGGAACACCATCCGCAACCACACTCGCCCTCAACGCCGGTCCGTCCACGGGCGCGTACGGCGCCAACGTGACCGTCTCCGCGACGCTCAAGCAGGGCACGACCCCCCTCTCGGGCAAGGTCGTCGCCTTCCAGATCGGTTCGGCGTTCGGCACGGGGACCACGAACGGCAGCGGCGTCGCTACGGCGACGTTCCCGCTCCTGACCCTGCCCGATGCCCTGCAGCTTGTCGCCAGGTACGAGGGCGACAGTGCGACGGCCGAGAGCACCGACAACCGCTCGTTCACGGTGACCAAGCTCGCGACCCAGCTGACAATGTCCCTCGGGGCCGGGACGGTGCTGGGCGACCCGAGCGGCATCTCGGCGACCCTGACGGCCGGCGGCGATCCGCTCTCCGGCCACACCGTCTTCTTCGTCCTCAAGGGGACCGGCGTCGGGACCACGGGCAACGGCTTCACCAAGAGCGTCACGACCGACAACGCGGGCGTCGCCGTCCTTGGCTCGACCCCGAACCTGCCCTACGGGACGTATGAGGTCAAGGCGTACTTCAACGGCGCGATCCCGCTCAACCCGTGGGCGGCACCCGCGGACCAGGAGACCATCACCCTGACCGATCCGGTCTACAACGCCGCGACACCGGTGTCGGACACGCTCACCATCGAGCGGCGTCCCCAGACGGTCACCTTCGGGACCGTCCCGACGACGAAGACCCTCGGCAACCCGGACTTCGTCGTCACCGCGACGGCGTCGACCGGTCTGCCCGTCACGTTCAGCTCCACATCGCCCACCGTGTGCACCGTGACCGCGACCGGCACCGTGCACCTCGTCAACGTCGGCCAGTGCGTGGTCAAGGGGTCGCAGGCGGGCAACGCCCTCTATGCGCCGGCCGAGGCCACCAAGTCGATCAAGGTGATCTGGCCGTTCACCGGGTTCTTCGCCCCGGTGGACAACGGTGGGGTCATCAACGTCGCGACGGCCGGCAGCACGATCCCGGTCTCGTTCAGCCTCGGGGGGAACCGTGGTCTGAGCATCTTCAGCGGCGGCGACCCGCGGGTCGTGAAGCTGTCCTCGTGTGGCTCCGGGACGATCGACACGATCGAAACGGTCAGCACGTCGAACAGCGGTCTCACCTACGACGTCGCAACCCAGCGATACCAGTACAACTGGAAGACGGACAAGAAGCTCAAGGGTTGCTACCGGCTGGACGTCGTCCTGGCCGACGCCACCACGTACAGCGCCTACTTCCAGTTCAAGTGATCCTCGGCTGATCGAAGCCCGTCGCTCCCTCCGGGGGCGGCGGGCTTCTTCATATCCGCCACGCGTCGGGAACCTTCGCGCGTCCGCCGGTGTAGGGGATACGGTTGTCGTGGAGGGCCGTCCACATCGAAGACGCCGACTTGATCACGCGCGCCCGGGCCGGTGACGTCGCGGCGTACGAAGGCATCGTGCGCCGATACCAGGACGTCGCGTTGCGGACCGCGTACCTCGTGTGCCCGGAGACCGATGCCGACGATGCCGTCCAGGATGCGTTCCTCAAGGCCTTTGCCGCCCTCCCCCGCTTTCGCGACGGGTCGCCGCTCCGGCCGTGGCTGCTCCGCATCGTCGCGAACGAGGCGCGCAACCGGCGCCGCTCGGCCGGTCGCCGCCAGGGCCTTGCGATGCGAGCCGCCGACGCCGACCCCAGCCCTGCGGTCGATCCGGGCCCCGAGGGTGCGGTGATGGCCGCCGAGACACGCAGCGAGCTGCTGGCCGCCCTGGGCTCGCTGCGGGACGAGGACCGGGAGGTGCTGGGCGCGCGATTTCTGCTGGACCTGTCGGAGGCCGAGACGGCGGAGACGCTCGGTCTCCCACGCGGCACGGTCAAGTCGAGGACATCCAGAGCGCTCGGCCGCCTGCGCGAGGCCCTCGCCGCCACCGCGGGGGCCGACCGATGACCGATCGACTCGTTCGACTCGACGACGACGCCCTCGGCGCCGCCCTGCGCGACCTGGCCACGGCGGTGGACTGGCCGGCGAGCGGAGCGATCGCCAGCGACGGACCCGATATCGCCACCCGTGTCCGGGTCCGCCTCCAGGACGCTCCGGTCGCCCGGGCGCGGGCTCCGTGGCGGCCCGCCCGTCGCGCGATCATCCTCGCCCTGGCTGCGCTCCTGGCCCTCGCCGCCGTCGCCGGCGCGGTCGGTCTGGGTCTGCCCGGCCTGCGCATCTTCCAGGGCGGGTCGCCGGTCAGCCCGCCACCGACGCTCGCACCCAGCGCCTCGATCCCGACCGGTCCACCCGGCTCGACCTTGGGGCTGGGCCGCCTGACGACGCTTGCCGACCTCGACGCCGCGGCCGGCCGGCAGATCACCCTGCCGTCCGACCCGCTGCTCGGGCCGCCCGATGCGGCGTATGTGGACCCGCTGAAGGGTGATCAGGTGGCGCTCGTCTGGGCACCTCGACCCAACCTCCCGCCGACCCTCGATCCAGGCGTCGGATTGGTGTTGATGTCGTTCGATGGGCTGATCGAGGACGAGTACTTCGGCAAGTTCATCGACAGTGGTGCGGTGCTCGAGCCGGCCGATGTCGGGAGCATGGATGGCTACTGGTTCAGCGGGGCGCCACACATCTTCTTCTACGAGGGCAACGGCGGAGGCTTCGTGGACGATGACCGGCGCTGGGTCGGACAGGCGCTCGTCTGGTCCGACGGGACGACGACCTATCGGATCGAGACATCGCTGCCGGAGGCGGACGCGATCCGCATCGCGACCTCGCTCGAGTAGCGACGCGGCGCCGGTCGGACTCGAAGGCGATTCTCACCCGCTTCTCAGGGAACGCTGACAATCTCCGGGCGACGGGACCCGACCAGTCCCGCCTCCGGAGGCCCTCGCATGACCCGCTCCCGCTCGATCGCCATCGCCCTCGTCGCCATCCTCGCCATCGGCGCGGGCGGTTACCTCGCCTACGTCAACGTCCTGCAGGGCGACGACGTCGCGCCGCTCGCCCTCCCGTCCGCGTCCGCCGCCGCGGTCGATCCGACCGCCGGAGCGAGCGCGGACCCGGCCGCAAGCGTCGATCCGTCGGCCAGCACGGATCCGACGGCGGCCGCCAGCGCCGACCCCGGCAGCGACGCGGTCTCCGGCACGTGGACCGCGACGACCGGCAGCCTCGCCGGCTATCGGGTCCGCGAGCAGCTCGCGAACCTGCCCGCCGAGTCGGACGCCGTCGGTCGCACCAGCGATGTCACGGGGTCGCTGACCGTCGAGGGCAGCGGCGACGCATACCAGGTCACCGCGGGCACGATCGAGATCGATACCACGACCATCGTCTCCGATGAGGACCGGCGTGATGACCGGATGCGGGAGGAGGGCCTCCAGACCGACCAGTTCCCGACCGCGAGCTTCACCCTGACCCAGCCGCTCGACGTCCCGGCCGCCGTCCTCGACGGCACACCGGCCGAGGTGACGCTCGTTGGCGACCTGACCCTCCACGGCGTGACGAAGGCGGTCGAGATCCCCGCCCAGGCGCAGCTCGCGAACGGTCAGATCGCGGTCGCCGGCAGCCTGACCTTCGCGCTGTCGGACTTCGAGATCACGGCCCCCAACGTCGGCGGGTTCATCGTCTCGATCGCGGACGAGGGTGCGCTCGAGTTCAGCGTGGTCTTCGTCAAGGGCTGAGCCGCGCACCGCCAGAGCGGCCTCGCTACTTCGTGTAGACGCCGCCCGGGTCGAGCTCCTCGCGGACCAGGCGCAATTCCTCGGCTGACGGGGGCGGCGTCGCCTCCAGCTGGCCGGCGACGTTGACCTCCCACCCGATCGACGCCCGGACGGCCTCGATGGTCGCCCCCGGATGGAGCGAATCGAGTCGCATCTGGCCGTCCTCGCCGAAGTGATAGATGCCCAGGTCCGTCACCACGACCGACGGGCCACGGCCGAGCCAGCCACCCTCGCGCCGGATGCGTTCCGCCTGCTCAGCACCGCCGAGGTTGCCGGGCGAGGTCCGGAAATCGATGCGCTCGACGAACGAGCGCGCGGACTGACGCATGATCACGAAGACCTGGCGGGCGTTGATCGCGATCTCGCAGGCGCCGCCGCTACCGGGCAACCGGGTCGTGGGGTGCTCGTAGTCGCCGATCACGGTCGTGTTGATGTTGCCGAACCGGTCGATCTGGGCGGCACCCAGGAACCCGACATCGATGAGGCCGCCCTGCAGGTAGTAGCCGAAGAGCTCGAGCATGCTGACGACCGCCGTCGAGCCGGTCACGATCGTCGGGTCGCCGATCGACAGGGGCAGCCGCGCCGGCCGCGCCCCGAAGACACCGGCCTCGTAGACCATCTCCAGCTCGGGGGCCACGGTCCGCTGGGCCAGGTTGACCGCGATGTTCGGCAGGCCGACCCCGACGAAACAGACCTTCTGGCCCTCGAGCGCCCGCGCCGCAGCCACGATCATCATCTCGGACTTCGAGAACGTGCCGACGTCCGTCATCCGTACGTCCCGTAGTCGACGGATCCGGATGGTGCACTCCCCGCCGGGCTGAGCGAGGCGATCCGGTCGGTGCCGAGCTTGTCGACATACGCGGCCCGTCCATCGAGGTCGTAGACCCACTCGCGCAGCCACGCCTGGACCGCGTCCTCATCGCGGGTGATCGGGTCCCAGTCGAGGTAGAAGCGGTTGTCGCGGTCGTAGGCGCCCTGCACGTACGAGGGGTGCGCACCCCACGGCTCGACGACGACCGCATCCACGATGAGTCCCGGGATGATCGTCCGATTCGGGTCCGCCCGGATGACCGCCTCGTCCACGAGCTCCTCGACGACGACGATGACCCGGTCGGCCGCAAAGGCCGCCTCCTTCTGGACCCCGAGCAGGCCCCACACCTGCGTGTCACCGCCGGCCGAGGCACGCTGCGCGTGGACGATCGTGACGTCCGGGTGGAGGGGTGGGACGGCGTAGATGCGCTCCTCGCCATACGGGGATTGGATCGGCCGGATGAGGAGGTTGGCGACCGGCAGGTCGGTCTCGAAGTACGAACGGAGCGGGAAGAAGGGCAGGTGCATCGCTCCGGCCGTGTAGCGACCGACCATGCCGAAGTGGCTGTACTCCTCGACCGCCAGCGGCTCGGCCGGGATGTCGCCTTCGATCCGACGCCGGATAGCCCCCAGACCGCCGACGCCCGGGTTGCCAAGCCACGAGAAGACGAGCTTGGACGCGACGCCCCCAGCGATCATCTGGTCGTAGATGACGTCGGGCGTCAGGCGAGCGAGGGTGAGATCGCGGCGGCCCT
>DASPHN010000101.1:0-11837 GCA_035629655.1 Saccharimonadales bacterium (SeqCode) | reverse complement strand
TCGTTCGGGACGTGGCTCGGCTGGACGGTGGAGGCCGAGCGTCCGATCGTCCTCGTCGTCGACGGCCCCGACGCACTCGACGGCCTCGCCCGGCAGGCGCTCCGCATCGGCTGTGCGTCGGTGTCGGGCTACCTGCACGGGGGCGTCGAGGCCTGGCTGGCCGACGGTCGACCGGTCGAGGCCGGCGGCCGCCTGTCCATCGAGCAGCTGGCGACCGCGCTCGGCGGCGACCCGGCGACGGCGCCGCTCGTGCTCGACGTGCGCCAGGCCACGGAGTACGAGGCCGGTCACCTGCCGGGCGCTGTCCACCTGACGGCGGGATCGCTACCCGACCGCCTCGCCGAGCTGCCGCGCGACCGGCCGATCGCCACGATCTGTGCCTCAGGCTACCGGTCCTCGGTCGCCGCCTCCGTCCTGCGCGCAGCCGGCTTCAAGGATGTCGCGTGGGTCGCCCAGGGAGTGGACGACTGGGATGCCGCAGGCTACCCAACGGAACACGGTCCCGCCGACGCCTCCGGGGACTCGCCGCCGCAGCGTGGCGCCGCCGACCCGGCGCTGGACCACACCACACCGCACCGCCACTGAGGGCACAGGACTTCCGTACCGCCTCGCCTGGTACTTGTGGTGCAGCGGCACGCGGATGACGCGGTGCCACCATCGAGCCGATGAGCGTGCGCCCGCAGCCCCGCGGTCTGCCGACCGCCAAGGTCGGCCCTGGATCGGACCTCCCCGCGAGCCGACCGACCCGGGTCCGGCGCGTCCGATGGACCGCTGAGCCGGCCCTCCGGCCGTCGCTGCGCGCGGCCCCGTCGATCGAAGCCGAGCTCGCCGAGCGCCTCGATGCCGTCCTGGGTATCGCCGAGCGGCTCGCCTCGTCCCACGATCGCGAGGAGCTGTTCCGGACCATCGTCGACGAGACGAAGCGCGCCCTGCGGGTCGACTACGTCACGATCCACATCCTCCACGAGGACCGCCTCACGGTGGCCGCCTGGGCCGGCATCGCCGATGAGGTCGCGCACGCGCTGCCGGTCCTCGACGCGGGCGAGGGCTGGTCGGGCGAGGTGCTGCGCACCGGACGGGTCGCCGCGATCGGTGACGCCCGGACCGACTCTGGGCACGCGCCAGCGAAGGGAGATGCGGTCGTGGACGTCGGCGGTGACCTCATCGCCCCGCTCATCCACCACGATCGGGTCATCGGGGCCTTGTCGGCGATGACCGTCGAGCCGCGGGACTGGACCGACGGGGACGTCGCGTTCATCACGACCCTTGCCACCCATGCCGGGATCGCCTTGACCAACGCGGAGCTCTTCGCGCAGACAGAGTCACGGGCCGCCCAGCTGGCGGTGCTCCAGGCAGCGTCGGGCAGGCTGAGCCGGGTATCGAGCGTCGAGGGCGTCGGGCGGACCGTCGTCGAGGAGACGCGCCGGATCATCGACTACCACAACGCCCGGGTCTACCTCATCGAGTCCCCGGACGACGTCGTGCCGATCGCCTTCGAGGGCCGGGTCGGCGCCTACGAGCACGTCGATTTCGATCTCCTGCGCTGCAAGCTGGGCGAGGGTTCACGGGTTGGGTCGCGCAGCACGGCGAGCCCCTCCTCGTCAACGACGCGAACCGCGACCCGCGCGGCCAGACGATCTCGGGCACCGAGGAGGTCGACGAATCGATGCTCGTCGTCCCGATGCGCTATGACGGCGTGACCGTCGGGGTCATCACGCTCTCCAAGCTGGGCATCGATGGCTTCGATGGCGATGATCTGCGGCTCCTCGGCATCCTCGCCGACCAGGCGGCCACCGCCGTCGAATCGGCGCGCCTGCTGTCGCGGAGCCAGGAGCTCGCCACCGAGCTCCGCCGCCTGCTCGATATGAGCGGCGAGCTGTCCGAGAGCCTCGATCCGCGCCAGGTCGCGAACATCCTGGCCGGTCACCTGGCTCGTGCCATGGGCGTCGATGAGTGCGCCATCTCCTATTGGGACCGGCCCTCCGGCCGGGTCGAGTCGCTCGGCTACTTCCCGGCGATCGCACCCGGCGCGATGGAGCCTTTCTTCGATGTCTCGGGCTTCCCGGAGACGCTGCGCGTCCTCGAGCGCCAGACGACGGTGATCATCGACAGCGAGGACCCGAACGCCGATCCGGCCGAGGTCACCCTCCTCCGTCGTGACGGCAATCGCATCCTGGCCATGCTGCCGCTCGTCGCCAAGGGGCAGGCGATCGGGCTCGTGGAGCTGTTCTCCAAGGGCGCCGTGCACTGGACCCCGGAGCGGCTCGACGTCGCGCGCACCATGGCCAACGAGGCGGCCATGGCCCTCGAGAACGCGCGCATGTACGAAGAGGCTCGGCGCCGCGCCGACCGCGACCCGTTGACCGGGTTCTACAACCACCGGTTCCTGCACGAGCGCCTTGGCGAGGAGGTCGTGCGCTCGCAACGCGGTCGCCAGCCGCTGAGCGTGCTCATGCTCGATCTCGACGACTTCAAGCTCGTCAACGACACGTTCGGCCACTTGTTCGGCGATCGGGTCCTGAACTGGGCGGCCGAGCTCATCCGATCGACCCTTCGCGCGTCAGACATCCCGGCCCGCTACGGGGGTGACGAGTTCGCGATCGTCCTGCCCGAGGCCGACGCAGACGCGGCGCGGCACGCTGCGGCTCGCATCCTCGAGGCCTTCCGCGACCGGCCGTTCGTGGACGAGGCGCGCGGGCCCGTGCCGGTCGGGGCGTCGATCGGCATCGCCACCTGCCCCGCCGACGGCCGGACCGCGACCGAGCTGATCGCCGCGGCCGATGCCGCGCTCTACGAGGTCAAGCGGGCCGGAGGCCGCGACGCGGCGAGCGCCGGCAGCGACGCCGCCTAGGACACTCGAACAGCCGAAGGTACTGCCCCGTCACCGCCATCGGTACCATCGCAGGGGGTGGACGCAACGTCCCCGGACCGCCATCCTGACTTCCCGACGTGACCGAACCCACCACGCGCCTGGCGCGACCTGCGGACCCGTCGGAACGGACGATCGGGCGCTCTCGATGGGCGCTCGTCCTCGTGCTTGCCGGCTTGGGCCTCGTCGCCGTCCTGCATGCCCTCGCCGACCCGACCGACGGCGGCTCCTGGCTCATCGTGGGGCTCGTCGGCGCTGCCGCGGCGACGGCGGCCATCCACCTCGTGGCGGTCCGCGCCCGCGACGATCGACGGCACGGGGAGTCGGCATCATTCGCGCGCATCCTCCAGGGGTTGTCGCGCTCCGTCTCTCCGGATGCCATCGTCGATGCGATCGTGACCGACCTCGGACAGGCGACCGAGGCGGATCACCTGGTCGTGGTCCGTCGGCGCCGCGAGGCGCGTGTCCTGGAGGCCAGGCTCGTCAGCTCGCTGCCAGGCATCCCCGACTCGACCACCCTGATGCCCATCGCCGACCTCGAGGACCCGTGGCCGACCCCCGACGACACGGACCTGGCGGCGTCCCGGACCGGCGGCCCGCCGACGAACACGGCCGACGGGATCGCCGAGCGGATCGCGCGCCGCGTGCGTACCGTCTACGGCCTGACCGGGGCCATCGCCGCGCCGCTCACCGCGGACGACCGGGTGGTCGGCGCCATCGTCCTGTCGCGCCGGCTCGGGCCCTGGCCGGCCGCCACGCGGCGCATCCTCGACGTCGCCGCAGTCGAGGCGTCGGCCGCGCTCTCGCGCGCCACCTCGCACCACACGGCGGAGGCCAATGCCTCGACGGATGCGCTGACGGGCCTCCCCAACCGCCGCTACTTCGACGAGTTCGTCGGCCTCCTCGCTCGTCGCCGTCGGGCGGGCGATGCGGCCGGGATCCTCATGGTCGACATCGACAAGTTCAAGGTGCTCAACGACACCTACGGACATTCCGTCGGCGACGACGTGTTGCGCGCCGTGGCCGGGGCCATCGTGTCGGCCGTCCGCGAGGACGACGTCCCGGCGCGGTTCGGCGGCGAGGAGTTCGTCGTCCTCCTCCGCAACCCGGATCCGGGCGTCGCGGTCGAGGTCGGCGAGCGCATCCGGGCCGCCGTCCGCGGCCTCGACCTCCGGCGCTTCGGGGTACCGCACGTCAGCGTCTCGGTCGGCGTCGCCGTCGCCGCGGAGCCCGAGGAATCGATCGAAGCCCTCATCGAGACCGCCGACCGGGCGCTGTACCGCGCGAAGCGCACCGGCCGGGACCGGGTCGTGGCCGCCTGACGGCTACCATCGCCGGGTGATCGACGACCCGTCCGAACTGAACAACGGCGACCTCGCTCGGATCTTCCACGACATCGGCGACATGCTCGAGGTCAAGGGCGAGCTGGTGTTCAAGACGGTCGCGTACCACCGGGCCGCCGACGTCATCGGACGCAGCCCCGTCGACCTCGTCGCGGCGTACCGAGCCGGCACGCCACCCAAGGTGCCCGGGGTCGGGCCGGCCATCAGCGACAAGATCAAGGAGCTCGCGACGACGGGCCGCATGGCCTACTACGACAAGCTGGCGGCCGAGGTCCCGCCCGGCCTCGTCGCACTGCTGCGGATCCCGGGTCTCGGCCCAAAGACGGTGCGCCAGATCTATGGGGAGCTCGGGATCGAGACCGTGGAGGACCTGCGCCAGGCGGCCGAGGCCGGGACGCTGCGCACGCTCAAGGGCCTGTCGGTCAAGACCGAGCAGGTGGTGCTCGAGGGGATCGAGCGGATGGAGACCCGGCCCCAGCGCCAGTTCATCCATCGTGCCGCCGAGCTGGTCGAGGGGCTGATGGCCTCGCTCGCCGAGATGCCAGGTGTGCTCCGGATCGAGCCGGCCGGCTCATTCCGACGGCGCAAGGAGACCATCGGCGACCTGGACCTCCTGGCCGAGACCGAGGACGGACCGGCGCTGATCGAGCGCTTCGTGTCCCTCGGCGCGGTCGATCGGGTCGTCAACAAGGGCGGCTACAAGGCCGCGGTCGAGCTGCTGCGCGGGCCGCAGGTGGATCTCATGGTCATGCCGCCCGGGACGGCCGGCACGTACCGCATCCACTTCACCGGGTCCAAGGAGCACAACGTCCGCCTGCGGGCGCGCGCGCGGGACGCCGGCTGGAGCCTGTCCGAGAAGGGGTTCCAGCGCATCGGTGAGGACGGCGAGCCGCTGACGGGGGACGAGGCGGAGCTGCGCACGTTCGCGACCGAGGCCGAGGCGTATGCCCTCCTCGGCCTGCCGTTCATCGAGCCCGAGCTGCGCGAGGATGCGGGCGAGATCGAAGCGGCCCTGGCCGGCCGGCTGCCCAGGCTCATCACCCTCGCAGACCTGCAGGGCGACCTGCACAGCCACTCCGACTGGTCCGACGGCGTGCACCCGATCGAGGTCATGGCCGAGGCCGCTCGCCGCCGCGGCCACGCCTACCAGGTCCTGACCGACCACACGCAGTCGCTGGCCATCGCCCGCGGTCTTGCACCGGACCGCGTCGAGGAGCAGCGCACGATCATCGCGGCCCTCAACGCCCGGTTCGCGGCCGAGGAGGCGGCCGGCACCGCCCCGCCCGAGACCCCGCCCGAGGGCTTCCGGCTGCTCCATGGGTGCGAGCTCGAGGTCCGCGCCGACGGGGTGCTCGACTACGACGACGACCTCCTCGCGCGGTTCGACCTCGTCGTCGCGTCGGTCCACGTCTCGCGCCGGCAGTCGCGCGCCGAGCTGACCCGCCGGACCCTGAATGCGATCCGTAGCCCGCACGTCGACGTGATCGCCCATCCATCGGGCCGGATGCTCATGGGCCGCGACGACCTCGATCTCGACTGGGATGTGGTCTATGCCGAGGCTGCGCGGACCGGGACGGCCCTCGAGATGAACGGCTCGCCGCATCGCCTGGACCTGTCGGTGGAGCGGGCACGGCGAGCGGTCGAGGTCGGGTGCCTCCTGTCCATCGATTCGGATGCCCACAAGACCGCCGAGCTCGACTACCTCGAGTGGGGGATCAGCCAGGCCCGACGCGCGTGGGTCGAGCCGGGCCACGTCCTGAACACGCGCTCGCGGGCCGACCTCCTGGCCTGGGTGGCGGCCAAGGGCGATCGCATGTGAGCGGCTCCGGGACGCTGGCTCCCGCCGACGAGCGAGCGGCGCGGCTCGCCCATCGTGATCTCGCCCTGGCAGCGGTCATCGTCGTAGGCCTGTCCCGCCTCATCGAGCCGCCGGGTGTCTGGTTCGTCGCGATCTTCCTGCTGGGGGCCATGCTCGTCGGGACGCTGCAGGTCCTCGGTGACGAGGTCGGCGAGCGCGGGCTTGGCGTCCCGATCGAGTCGCTCATCCTGCCGTCGGTCGCCGCGGTCGCGTGCGTCGGGGCGATCCGGCTCGTGCCGTTCGGCCTGGGGCTCGTGCCGGCGCTCCTGTTGACCGGCCTCATCGTCGCGCGCTGCCTGTCCCTCGAGGGACGCCTCCTCGCATCGAAGGAGCGTCTCGACGGCGACGGTCGGACGACTGTCCTCCTCACGACCCTGATCGTGGCGTTCGTCGGGTTCCTCGGCGTCTCCGCCACCGTCACCGGTGGCCTCGCGCCGGCCGGCGCGAACGGCGCGGGGTCGCCTCTCCCCGAGTCCGACCTCCTTGCGCTCGTCATCGGCGACGCGGTCATCGCGTTCCTGCTGGGGTATCGCGTTGCCGCGCTCCGGGTGGCGACGGTTCGCGATGCGTTCCTCTCGGCCGCGACCTACGCGGCGGCCATCGCGATCGGCGCTGCCGCCCTCCGGGCGATGGCCATCCCCATGCTGGTCGGCCCGGCCCTGCTGACGTTGGCGTTCTACCTCTGGGATGCCCTCCATGCCGCGTCGCCCACCCGGCGGCGTGACCGGCGGTGGCTGGCCCAGGTCGCGTTGCTGGCCGTCCTGGGCGCCGCGGTCGTGATCTGGAACCTGCTGTTGCGAGGCGCCTGACCGGGACCGTTTGACGGCACGCCGCGGCGATGCTAGAACGGGACCTCGCGCTGCGGCCCGGCAGCCTTGCCGCGCGCCCCGTCTCCCGACCTGCACCTGCCTGCACCGCCGCGCCCCGAAAGGACGACCCGCCCGTGACCTTCCCCGACGTCGAGCCGACGAACGCCCAGAGCCCGGTCAACCTGATCCGGCAGAAGCGCCAGCTGGCCGAGCAGGCCATCGCCCAGGCCGCGACGGCCCAGTGGACCGATGCGTCCGCGACGAATCGCAAGCTCCTCGAACTCGGGCCGGACGCCGAGGCCGAGAACCGCCTCGCCAAGGCGCTCTGGGAGCTCGGCTCCCTGGGCGAGGCTCGCGAGCACTACCAGGTCGCCCTCGCCCTGGATCCGACGAACCGGATCGCCGAGCGCAACATCGACCGCCTGAAGATGCTGCTCAACGCTGCCGGCGAGAAGACCGTGCCGGCCGCAGAGGGCAGCAAGGCGCCCGTCAGCATCTTCGTCGAGGAGACGGGCAAGACCGGCTTCGCGTTCCTGACCGACCTGGCCACCCCGCGCGAGCTCGCCCAGGTGAACCCGGGCGACAACGTCGAGCTGCTGCCCGAGGGCAACCGGCTGATCGCGATCAGCAACGGCGTGCGCATCGGCGTGGTCGAGCCGCGCGTCGCGGCTCGGCTCCTCAAGCTCATGGCCGATGGCAACAAGTACGCCGCCGGCGTGACCAGCCTCGGCGACAAGGACGTCCGCCTCATCATCCGCGAGGTCTTCCAGGATCCCAGCAATTACGGCAAGGTCAGCTTCCCGACGGCCGCCAAGTCGACGGACCTGCGCCCGTACACGAAGGGCACCCTCGTGCGCGAGGAGATGGACCTCGAGGAGGATCTGGAGGACGACGACGAGGACGACGAGATCGAGGACCTCGATCGCGCACTGCCGCCCGAGTCGACCACGGACGAGGCCTTCGAGGAGGAGCCGGACGAGCTCGACGAGGCGTAAGCCGCACGTCGCGCCGGCGCCCCCGTCGGGGCGCCGATGTCCGCTAGCATCAGCCCGAGCATGAGCGGCCGGGCCAGCACCTCGCGCCAGGATCCAGGGACCTCGCTGCCCGTCTTCGATCGGCTGGCGCCGGCCCCGTCATCGACGCTGCTCACAGCCCGGGTCGAGGCGCACACCGGGCCTGGCGACGTCGTGGCCGACCTGGCCGGTCGCGGCGGCTGGGTCGCCCGCGCGGCGCTCGATCATCAGCGCCGGGCCGTCTCCATCGAGTCCACGCCGCTCACCCGGATGCTCGCCGAAGTCGTGCTCCGACCTCCGGACGTCCGGCACCTGGACGCCGCGTTCCAGGGGATGTCCGCCTCACCCCGTCGCGACTCGAGCCTCAAGGTCTCGGTCGGCGACCTGTTCGCGACCCGTTGCGAGACGTGCGGGCGGATGCTCGTCGCCGACGAGTTCACGTGGTCGGCCGATGGGGACGAGCCGGCTCGCCCGGTCCTCCGCCACTACCGATGCACGGTCTGTCGGGACCAGCGCGGCGGGCCCGAGGCGCGTCAGGGCCCGCTCGATGCCGACGACCTGCGCCGCGCCTCGAGCCGACTCGATCTCGCCGAGGCCCGGGCGACCATGTCCGGTCGCTTCCCGCCGGTCGCCGGTGCGCCGGCCCTGATCGACGAGCTGCTCGACCTGCACACGCCGCGCCAGCTCGTGGCCCTCGTCGCGATCCTGGAGCGGATCGAGGGCGACCTGCGGGCCGCCCCGGTCCTGGCGGCCCTTCGCCTGACGCTCCTGCACGCGATCCTGCCGGCAAGCCGGCTGGGCACCGCCGGCGGCCGCAATGCCCCGCTGAAGATCAGCGGCGGCCATGTCCGCCACGCGCCGACCGGGCAGTGGCGAGAGCGCAATCCGTGGCTCGCGTTCGAGGAGGCGTTCCGGGTGGTGCGCGGCTTCGTGCACCGCCTCGAGGGTGGTGCCCTGGGGCCGTTGCCGGCCCGTCTCGGCGAGGACCTCCGGGCGCTCGGGGAGGGGACGGCCACGACCGTCCTCGCGGTCGCCAGCCCGTCCGCGGTGCGTGCGCTGCGCGACGAGCGACCGGTCTACGAGCGCACGACGCCCGTGCCACGGGTCCGGCTCGTGCTCGGGCAGCCGCCCGTGCGGCCCACGTTGGAGCGCCTGGCGGCGGCCTATCACGGCACGTCCTGGGTGCTTGGCCGCGAGGCGGCCGCCCTCCTGCCGCTGGACGCGCTCGCGGACACGAGCCTCCGCGCGCCCTGGTCGTGGCAGGCGGTGACCATGGGGCGTGCCCTCGCCGCCGTCGAGCCATCGATGGCGCGCGACGGTCGCGTCGTCCAGCTCGTCGAGAGTGGACCCGAGGCGATGGCCGCGGTGGCGCTGGGCGGAGCGTCGGCCGGCTTCCGCACCGTCATCGCACGCATGGCGGATCCGGACGACGAGCAGCCGGGCGTGATCGAGCTCGTGCCGCCCGGTGCGATCGTGCCGCCCGGCCCGCGCACCCGGGCGAACCGCGGCCTGCCCCCGGTCCCTGGCGGGTCGGGCGATCCCGACATGGTTCCCGGCCCGGGCCTCTTCGCCCCGCCCGAGCGCTACGACCAGCGCCCGTTCTCCGCGACCGAGGCGGCGCGGGTCGTGACCGAGACCGCGGTCGAGACGCTGCGTGCCCGCGGTGAGCCAGCACGGTTCGAGCGGCTGTTCGGGGAGATCCTCGTCGGACTCGACCGATCAGGGCAGCTCCGGCGTCTGGCGGCCGGCGCTCGCACGGATGCGGTCGCCGACGAGGGCGATGTGCGCACCGCGGCGCAGGAGGAACCGGACCCCCTGCGGTCTCCGGCGCCCGACGGGCCATCTGACGCCGGGCTTGGCGGCCACGAGGGCGTGGACGGTGCCTCGACCGACGTTGATGGTCCCGCTGCAGACGGCCCGTCCCAGGCGCCACTCCGCGCGGTCGGCCCCGCCAGCATCGCCGATCCCGTCGATCCGCCGCCGGCCTCGGGCCACCCGCCCGCCGCCGATCGGGATGCCGCGCCCGACCCGGTCGAGCGGCTCCTGGCTCTCATCCGCGACGAGCTGGCCCGACCGACGCAGCACCGCCTCGTCGAGATCGAGCCTGGGCGTTGGTGGCTCGGCGATCGGACGGATCGCGACACGGCGGCCGCACCCCTCGCCGATCGCGTCGAATGGGCGGTCTTCAGCCTGCTCTCGACCGCCGGCCCGCTCTCGGAAGCGGCCTTCTTCGAGCGCATGGCCACGATGTTCACGGGGCACGATCTGCCCGACGAGACCCTGATCCGGTCCTGCCTCGAGAGCTATCGAGGGGCTGCCAGCACGCCGGATCGGCTGGTCACGAGCGACGATCTCGTGGCACGCAGCCAGGAGCATGCCGACCTCCTTGCGGCGATCGCCGCCGGCGGCCACCGCCTCGGGATGCGGGTCTGGCTGGCGACACGCGAGCAGGCCCGGAAGCATGGCAGCGGCACGCTCGGGGACCTGCTCGAGCCCCGCGAGCACGACGCCTACCTCGGCGGCCTGACGCGTGCGCCCGAGGTGCTCGCCGAGGTCGACGCCATGTGGTACGTCCGCGGCAAGATCGCCTTCCTGTTCGAAGTCGAGTGGACCGCGATCCTCGGCGAGACCCTGCTTCGACGCCACGCCCGCATCCCGCCCGACGAACGGCTGATCCGGTTCCTCGTCATCGCGCCCGAGCGGACCGACCTGATCCGCCACAAGCTGGAACGCTCGCCGTTGCTGCGGGCGGCGATGGACGAGGGCGGCTGGCATGTCATCAAGTCGGACCACCTGCGGACATTCCTGGACGCCGAGCACCCGGACCTGGACGCGCTCGAGCCGCTCCTCGGGCTGGACCCGGTGGTCGAGCGCCGCGGCGAGCAGCTCCCCCTCTTCGGCGGCTAAGGCGGCGGCACGGGGGGATCGGCGCGCCCGGCCCCGCACCGGGCGGCTGGGAGCGGTGCGCGGTACCCTGTCACGACTCGTGGGTCGGCCACGCCCGACCCGTCCCTGGGCGACCCTTGCGTCGTCCGCCAGGAGGCCCTCCGACGATGTCCGACCAGCCCGTCTCGCCCGTCGACGCCCTGTCCGATCGGTTCTGGGAGGGGATCCTCGAGCTCAATCCGACGACCGCCACGTTCTACGGCGACAGCCGCTGGGCGGACCGCCTCGAGGACCCGTCGCCCGCCGGTCGAGCCAAGACCCGCGAGCTCATGGAGCGGACCGCGGCCGAGGCCGCCGCCATCCCGATCGAGGGCCTCTCGACCGAGGAACGGATCACCCGCGACATGTTGCAGGTCATCGGTGAGCTGAACATCGAGGAGGATGACCAGGGCCTGCACCAGCTGCGCGTCGTCGATCAGATGGGCGGCCCACAGCAGCTCATGCCACAGCTCACCCAGTTCCAGCCGGTGGACACGCCGGAGCGGCTCGAGGCCTTCATCGAGCGCCTGCGCGCGTACCCCGCGTTCATGGCCGCGAATGCCGACATCCTCAAGGAGGCGCTCGGGACGGGCCTGACCGCGCCGTCGATCGTCACCGAGCGCACGATCGCCCAGATCGAGCGGCTGCTGGCCATCCCGATCGACCAGGCCATCATCCCGGGCAGCGTGCAAGGCGCCTCCGACGCCGACCGCGAGCGCATCCGCGACGTCGTTCGCGAGTCCGTCTATCCAGCTGACGCGATGTTCCTCGAGACGCTCCGTGGCGAGTATCGCCACGCCAGCCGCGAGGAGCCGGGCATCTGGTCGGCGCCCAACGGCGAGCAGCTCTATCGGACCGCCATCCGAAGCTGGACCACCCTCGAGATGGATCCTCGCGAGATCCACGAGATCGGCCTTGCCGAGCTCGACGCGATCGAGGGCGAGCGTCGCGAGATCGCCCGCGCCGCTGGCTTCGGGGACGACACCGCGGCCTATCGCGCGTCCCTCGATGCGGCACCCG
>DASPHN010000100.1:0-6487 GCA_035629655.1 Saccharimonadales bacterium (SeqCode) | reverse complement strand
CCGCTACCATCGGCGCATGACCGACACCGCCTTCGACTTCCGTCCTGCGACGCCGGCCGACGCCGAGGGGATCGCCGCCATGTTCACCGACGAGGGCTACCCGGCCGGGCCGAGCGACATCGTCGAGCGTCTCGCTCGCTTCTCGTCACCGCATTCGCAAGTGGTCGTCGCCGAGCACGAGGGCAGCCTGCTGGGCTTCGTCGCCTTCCACGCGATGCCGCGGTTCGAGCACGACGACCGGATCGTGCGCATCCTGGCGCTCGTCGTGGACGCCGGCGCGCGCGAGCGGGGCGTCGGGCGGGGCCTGATCGCCGAGGCCGAACGGGCTGGCAGCGAGCTCGGCGCGGCGTTCATCGAGATCACCGCCGGCCACCACCGGCCCGAGGCGCGCCAGCTCTACGAGACCCTTGGCTACGACGCGTCCGTCGCGGCCTACCTGCGCAAGAAGCTCTGACGGACGCGGCCCGATCACCCGACCCGTCGCCGGTCGGGTTCCCGCGCCTGCGGCTCCGGGCGGGCGCGGCAGAGCTCCTGGACCTGCCCTGGGAGCGGCCACTCGCCGACTGGAGCGCGACCGGCCCGTTCGCGGACCTGCGCTTCCGTGAGCTGCCGGTCGGGCCGTCGCGGCACCTCGTCCGCTTCCTCGCGACGGACCGGCGGACCTACGCGCTGAAGGAAGAGCCGTTGGCCGTCGCCGGCGCCGAATTCGACGTCCTGCGCCACCTGCGCGTGCTGGGCCTTCCCTCGGTCCGCCCGATCGGCCTCGCAGAGTCACCGGACCGCGAGACGGCCATCCTCGTGACCGAGTATCTCGACTTCTCGATCCAGTATCGGCGCCTGCTCATGCGCTTCCCGCTCGGACCGGGTCCGTACCGCGATCGCCTGCTCGACGCGATGGCGAGCCTGCTCGTCGACCTGCATCGGGCCGGCGTGTTCTGGGGCGACTGTTCGCTGGCGAACACGCTGTTCCGCCGCGACGGCGACAAGATCCAGGCCTACCTCGTCGACGCCGAGACGAGCGAGATCCATCCGAGCCTGTCCGACGGACAACGATCGTACGACCTCGACATCCTCGTCGAGAACGTCGCGTTCGGGCTGGCGGACCTCGGCGCGATGCAGGAACGGCCGGACGCTGCCGACGACGCCGTCGAGGCGGCCGAGACCGTCCGCGCCCGGTACGCCGCGGTCTGGGACGAGCTGCACCTCGAGCCGACGCTCTCGCCAGATGACCGCCACGCCGTGCGGGCACGCGTCCGCCGTCTCAATGAGCTCGGGTTCGCGGTCGACGAGATCGCCCTCGAGCCGACGGCTGGAGGCGACGGCTCGGTCCGACTCAAGGTGGCGGTCGCCAATCGACGCTTCCACGCCCGCGAGCTGGAGCGTGTGACCGGCCTCGTCGCGCTCGAGGGCCAGGCCCGGCTGTTGCTCAACGACCTGCACGAGTACCGGGCCTGGCTCGAATACCACGAAGCCCGGGCGATCGACGAGCATGAGGGTGCCGCCCGGTGGCGGCGCGACGTGCTCGATCCCAGCCTCGCGACCCTTCTCCCGACCATCGGGACTGCCCGCGACGCGCTCCAGGCGTACTGCGACGTCCTCGAGGAGAAGTGGATCCTGTCCGAGCTTGCCGGGACGGACGTCGGCCTTCGAGCGGCGATCGACGCCTACCTCGGGCTCGGCGCCCCGGCTCCCGAGTCGGACAGGACGGCGGCCGAGGGCCGGGTCGCCCTCGACCTTGATCTGGACGATGAGGCCGAAGGGGACGGGTCGTCCCCGCCCGTTCCGTGACGCTCTCCGGCGCTACCATCGACCGATGACGGGAGGGACGACCGTCGGGCCGGCGATCGCGGTACGCGGCCTGACGAAGCGCTACGGCGATGTGCAGGCCGTGGCGGGCATCGACTTCGAGGTCGCGCCTGGCGAGATCTTCGGGCTCCTCGGGCCGAACGGCGCTGGCAAGACCACGACGGTCGAGATCCTGGAGGGACTGCGTGCCCCGGACGGCGGTGAGGCGATGGTCCTGGGCCACGACGCCGCACGCGACGCGGACGCGCTCAAACCGCGCATCGGTGTCTCGCTCCAGACGGCGTCGATGTACCCCAAGCTGACCGTGACCGAGCTGATCGACCTGTTCCGGAGCTTCTATCCGCGGTCGCGCCCGACGGCGGACCTGATCGAGGCGCTCGGCCTCGGCGAGCGCAAGGACGCCCGCAGCGCGGACCTGTCGGGTGGCCAGCGGCAGCGTCTGGCGGTGGCCCTGGCGCTGGTGAACGATCCCGAGCTCGTATTCCTGGACGAGCCCACGACCGGCCTGGACCCGGCCGCTCGCCGCTCGCTCTGGGACCTGGTCCGTGGCCTCAAGGCGGATGGCCGGACCGTCCTCCTGACCACGCACTACATGGAGGAGGCCGAGGTCCTGTGCGATCGACTGGCCATCATGGACCACGGCCGGATCCTGGAGATGGGCACCGTCGACGAGCTCATCGCCAAGCGCTTCCAGGAGCGGGCCGTGCGCTTCGATCGCCTGGCGGGACTCGCTCCCGAGGAGCTGGCCGCCTTGCCGGCCGTCACCTCGGTCAAAGAGGATGGTGACGAGGTCCTCCTGTTCACCCGCGACGTCGGCCCGACCATCGGCGCCCTGCTCGCCCTCGCCGACGGGCGGGGCCTCGAACCCAAGGGCCTGGCCATCCGGCGGGCCACGCTCGAAGACGTCTTCCTCGACCTGACCGGTCGAGCGTTGCGCGACTGATGGCGCCGCGATGACCGCTCTGCTGGCCCTCACCGTCGCCAACATCAAGAGCTACGTCCGGGATCGGGCGGCGCTGTTCTGGACGCTGGCCTTCCCGCTGATCTTCATCTTCATGTTCGGCTTCATCTTCCAGGGTGGTGGCGGCGGTGGCCTGCAGATCGGCTGGGTAGACGAGGACGGATCCAGCGCCTCGACCCAGCTCCGTGCGGCGTTCGCCGCGATCGAGACGAACGAGCTGACCGACCTCCCCGAGGACCAGGCCGTCGAGCAGATGCGTGACGGCGACCTGGACACCGTGATCGTCGTGCCCGCCGGCTACGGTGCGGCGATCGAGGCGTCGACCGCAGCGATCGCCAGTGGCGCGCCGCCACCCGGGCCGACATCGGTCGTCGTCTACACCGACCCGTCACGCCAGAGCCTGACGGCCGCGGTCTTCCAGTCGGTCGGGGCCGTGTTGGGCGTCGTCAACCTCGGCGGCCGGCCGCCGCTCATCGTGCCCGAGGCGGCCACGATCCAGACCGAGAACCTCAACTTCATCAGCTACTTCGTGCCGTCGATGCTGGCTCTGTCGGTCATGCAGGTCGGGATCTTCGCGGCCATCCCCCTCGTGGCCGACCGGGAAAAGCTCATCCTCAAGCGGCTCGCCGCGACGCCGCTCCGACGCTGGCAGCTGGTCGGCAGCAACGTGCTGATGCGCCTGCTCATCGCGCTCGCCCAGTCGATCATCATCGTCGCCGTCGGCGTGGCGTTCTTCGGGGTCCAGATCACCGGCCCCTGGGCGCTGACCGTGGTGTTCGTCGTCCTTGGGGCGGTCGCCTTCCTGGCCCTCGGCTACGTCATCGCGTCATTCGCCAAGACGGAGGACGCGGCCAACGGCATGACCAGCGTGGTCCAGTTCCCGATGATGTTCCTCTCTGGCACGTTCTTCCCGATCGAACAGATGCCCGACGTGCTACAGACCGTCGCCCGACTCATCCCGCTCACGTACCTGGCCGACGCGCTGCGCCAGGTGATGGTCGGTGGTGCCGCATTCGCGCCGTTGTGGGTGTGCGCCGCAGTCCTGCTCGGCTGGCTCGTCGTGTGCTTCGGGATCGCCGCGGTGAAGTTCCGCTGGCAGTAGGACCCGACGCGGCTACCAGCGCTCCTCGTGGACGAGTTCGCCGAGGGATCGCCGGCCGCCGGCCTTCGGGGGCCGCGTGAGGTCCTCGGGGTCGGCCGGGTAGCCGAACGACAGCAGGAACTCGCAACGCTGGTCGGCGGGGTAGCCGAGGAGCTCGCGGGCGAGGTCGTGCTCGTACACCGTCGCCGGGACCGAGCCGATGCCGAGCTCCCACGCTGCGAGCATCATCGAATCGGCCGCCTGTCCGAGATCGAACATCACCGACAGCGGCGCGTCGGTCGTCGTGGGATCGGGCGTGACCAGCGCGATGCCCACGGCCGCGCCCGCGAGGTGGCCGGCGTAGGGGCCGACCTGCGCGAGCTCCTGGAGGTGGGCGCGATCGCGGCACACGATGAAGGCCCAGCGTTGCTGGTTCTTGGAGCTCGCTGCCCGACGGCCGGCGTGCAGGATCCGATCGAGGTGCTCCGGCGCGAGGGGACGGTCCGCGAAACGGCGGATCATCCGCCTGGTCTGGATGGCACGCCAGACGGCGTCCTGCTCGATCACTCCTCGAATGCCGGTTCGTCGGGCGCGACGTCGGCGACCGGGACCCGCGTCGCACCGGGAAGGGCGACCTGGGCGAGCGCACGGAAGCCGCCTGGTGTCTCGTCCACCGCGGCGAACCGTGGATCGTCGGCTGGGATGCGTATCGCCCACGTGGCGGCGGCGACGTCGGCCGCGGCCTCGGGTGACAGCGGCCCGCCGAGCGCCCGGGCGAGGAAGCCCGCCACGGCCCGGCGGTAGCCGACATCCTCGTACAGCCACGAGTGCTGGCCGCCGACGACGCGCAACGTCTCGACGGGCGCCGCATCGGGATCGCCGGTGCGACCCGCCCGTGCTGCCCGTGCCAAGCGGTCCAGGTGGCTGAGCGGCACCACTTGATCCTCGTCGCCGTGGGCGAGCAGGACCGGGCCGCGGTAGCGGGCGATCGCCTTCGAGGCGTTGATGTCGGTGACGTCGTGGCGACGCGGTCGCAGGTACACGCGAGTGGTCAGCCAGGCCAGCGGGTACGCGATCAGGTCGGGGATGGGGAGCTTCGCCAGCCGGAAGGTGAGGCGGGTCAGACGATACGGATCGGCCGGACTCGAGGTCGAGACGACCGCCGCCACGCGCTCGTCGGCCGCGCCCGCCAGGATCGCCCCGATCGCCCCCATCGAGTGTCCCGAGATGGCCGCGGTCGTGACCTCGGGTCGGTCGAGGAGCGTCCGGAAGGCGGCGAGGGCATCGAGCCCGAACTCGCCGGCGGTCATCGGCAGCGCCTCCGGCTGGTTCGCACCGTGACCGCGGACGTCGATCGTCAAGGTGTGGAAGCCGGCTGCGTGCAGGAACCGGGCCATCGGCAGCGTCCGGTCGCGGGCCGATTCCCAGCCGTGGATCAGCGCGACGCCAGGTCCCGGCTGGCCATCGCGGGCGGGGATGAACCAGGCCGGCAGATCGGCGCCATCCGCGTGCACGGTCAGGCTCTCGTACGGCAACCCCATGTCCGTCGGCGTGACGGTCGGCGGATGCCGCCGAGGGTAGCCGGCGCGTGCACGGTAGATGAGCGCGAAGCGGTAGGCGAGCCCCAGCGGGACAGCGGCTGCAGCCGCTCCCAGCCCGGCTCGACGGACGGATCCCATGAGCCTAGGGGACGGCACGCGGCGTCGACCTGTCAAGCGCGGGCGCCACGGGGCGTCGTCCCTCTCAGTCGGGGATGCCGTCGAAGGTGAGCTCCACGGCGCCGGCGCGATCGTCGCCACTGATCTCGATCACCTTGCGTTCGAGGACGACGCCCTCGCGGACCAGCTGGATCTCGTACCGACCGGCCCACAGGGGCATGAGCTGGGCGAGGCCGCCTTCGTCCGGCGGGACCGGGTCGGGGAGTGGCGGGGGCGGATCGTCGAGCGCGATGGCCCGAACGAGGAACGCCGGCCACGGCTGGACGGTGACCGTCGCCGCGACGTAGCCGGCGCGAGGGATCTCGGCGAGGTCTGCCGGTCCGATCGCCGCCTCGCAACCTGCATCGAGGTCGAGGACGACCCCTGTCGTGCGCTCCGGCGGCAGGTCGATCAGTGTCGTGCAGTCGCCGCCGAGCCAGGTCACGCGGTGGCTCCCCGAGCCCACGACTTCGTTGAGCTGCACGAGTGTCCCGGCCGGGAGATCGATGGTTCGATAGGTCGCGCCGTCGGCGCCGTCGGCCATCTCGATCCTGAGGTCCTGCGGGGTGACCACTGGATCGGTGGTGATCCACATCGCCGCGTAGAGCGGCATGTTCTCGTGGGCGGTCTCGGTCGGCACGGGGAGGAGCGCATCGAGTGACGCGCCGCCGCAGCCGGCCAGCAGCGTTGCGAGGACCAGCAGGGCCGCGGCCGGCGCCCACCCGGGCGTCGACGACCGCTTCAGTCGGTCCCGTCGTGCTTCGGTCATGACGTCCTCTGGTGGCTGCCCGGCCCTACACTGACAGCGATGGTCAAGCGGGATCCCCACCTCGTCCTCGGTGTCGGCGCGTCCGCGTCCGCCACCGAGATCAAGGCCGCCTGGCGGCGCCTCGCCCGCGAGAATCATCCCGACCTGACCGGCGACGACCCAGCGGCGTCGAG
>DASPHN010000099.1:0-16255 GCA_035629655.1 Saccharimonadales bacterium (SeqCode) | reverse complement strand
TCAAACGAGCGCACGAGGGTGAGCGTAGACTGCCGCCGATACCGAACATCTGTTCGGACACAGTCCGGGGATCCGATCATGCGCCTCTACGCCCCCGCCGATCCGACGACCGTTCTGGACGGCCTGCTCGATGAGCCCTCGCTGGCCCGCGGGGTCGTCCACCACGCCGTCCTGCCGCCGCGCGAGGCGGTCTTCGCCGACTTCCCCGGCTGGCTCGACCCGCGCATCGTCTCGGGTCTCGCCTCGCGGGGCATCGAGCGCCCGTACGTCCACCAGGCCGAGGCGATGGAGGCGGTCCACACCGGCAACGACGTGGTGATCGTCACCCCGACCGCCTCGGGCAAGTCCCTGTGTTACACGGTCCCGGTCCTGCAGTCGATCGTCGACGATCCCGCGTCGCGGGCGCTGTTCCTGTTCCCGACCAAGGCGCTCGGCCAGGACCAGGTGGCCGAGTTCGGAAGCCTGGCAGCAGCCGCCGGCCTGTCCGTCCTCGCCTCGACCTACGACGGGGACACGCCCGCCCCGATCCGCTCGGCCGTGCGGGCCGCCGGTCAGGTCGTGGTCACCAACCCGGACATGCTCCACTCGGCGATCCTCCCCCACCACACCAAGTGGTTCCAGCTCTTCGAGCAGCTCAAAGTCATCGTCATCGACGAGCTGCACACGTACCGGGGCGTGTTCGGCGGCCACGTCGCGAACGTCCTGCGCCGGCTGCTGCGCATCTGCGCCCACTACGGCAGCCATCCGGTCATCGTCTGTTGCTCGGCGACGATCGGGAACCCGGCCGAGCTGGCGACCGCCCTCACCGGCCGCGCGACGCACCTCATCGATCGGACCGGGGCGCCGGCCGGCCAGCGTCACGTCCTGCTGGTCGACCCACCGGTCCTGCATCCGGAGAGCGGCGCCCGCGGTTCGGCCGTGACGCTGGCGCAGCGCTGGGCGCTGCCGTTCCTGCGGGCCGGTCGCCAGACCATCGTCTTCGGCCGGTCGCGGGTCGCCGTGGAGCTGCTGCTGACCGGCCTGCGCGAGTCGCTGCGGGAGCACTACGGGCCGCGCTCGCGGGTCCGCGGCTACCGTGGCGGCTACCTGCCGACGGAGCGGCGATCCATCGAGCGGGGGCTGCGCGACGGCGAGATCCTCGGCGTGGTCGCGACCAACGCCCTCGAGCTCGGCGTGGACATCGGGCGGCTGGACGTCGCGATCCTCGCCGGCTATCCGGGCTCGGTGGCGGCGACGTGGCAGCAGATCGGCCGGGCGGGTCGCCGCCAGGGCACGAGCGTGGGGATCGTCGTCGCCTCCGGCGCCCCGGTGGACCAGTACGTCATCCACCACCCGGAGTTCCTGCTCGACGGCGCGCCGGAGGAGGCGCGCCTCGACCCGGACAACCTGCACGTGCTGCTGGCCCACCTCCGGGCGGCGACCTTCGAGTTGCCCTTCGAGCCGGGTGAGGTGTTCGGGCCGGGTCCGGCCGACGACCTGCTCGCGTTCCTCGCCGAATCGGGGCATGTCCGCCAGGCCGGCGATGGGCGCTGGTACTGGGCGAGCGAGAACTTCCCGGCGTCCGAGATCTCGCTGCGGACCGCGGCTCCAGAGAACGTCGTGATCATCGACACGACGCCCGACCGGCCGCGGGTCCTCGGCGAGGTCGACCTGTTCAGCGCCCAGGTCCTCGTTCACGAACGGGCGATCTACCTGCACGAGTCGGTCCAGTACTACGTCGACCGGCTCGAGTGGCACGAGCGCAAGGCCTACGTCCATCGCGTCGACGTCGACCACTACACGTACGCGAACCGGGCGGTGACCCTCAAGCCGCTCGAGGTCTTCGCTGAAGCTGCAGCGACCGGCGGTCGGCGGATCCACGGCGAGGTGATGGTCGCCAGCCTCGTGACCCTGTTCAAGAAGCTCAAGTTCGTCACCGACGAGAACGTCGGCTGGGGCCCCATCGACCTGCCCGAGCTCGAGCTCCAGACCACGGCCTACTGGCTGACCGCCGACGGCACGCGCGATCGGTGGCGTCGCGACCACCTCGACATCGCACTGCTGGGCGTCGGCCGGGCCATCCAGACGGTGGCCGCGATCCTGCTCATGGTCGACCCGCGTGACCTCGGCCTCGTGACCCAGGTCCGCTCGCCGCATGCCGAGGAGCCGACCATCTACCTCTACGAGGCGGTGCCCGGCGGCATCGGCCTGTCCGAGCGCCTCTGGGAACGCCACGATGAGCTCGTCTCGATGGCCGCCGAGCTCATCGCCTCCTGCGGGTGCGAGGGCGGCTGCCCGTCATGTACCGGGCCGCGGCTCGAAGCCGAGATCGACGCCCGCGCCCTCGCCCTGCGGCTGCTTGCCGAGCTCCGCGCGCCGGCGCCGGTGCCCGCCGGGTGACGAGTCCGACCGCCGACTCGCCGACCGATCTCGCGCGCCGGCTCGAGCGGTTCCGCAGCGCCCTGCCAGGGCCGGCCCATACCGCCGATGCCCTCCCCCACCGACCGCTCGAGCCACAGGACCTGGCGGAGCGACTGGCCGCGGCCCTCGACGGCGAGGTCATCACGACGGCCATCGGCCGCTTCGTCCGCGTGGACGGCGGGAGCGTCGACCTGCCGCTCGATCGGGAGCGCCTCGCGACCCTGCCGGCACAGCCGCCGCCGGACCGGCCGCTGGTCTGCCTCGACACGGAGACGACCGGCCTCGCGACGGCGACCGGCACCGTCGCGTTCCTCATCGGTCTCGGCTGGTGGGTGGGCCCCCGCTTTCGGCAGGTCCAGCTCCTGCTGCCCGACCACGCCGATGAGCGCGCGCTGCTCGAGCAGGTCGCTCGCCACATCCCGGCCGACGCCTGGCTCGTGACGTACAACGGGCGGGGCTTCGACTGGCCGCTGCTGGTGACGCGCTACCGGCTCGCGCGACGGGCCGCGCCGATCCATGACGGCCACCTGGACCTGCTCCCGATCGTGCGGCGGCTGTTCCGGCATCGGATGGACGACGCCCGGCTGCAGACGGCGGAGCGGATGCTGCTCGGCTCGATCCGCCACGACGACGTCGACGGCTGGGAGATCCCGGGTCGCTACCTCGGGTTCCTGCGCGGTGGGCCGGCCGAGCCGCTGCGAGCCGTGGTCCGCCACAACGACGAGGACGTCCGATCGCTGGCCCGGCTGCTCGGCCTGCTCGACGAGGGCTACGCGTCGGTGTCCGGGCGGCGGACGGCGCCTGCCGGTGACCTGGCCGGCCTCGCCCGGGCGTTCAGCACGGTCCGGCGCCACGACGACGCGCTGGCCTGTCTGGAGGAGGCGCTCGCGCGCGACCGGCCGCGCGCCCCCGACGCAGCCCTGAGCGCGGACGCGGAGGCCGCGGCCGATGACGACCTTGCCTGGCCGGTCCGCGAGCCACGACCCGCTCGAGCCCAGGTGGCCGAGGAAGCCGCGCCGTGGTGGTCGCCGCGGGCGCGCGCCGACTTCGGGGGCCGTCCGCGCCCCACCGGGGCCTCCCCGTCGGCGTGGCGACAGGCGGCCAGTGTCGGCCGCCCATGGGACACAGCCCGGATCGCGATGGAGCGCGCTCGGATCCTTCGCCGCCTGGGCCGCTATGCCGATGCGGCCGAGGCGTGGACCTCGCTCGCGGCCGGGCCGGGGCGTGACGCCATCCGCGCCTGGATCGAGCTCGCGAAGCTGCGCGAGCATCGCCTGGGCGATGTCGATGGCGCGCTCGAGGCCACCGATCGTGGCCTCGCCGCCGCGGACCGTCGTCGACGGCTGGGCCGCCCCGAGCCACTCCTGGAAGCAGACCTCCGGCGACGCGAAGCGCGGCTGCAGCGACGTCGGACGCGGCGGCCCGAGCCCCGACGTCTCAGCTCGCGGGGCGAGTCGTCGCCGGCAGCACTCGCGGATCCAGCGCCTCCGACGCCCATCGCTCCCGAACGTGATCGAGCGCCGGATCGAACGAGCAGGCCATGGTCCGCCGGTCCCCGGCCAGCGCGTTGAGATAGTAGGCGTCGTCGGCGTCCGTGGCCACGAACGGGTGGTACCCGTCAGTGACGATGACCGTCTCGCCGTCACGCACGGCCCAGACCCCATCGCGGGCCTCGCCGAGCGGGCCGCCGGGCGCGCGATAGAGCCGCTGGATGCCCCACGCCTCCGGCCGTCGGAACCGGTAGTGATAGACCTCCTCGAGGACCGCCTCGGTCGGCATGTCGTCGACGTCGTGCTTGTGCGGCGGCCAACTCGACCAATTGCCGGCCGGCGTGATGACCTCGACCAGCAGCAGTCGGTCGGCCGGGAACTCCGGCCCGATGAGATGGCGGATCTCGCGGGTCGAGCGGCCGGCGCCGCGGATCTCGATCCGGACGTCCTCCGGCCGGACCCAGACCGGCCCGAGGTCTGCCGAGATCGCCGCGCGAGTCGGCGCCGACGCGATGGCGATCGTCGTCCAGGTCCGCGAGGCACGTTGGATCGCGGTGACCTCGACGGTGCCGCCGGCGGGAACGTAGAACACCGACGCCGGCCGGTCGAAGACGGTGGTGCGACCGGCGAGGACGGCCTCCTCGCCGTCCCCGAGGTCGAGGACGAGGTCGCCTCCCGACACGTTGACGATGGCCGACTCGTGGTCCGGCGCCCCGATCACCCGCGACTCGTCGCCTTGGAGGGTCGCGGTCTCGAAGGACAGGTACCGCCACCCGACCGACGCCGGGTCCACTCGGAGTGACCCATCCCCGGCCGGCCGAACGCGCAACCGCTCGACGGACAGGTCGTTCGGGACCGCCGTGGCGTGGACCTCGGGGGCCGGGTCGGTCATCGGCGCTTGGCGTCCGGGTCCGGAAGCATCGCGTCGGTCACCTGGTGGAGGAGCTCGTGGTACGAGCCGATGAAGGCACGCAGGGTCCGGACCGTCGGTCCGAACGTGTCGAACTCGGCGGGCGCGACCCCGTCCGGCTCGTACGCTCGCACGAAGTCCGGGAACCGCGCCGAGAGCTCGGCGACGATGGCCGGGTCGACCGGGTCGTCGATGCGCGGTCGGACCTCGATGTCGGAGTCGTTGAACCGCCGCTGCCAGCTCGAGGGCATCGTGATCACGACGTCGCCACCGATCAGCTCCGACCAGTGCAGGTGATGCCGGATGGCGGCGCCGAGCAGCCGCGCCCGCAGCCCACGACGCTGGAACTCGTCGTACGCCCGCTTGAACGCGGCGACCCCGGACCAGGCGAGCGCCGCTGGGTCGACGATGATCCCGTCGCGCTCCGCCACGACGCGCAACCAGTCCTCGAGGCGGCCCATCATCAGGGTGATGACCGGTCCCATCGTGTCGATCGGCAGACCGTCGGCCTCGCGACGCTGCAGGCCGCGCTCGACGGCTTCGGCCGCGGCCACCGCCTGCGGGACGCTGAAGGAGACCGTGGCGTTGACGTTGACGCCGCGGTAGGTGGCCTCCTCCATCACGCCGACCCCGACCGAGGTCGTGGGGAACTTCACGATGATGTTCGGCGCCAGCGTGTCGAAGTGGCGGCCCTGGGCAAGCATCGCATCGTGTGACCGGTAGAGCGTCGGGTCGGTCTGCATCGAGAGCCGGCCCTGGCGGCCGGCGGCCGCCTCGAAGGCCGGTCGCAGCAGGAGCGCGCCGCGCAGCGACATCTCCTCGACGACGGCCCAGGCAAGGTCGACCTCGGTGGCGTCGGCCCGCGCCGCCGCGAGCGCCTGCACGCGCTCGCGCCAGTGCGCCGGGTCGGCCTTCCAGAGGTCGCTCACGATCGTCGGGTTAGCGGTGGCACCGACCGCCCCGTAGGAGATCGCGTACTCGAGCTCGTCGACCGCACACGAGTCGTTCCAGATGTCGGTCGGCGTGGATGCGATCGTGCGTCCGAGCGGCGTGTCGGCGAGCGGTGGACGGGTCACATCGGACAGCGTAGCCATGGATCCCCGCTCGTTCCTCACGCCTCGGCTCGTCGGGGCTGCGTGGTAGGCTGCCTCGACCGTTACGTAATCGATTACATCGTAGACCATGGAGGCCCGGTGAGCGACCAGTCCGCGCCCGTCCGGCAGCGACGTACCGGTGCCCAGATCGTGGTGGACCACCTCGTGCGCCAGGGCGTGCGCCACGTCGCCGGCATCCCGGGTCACGGCAGCTGGGCCGTGACCGATGCCCTCCTCGACCGTCGTGATGAGATCCGGACGATCCAGGTGATGCACGAGCAGGCCGCGGTGCACCTCGCGGACGGCTACTACCGTGCCACCGGCGATCCGATCCTGGCCTTCACGAGCATCGGCCCCGGCGCGACGAACACCGTCGTCGGGATGGCGACCGCCTACGTCGACTCGAGCGCTGTCGCACTGCTCACTGGCTCGCCGCACACGTACCTGCGTGGCGCCGGTCTGCTGCAGGAGCTCGACCGCCGGCACGTCGCGGACAACCCGCGCATCTTCGAGCCGGTCGTCAAGGAGTGGTGGCAGGTCTCGCGCGTGGACGAACTGCCCTTCGTCCTCCAGCGGGCCTGGAACCAGATGCGCTCGGGGCGGCCCGGCCCGGTCCTCCTCGACATCCCGATGGACGTCCTCGCCGAAGGGGCCGACGTACCGAACCCCGAGCGGGAGACGCGCGAAGCGCGGGGCCGCATCCGGCCGGCGGCGGCGGATGTCGAGCGTGCCGCCGCGGCTCTCGCCGGCGCGAACCGACCGGTCATCGTGGCCGGTGGCGGAGCGATCGGTGCGGACGCCACGGCCGAGGTCCTGGCCCTGGCCGAGCGCCTTGGGGCGCCGGTCGTGACCACCTGGAACGGCAAGGGAGCGGTCGACGAGACCCACGAGCTGGCCGGCCAGACGATCGGCGATACGGCCTCGAGCTGCGGGAACGAGCTGGCTGCCTCGGCCGACGTGCTGCTCTCGGTCGGCTGTCGATTCACCGACTGGTCCGCCTCGTCGTACCGCAAGGGCGTGACGTTCTCGATCCCGCCCAGCCGGCTCATCCAGGTCGACATCGACCCGCGCGAGATCGGCAAGAATTACCCGGTCGAGGCTGCGCTGGTCGGCGATGCCAAGGCCGCCCTCGGCGACCTCCTCGCGGCGCTTGGCACGGGTGGCGGGCCGGTCGCGTATCGCACGACGCCGTATTTCGAGGAGATCCAGCGACGCAAGACCGCCTGGTTCGAGCGGATCGAGCCGACGTCGGGCTCCCCGCGGACGCCGATGTCGATGGCCCGCGCCGTCCGCGAGATCCAGGCCGCGACGCGGGAGGACGCGATCGTGGTCACCGGCGCCGGCCTGCCGCAGGGCATGGTCAAGCAGCGCTGGGTCACGCGCGCGCCGCGCACGCACCTGACGTCGGGCGGCTTCTCGACGATGGGCTTCGAGCTGCCGGCCGCGATCGGCGCCCAGTTGGCCCGACCGGGGGCCCAGGTCCTGTCGGTCTCGGGCGATGGATCGTTCCTCCAGTCGATGCAGGAGCTGCAGACCGCCGTGCTGGCCGGTACGCCTGTCTGCCAGGTCGTCCTCGACAACTCCGGCTGGATCAGCATCAAGGGCGGTCAGGAGACGTTCTTCGGACGCGCCGCATGGACCGACTTCGTCACGCCGGACGGGTCGACCTACTCACCCGACTTCGCTGCGATCGCGCGGGCGTTCGGGATCCACAGCGAGGGCGTGCGTGACCCCGCCGAGGTCGCGCCGGCCGTCCGGCGCGCGCTCGCCTCGGGCGGTCCGTCGCTCGTCCACGTGACCGTCGATCGCGACCTCGCGACGGCCGGTCCGGAGAAGACCGGCTGGTGGGATGCCCCGAGCCCCGAGACCGATCCCGACCGACACGCGGCGTGGAAGGCCGGCGCCAGGGAGAGCCAGGCACGATGAGCGGCCGACCGGCCGCGCCGCCCAGTCGACCCGACCTTCGCGCGACCCTCCGGCGGCCGGGTGACGCGCTGCCGGGCGCGAGCATCGGGACCGTGCCGATCCTCTGGAACAACGTGGACGTCGAGGCGCTCCGGCTCGGGACGGACGCGGACACCATCCTCGATGCGATCGCGCGCGTCGGATACGAGGGGACCCAGCTCGGGCTCGGATTCCCTGAGGGAGCGGGCCTGCAGGAGGCACTGGGTCACCGCGGTCTCCGCCTTGCGGAGGTCTACGCGGCGTTTCCGGCGACCCCCGCCGGACCGACCGAAGACGCGCTCGCCGGGGCGCTCGAGCGGCTGCGCCTCCTGGTCGCCGGGGACGGCGACGTCCTGTGCGTCGCGCTCGACGGCGACCCGGATCGGGATGCCGCCGCGGGCCGGGTCGCGACGCCGGGGACCCCGATCCTGACCGATGCGGGATGGGCGCGCCTGGCCGAGGTGCTGCACGAGCTGGGTCGAGCCACCCAGGTTGCCGGCCGTCGGATGGCGTTCCACCCCCACGCCGGGACCCTGGTCGAGGCACCGGCCGAGGTCGAGCGGCTCATGGCCGAGACCGATCCGGCGCTCGTGCCGCTCTGCCTCGATGTCGGCCACTACCTCGTGGGCGGGGGCGATCCGATCGAGGCGCTCGAGCGCTACGGAGAGCGGGTGACCCACGTCCACCTGAAGGACGTCGACCCGGACGTGGAGGCGCGACTTCGCGCGGGCGAGATCCAAGGCTTCGGTGCCGCCGTCGCCGAGCGGATGTTCACCGAGCTCGGTGCCGGCCGGCTGGATCTCGATGGCGTCATCGGCTGCCTCGTCCGTCGCGACTACGCCGGGTGGCTGATGGTCGAGCAGGACAGCACCTGGGGACCGCCCGCCGAGAGCGCGGCGATCGGCCGACGCGTCCTCGCGAGCGCGCTGCGTCGGGCGGGCGCGCAGCAGGCGGGCGCCTGACCGGCGACCGGTAGACCGAGCAGGCGAACGCACGATGCCCGCGACCATGGCCGACGTCGCCCGACGGGCGCGGGTCTCGACCGCGACCGTCAGCCGCGTGCTGGCCGGCGTCGGCAGCGTCCGACCCGAGACCCGGGCACGGATCGTGGCGGCGGCGGAAGCGCTCGACTATCGACCGTCGGCCGTCGCCAGGTCGCTTCGACAGGGCACCACCCGTTCGCTCGGGTTGATCATCACCGACATCGAGAACCCGTTCTTCCCGCAGCTCGTGCGTGCCATCGAGGACGCGGCCAGCCGGGCCGGCTACGCCCTGCTGCTGTGCAACGCCGCAGACGACCCCGAGCGCGAGGCCGGCTATCTCGAGCTGCTCGCCGAACGACGCGTCGACGGCGTGATCCTGGCCGTGAGCCGGCTCGGCGGCCGACACCGCGAGTGGCTGGCGCAGCCGCCGGTCCCGGTCGTGCTGGTCAATGCCGCCGCCCGTGGCGTGCGCGTCCCGACCGTCGCCTCCGACGATCGGACGGGTGGCCGGCTTGCCGCCGAGCACCTGCTGAGGCTCGGTCACCAACGTCTTGCTGCCCTGACCGTCGGCCCGCGGCATGCCGCGGCGCCAGCCCGCCTCGCCGGGGTGCGCCATGTGATCGCGGCGGCCGGGGTCCCGGAACGGCACCTCGACGTTGTGGTCGACCAGCCCGATGTCGGCGGGGGCGAACGGGCCGCGGACGAGGCGCTCGATCGCGACCCCCGCCCCACCGCGATCATCGCCCACAACGACCTCATGGCGATCGGGGCGTTGCGCGCGGCTCGGTCCCGCGGGCTGCACGTGCCGGGCAGGCTGAGCATCGTCGGGTTCGACGACATCCCGATCGCGGCCTACGCCGAGCCGCCGCTCACGACGGTCGCCCAGGACGTCGCGGCGCTGGGGTCGTGGGCGGTCGAGCGGCTCGTGGAGCGGCTGACACCCGCGGCCCCCATCGACCGTGAAGGGGAGGCGGCCGCCTCCTCCGAGGTGCGGTCATGGGCCACGACGGGCCGGGTCGTCGTGCCCGTTCGCCTGGTCATCCGGGGTTCCACCGGCCGGGCACCCGAGGGGCCCGGCTGATCACTCGCCGAGCGCCGGCTCCATCTCGAGGTCCGACGCCGTCCCCACCTGGGTGGTCTCCGACGGCAGGATCGCCCGCCGGACTCGCTCCCGTGCGCGGCGGCGGATGACGGCACCGCGATCCGGCACACCATCGAGTCCTGCCGCCTCGACCACCAGCGAGCCGGCCGCCGCCGCGAACCGGAGATCGAGCCCGTGCCGGGCCCGTTGGCGCCCCGCGATCGCCGGACGCAGCACCGAGGCGTGGAGCGCAGCCAGGAACGTGTCCCCTGCCCCGGTCGGGTCCCGTTCGTCGTCGGTGGCGGTGGGCAGGTAGCGCAGCGTCCGGGTCGGGCCGTCCTCCCCGACATGGATCAGGAGCCCGCCCTGGTGGCCCTGCGTGATCAGGAGGTCCGCGCCGGGCTGGAGCAGTCGCCACAGCTCGGACAGCCGGGTCGCCGGCGCGACATCGTGATGGCTCACCCCGACGAGGTTCGCCCGGCGGATCATCGCCGACCCCTCGGGCGGGCGACGGGTCACGCGCTGTCCCGCAGCCAGGTCCCGCAGGGAGCCCTGCCAGGCCACCGCGACGTAGGCCCCAGCCGGGATCGTCGGCGCCCAGGCGTCGGTGATCTCGCCCGCCACCGGAGCGACCGACCACCCGCGCGCTCGGAGCCAGGAGTCCGGCAGGGCCGGCACCGGCAGTGGTTCGCCGACCTGGACGATCGTCTGGACGCGGCCCGTGGGCGTCTCGACGTTGTGATAGACGGGTCCCTCGCCGAGGCGGACCGGCAGGATGTCGACCCCGGCCGTGCGGAGCGTGTCGAGCTCGTCGGCATCGCGGCTTTCGTCGTCGAGCCCGATGATCGCGGCCGTGCGCAGTCCCAGCCGGGCGGTCGTCAGTGCCGCGTAGGTGACGCCGCCACCGAGCCGCCAGCCGCGAGGGTCATCGGGCGCCACGTCGCGGCACGCCGAGCCGACGTGGACGACCTCGACCGCAGGGGGCGGCATGGGACCTCCGGCGTATACTGCGGCCCCGCTGACAGGATGGAGCCGACGTGTTCTTCTACGAACTGCATGAGGGTGATGACGAGGTCTACTCGGACGTCCTCGTGGTGAGCGAATCCGAGTGGGAACCCCAGGAATTCTTCGACCTGGTGCAGCGCATCCGTCGGGACGTCCAGGACGGTTCGACGCACGATACCCTCATCGAGACCATCGCGATCGTGCTCGAGCGCGACCATGGCTTCGTCTTCGTGAGCGACGACCGGCTCGAAGCCGCGGTCAACGTCTCGACCGTCGAGGAGGACAACTTCCTCGCGGACCTCGCGCCAGAGCTGGCGGACGAGGAGGACGACGATGACGACGACGACGATGACGACGAGCCGAAGGGCGACTTCCGGTCCCTCCTCGCGGACCTCGACGTGAACGGCGGGTTCAAGCCGAACTGACGCGGACCGGGTGGAGGCGCGTGGTCAACGCGCTTCCGAGCGGCCCGAGCGCCGTCGGTGCATGGGGCGACCACATCGGCGCTCGACGTCGCGGTCTTCGCCCGGTCAGTCCCGCTCCGTCGGCATTCGGTGCGTCTGACGCACCATCTGGCCCTGACCGTCCGGTTCCGCCGTCCGAATGGGCCGCCGTTCCCCGAGATGGTCGTGGGGTGCACCACGGGCGGTCGCATCAGCGGCTGAAGAGGATCTCCAGCACGTCGCCATCCTTCACCCGATAGGTCTTGCCTTCCGAGCGCAGTCGACCGGCCTTGCGCGCCTCGGCCATCGAGCCGAGCGTCAGCAGGTCCTCGTAGGCCACCGTCTCGGCACGGATGAAGCCCTTGGCGAGGTCGGTATGGATCGCGCCCGCGGCGTCCACGGCCGTCGAGCCATCGACGATCGGCCACGCGCGCACCTCGTCCGGCCCGGCGGTCAAGAACGACACGAGCCCGAGGAGCCGGTACGACAGGGCGATGACCCGATCCAGCCCGGATTCGGTGATCCCGAGCTCGTCCATGAAGACCGTGGCCTCGTCGGGCTCGAGCTCGCCGAGCTCCATCTCGATCCTGGCTGAGAGCGCCTCGACCATCGCGTGCTGGTGCGGATACGCCGCGGTGATGGCGTCCACGAGCGCCGGCGAGGCGGCCAGCTCCCCTTCCCCGACGTTGAGCAGGACGAGGACCGGCTTCTCGCTCAGGAACCGGAACCCGCGGATGGCCTTGGCCTCGTCGAGGTCCAGCCCGAGGTCCCGGATCGGCGTCCCGGCCTCGAGGCCCGTGTGGATGCGCCGGAGGACGACCTCCTCGCGCTCAGCCGCTTCCCGTTCGGCAGGCGTGCCGTGCTTGCCGCTGCCTTTCAACCGCTCCAGCCGACGCTCGGTCATCGCCAGGTCCGCAAGGAGGAACTCGAGGTCCAGCTGTTCGAGGTCACGGCCAGGGTCGACGCTGCCGGCCGGATGGGGATGGTTCGGATCCTCGAACGCGCGGACGACGTGGAGCAGCGCATCGGAGTCGCGCAGCCGCGCGAGGTGGTCGGCCGGAAGCTCCTCGGTCCCGATGCGGCCCTCGGTCGAGGCCGGCGGCGCCGGCAGGTCGACGTAGGTCACGTCGGCCTGGACGATCTTCTTCGGCTTGAAGATCGCCGCTAGCCGATCGAGCCGCTCGTCCGGGACCTTCACGACGCCGACGTTGAGCGTGACCCCGCCGTACCCCCCGGTCTCTGCGTGACCTCGGGTCAGGGTGTTGAAGACGGTCGTCTTGCCGCTTCCGGCGAGGCCGACGATGGCGATCTGCATGGGCCCGATCGTACCGGCCGCAGCCGAACACCGTGACGACCGGTCAGTAGCCCGCCGTCGGGTCGACCACATTGAGCAACGGCTCGCCGGTCGCGAAGCGGCGCAGGTTGTCGCAAAACAGCTCCACGCTGCGGTCGAGGACCCGCCCGCTGGACCACGCGGTGTGGGGCGTGACGATCACGTTGGGCAGGTCGTAGAAGGGCGAGCTGGCCGGCAGTGGCTCGTCGCGGAACGTGTCGAGCACCGCGCCACCCAGGGGACCGTCGTGGAGGGCCCGCAGCAGCGCACGCTCGTCGATCAGCCGGCCGCGCGCGACGTTGATCAGCCACGCGCCCGGCTTGACCATCGCCAGCGACGCGTCGTTGATCATCTCTTCGGTCTCCGGGGTGAGCGGCGCGGCCAGCACGATGAAGTCGGATTCGCCGAGCAGCTCCGGCAGGGTCTCGGGACCGCCGACCCGATCGAGCATCAGCTCTCCGAACGAGCGATCCTCGTCTGACTGGTCCGAGCCGCCGACGCCGGACCCGGACTCGGAGCGTCGCCGGACGGCCACGACCCGGCAACCGAACGCGGTCGCCAGCGCCCCGACGGCGCGCCCGATCGAGCCGAGGCCGACGATCCCGACCGTCACGTCACGGAGCTCCGCGCCCTCGAGGGGCTGCCAGGTCCGCTCTCGCTGGAGCTCGAGGAGCTGCGGGAGCCGGCGGCTGACCGACAGGATCATCATCAGCACGTACTCGGCGATCGGCCGGCTGAAGACCCCCCGTGCGTTCGTCACGACCACGCCGCGATCCAGGGCCGCCGGCGTCAGCGCGCGCTCCACTCCCGACGTCGCTGAGTGCACCCACGCGAGGCGCGGCGCCCGGACCAGCAGGCGATCGAAGGCATCCGAGCTCAGCCAGCCGCGGAGCATCACCTCGACGTCCTCGAGCGGACCGTCGGCCAGACCCTCGACGCTGACCGTCACGAGCCGTGCCCCGGGTGCCGCGGTCCGGATGCGTTCCAGGTCCCGGGATCGATAGCGGGCCGAGAGGATCGGACTGAGGGCGATCGCGCTCGGCGCACCACCCGGGCCGCTGCCAGGTCCGGCGGCGCGTGGCTCGGACGGCGGGCTCAATCGAGGACCCGGGCGATCCACGTCGCCGGCGAGGCGATCTCGCCCTCCCGCGGGAGCGACTCGGGACCATCCCACAGCCGCGCGAGCGCGGCCGGGCCCCGCGCGTCGGCGATGGCCCGGACGAAGGCCTCGCCCTTCTTGTACTGCTCCAGCTTCATGTCCATGCCCGTCAGCCGGAGCATCGAGCGCTCGAACGGCGTCCGCTTCGTGCGACGCTCGTGGAACCGCTGGCTGATGCGTTCGACATCGGGCACGAGGTCACGCCCGACCTCATCCATCACGTAGTCGCTGAAACCCTCGAGCAGGCTCATCACCGCCTGGGTCTCGCGGAAGAGCGTGCGCTGCTCGTCGCCCATGAGCCGCTCCATCCAGTGCTCGCCGCCCGATTCGCCGCGGATGGCCCGACCCAGGCCGGCCAGGGCGTCCCGGCCCATCTGACGCGCATCGGTGCCGAAGAGCGTGAGCTGGCGCTCGAGACGTGACGCGAGGTACGGACGCAGCCAGGGATGCGCCTCGAACTCGAAGGCGTGGGTCGTCTCGTGCAGGGCGATCCACGTCCGGAACGGACCGACCGGCACCCCGAGGGCGCGAGCCGTGGCCCGGATGTTCTCCTCGACGAACAGCAGCCGCCCGGGCGCCACCTCGGCCGACAGCAGGGCGATGTCGTACTGGCCGAGGACACGCTGGCCCATGAAGCCCAACAACAGGGCGAGCTGGCGGGTCGTGATCCAGCGGTTGGCGAGGGCCATGGTCGCCTTCGCCAGGCCGCCGCCCGACGGCACGACCTGGTCCAACAGGTCCGCCTCGAGCTTGCCGATCAGGGACGCGAACGTCGTCGTGTTGGCTCGCACCCAGCCCGCCCGATCGACGACCCCGGACCGCTCCACGACGCCCGGCAGCTCGGTCCCGAGCGCAGCCCCGAGGGCCGGCACGATCCGGGCCATCGCCTCCGCGTAGGCTGGCTCTGTCGCCGCCAGGTCCGCCGGGGTCAAGGTGCCCGGGGCCCTGTGCAGCCGGCCGATCGCGATCCGTTCGACCGTCGGCCAGTCGACCAGGCCCTGGCGCGCGTTGCGTTCGAGATGCCGCCCGGCGATCGTCGCCGCAGCGCCGAGTGCCGAGCCGATGAGGAGGCCGGCCTGCCATGCCCGGTCATCGCGCCAGGAATCGGGGCCGCGCCGGCGATCGGCCATCAGGCGTGGACTCCCAGATCCACCGACGCCACCTCCGGGAACGCCGCTCCGAAGAGCCGCGTCGCGACCGCCTGGAAGCGGGCCACGTCGCCGGTCGTGAGCTGGCGGTGGGTAATCACCGGGGCGATCTCGTCGGGCTGATCATGGCCGATCCGGCCCGCGTCGGCGGCCGTGCCACGGGTGGTGCCCGGTGCCTCGAGGCCGTTCACCACCAGCAGCTCGGCGAGGGCGGAGGCCGTCGCCGTCGCCGAATCGACGATCGCGACGCGGTCACCGGCGACCGTCGCGATGAGCGGCCGCAGGAGTGGGTAGTGCGTGCAGCCGAGGAGCAGCGTGTCGATCGTCGCGCCGGGCGGCCGCGGGAAGATCGATTCGCCGTCCGCGTCGCGCTCGCCGAGGAGTGGCGCCAGCGCGGCGGCCACCGTCGCCTCGGCCTCGGGGCCGGAGAGCATCCCGGCTTCGACCATCGGGACGAGCGTCGGCGTGGCGTGCTCGTAGACCTCGATCGCGGGGTTCTCGTCCTTGACGGCCTCGAAGTAGGCATGCGACCGGATGGTGGCCGGGGTGGCGATGATCCCGACCCGCCGGTTGCGCGTCGCAAGGGACGCGGCGGACGCGCCCGGGCGGATGACGCCCAGGACCGGCAGGTCATAGCGGCGCCGGTAGTGCGCGAGACCCACCGCGGTCGACGTGTTGCAGGCGACGACGAGGGCTTTCACGTCGCGCTCCACGAGCGCGTCGAGGACCTGCGTCGAGAACTCGAGGACCTCCGCGTCCTCGCGAACGCCGTACGGCGCCCGGCCGTTGTCGCCGAGATAGAGCGTCGATTCGTGGGGTGTGCGGCGGATGATCTCCCGCAGGACCGTGAGGCCGCCGACCCCGGAGTCGAAGACGCCGATCGGTCGGGGGTCGGACATGCGCCCCTACCCGCGGCCCGCGGCGGCCGGCACCCGTTCGGACCCGGCGAGCGCGACCGCGACCTTGCCCACGTCCTGGCTGACCGGCGCCGTCGGGTTGGCCAGCACGAACGGGACGCCTTCATTGTTCGATCGCACGACGAGCTGACCGTCGGACACGACCCGGTACTCGGGCACCCGCCCCAGCGCCCGCTGGAGGTCGTCGGGCTCGATCCCGCCCGCGCTGTCGGCGCGGTTCACGAGGTAGGCGACCTTCGAGGCCGGATAGCCGATCGAGCGGAACGTGTCGGCCATCGCGATGGTGTTGTGGATCGTCGTCGAGTCGTAGGTCACGATCTCGATGATCTTGTCGCTGGCGTCGAAGAA
>DASPHN010000098.1:0-4855 GCA_035629655.1 Saccharimonadales bacterium (SeqCode) | reverse complement strand
CTCCTTGAGGAACATGCCGCTCTTCACGAGGGAGCCCTCGGCACTGCTCGAGTTCTGGAAGTCGGCGTACCAGGAGTCCATCTCGGCCCGGTACTCCTCGACCAGCGGCAGCTGCCAGTAGCGCTCACCGGCGGCCTTGGCCGCGTCCATGACCGAGTCGTAGAACGGCTGGGGCGTCCCGAAAGCGCCCGTCACCAGGTGGCCGAGCGCCCGTGAGACCGCACCGGTGAGGGTCGCCACGTCGACCAGATGCGTGGCGCCGAGACGCTCCGCGTACGTCATGGCGTCACCGAGGATCAGCCGGCCTTCGGCGTCGGTGTTCGTGATGTCGACCGTCTTGCCGTTGAGCGCGGTGACGATGTCGCCGGGCCGGGTGGAGTGCGGGCCCGGCATGTTCTCGACCGCGGCCGCGATGCCCAGGAGCGGCGTGCCGGGCGACAGCCGGGCAACCGTGGCCATCGCGGCGATCACCGTGCACGCGCCGGTCTTGTCCATCTTCATCTCTTCCATCCGGTCGGATGGCTTGATCGAGATGCCGCCTGAATCGAAGCAGACGCCCTTGCCGATGAGCGCCAGGTGACGATCGAGCGAGTCGCGGTCCCCTTCCCCGCCGGCGCGCATGACGATCATCCGCGGCGGGTTGTCGCTGCCCCGGCCGACGGCCAGGAACATGCCCATGCCGAGCTCCTCGGCCTTCTCGGGCTCGATCACGTCGATCCACAGGCCGTGCTCGTCGGCGATGGCCCGTGCCTCGTCGGCCAGGACCGCCGGCGACACGTCGTTCGCGGCGCGGTTGGAGAGGGTTCGGGCAAGATTCGCGCCCTCGCCCATGATCTGGCCGCGCTCGGCCGCTGCAGTGATGGCCGAGGTATCGCCGCCGGCCACCACGAGGATCAGCTCGTCCAGCTCGGGCGGTGAGGCGATGTCGCTCCAGTCGCCGCGCGTGCTCGTCGCATCCTCGTCGTCGCCCGCGGATCGCGTGGTCCGGTAGATCGACTTGGGGTCGTAGGTCCCTTCGACGACACCGCGCACCACGAGCTCGGCGGCCAGCTCGGTGCCGCCGTCGAGTCCTTCCGCGGCCGCGAGCGGGGTGAGCCAGACCGCCATGGACCGGACGGCCCGACCGCCGAGCCGGCGCTCGGCCGAGGCCGCCACGCGCACGACCGACTCACGATCGAGCGTCGCGGGATCGCCGATCCCGACCGTCAGGAGCCGACCCGCGGGCAGCTCACCCGGGCCGGCGATCGTCGTCCCGAACCGCTTGCCGGAAAGCTCGCGAAACGCGGCCAATGCCCGGAGCTCGCCGCCGGCCCGGCGGTCCAGCTCATCCAGGGGCCCCTCGAAGGTCGGTTCGGCCGTGACGGGGATGACGAGGACGTCGGCCTTGACGTCCCATGGCTGATCGGTGACGACACGAAGCTGCACGGTGGTGTGGGACCTCCCGGAAGGCGTGTGGCACTCCGCACCAGCCGCTCGGGTGCGAGGCGGGACGCGTGGTGATGTGCCGGCAGTGTAGCGTCCGGCATCGCGCCGTCGTCAGCTGGCGGCCGACCGGCGGAGCCGGGTCAGGGCGCGATCGTCGGCGATGATCCGGGTGCGAGCGAGGCGGGCGGCTCGAGCGCCTCGCCCAGCCGGCCGCGAGCCTCTTCGATCGTGATGACCGCCTCGTTCATGCCGCCCCGTCCGATCTCGGCCATGATCAGGATCAGGCCCCTCGAGTCGGGTGGCAGGCGTGCCTTTGCGGCCTTCTCGGCGTCGATGGCGTCGCGCACCTCGCCGTTGACCCGGCCGCCGACGTCACGCAACGCGACGTACAGGCCGCGCAGCGCGACGTCGTACGCCTCGTTGCGATCGAGCCACTCGTCGAGGACCGAGACATCGACCGTCTTGCTCAGCGTGTCGCGCAACGCGCGCGCCTTGATCAGCGCCTCGTCGGCCATGTCGAGAGCCTCGACGGCTGCTTCGTAGTCGGCGCTGCGACCCAGCTCCGCCGCGGCGACGACCGCGTCGACCTGCTCGGTGAGGTGGGCGGACAGACGACTGGCCGCGACGGACCCGGTCGTCAACCTGGTCCACGCGGCCTCGAGCTCGTTCGTCGCGGTGAGCGCCTCACGCAAGCGGGCCGCGCGAATCCGGACCTCGGTCGACAGCTGGTAGCCGGCTTCCGGGGTGCCGAGGACCGGTAGGGCGGCGAGCTCCGCGTCGAGCGCGGCCGAGCCGCCGCGGATCGCGGCCACCAAACGATCGCCCTCAGCGATCGCCCGGTCGACGTTCTCGAGGTCGGCACCGACGAGCGCGGCCAGGGCCCCACGGGCCTGGATGCCCAGCGCGTCCACGTCGTCGGCGATGGCCGCGAGGTGGGCCTCGGCCTGGTCCAACGCCGGCGTGACGAGCGCGTCACCGCGCGCCGTGAGCTCCGGCCGGGCCGCTGCCGATCGTGGCGTATCCATGCCGGCGACGATCCCGGCCGCCCCGAGGGCGATCAGGACCACGGCCGCCACGAAACCCGCGACCGACAGCGCGCCTCGCATCAGGCGGCGGCTCGCGAGGGCTCTCGCTGCTGGCGACGCGAGCGTCGGAGATAGCCGAGCGCGCCCTCCATCGGCCGCGGCCGGAAGCCGAAGCGCGGTTCGATCAGATCGAGCGGCCCGATGTTGTCGAGCTTGAGCTGGCGCAGCTGATCCGTGGCGACCGGGAACGGAAGATGGATCCGCTCCGAGACGCCCGCGACCAGCCGGATGAGCGGCACCGGCATCGGCAGGATCGCCCGTCGCTTGTCGAGTGCTCGAAGGACCTCCTGGGTGATCTCCCGGTACGTCCAGTAGCGCGGACCCCCGAGCTCGAACGACTGCCGGAACGTGCCTGGGTCGGAGAACGAGGCGGCTACCACGCGGGCAACGTCCTCGACGTGGATCGGCTGGAAGCGGCTCTTCCCGCGGCCCGGCACCGGGACCACGCCCGGGGACAGGCGGACGAGGTCCGCGATGATGTTGAAGAACCCATCGCCCGGCCCGAACTGCAGGGAGGGCTTGAGGATCGTCCAGTCGAGGCCGGACTCGCGAACGAGCGTCTCGGCCTTGGCCTTGGAGCTCGCGTAGTGGAGCTCCGGGTCGTCCTCGACGCCCATCGCGCCCATGTGCACGAGGCGCTGGACGCCCGCCGTCTTCATCGCCTCGACGACGTTGCGGGTGCCCTCCGTGTTCACGAGCCGGAGATCCGCCCCGTTCCGGTAGTCGCGCGGGATCGCGGCGAGATGGAGCACGGCATCGACGCCGGCGAGGGCAGGCCCGAGCGTGTCTCGCTGCGTGATGTCGCCGGTGCGTGTCTCCACGTCGACTTGGTGTTCGGACGGCGTCGGCGTGCGGGCCAGGGCGACGACGCGATGCCCGGCCCCGAGCAGCGCGGGGACGGCGCTCCGGCCGACGAAGCCGCTGGCGCCCGTGACGAGGATGGTCGACATGGATGATCCCTTCCGTGGGTGCCGCGTGATGGCGGCCTCCCTCGAGGTTCGGTGCCGGAGGTGTCGGCGGATGGAACCCCGATCGGTCCGACGACCGAACGCGCGGAATCGTAGCATCGGGCCATGACCCTCCCCGCCGACCAGTCCCTCGACGACGTCGCCATCCGCGCGCGTCGGCGTCTCGCCGAGGCGATGCCCAAGGCCGAGCTCCATCTGCACCTCGATGGTTCGCTGCGCATCGAGACCGCCCTGGAGCTGGCGCGGACACGCGGCGTCGACGCGCCACGGGACTGGCTGGGCATGTCGGCCGCGCTCATCGCCCCGATGCCGTGCGCCTCGCAGGCCGAGCTGCTCCGCGCGTTCGACCTGCCGATCGCCCTGATGCAGGACGGCGAGGCGCTCGAGCGGATCACCGCGGAGCTCGTCGAGACGAAGGCCGCCGACGGCGTGCGCTACATGGAGATCCGCTGGGGACCGCTGCTGCACGTGTCGGGCGGCCTGTCGCTGGCCGATGGCATCGCCGCGGTCTGCGACGGTGCGGCGTCGGCCGCGTCGAGGACTGGGGCGGTCGTCCGCCTGATCTGCACGGCGTTGCGATCACACGATCCCGAACGAAACGTGGAGCTCGCGGAGACAGCGGCCCAGTTCGTGGACCGTGGGCTCACCGGCTGGGACCTGGCCGGTCAGGAGGAGGCGTTCCCTGATCCGCTCGATCATGCCAGGGCGTTCGAGGCGGCCCGCGCGAACGGATTGCGCATGACCGTCCACGCGGGTGAGTGGGGCGGGGCGCCGCAGGTCCGGCGGGCGCTGGCGGTCGATCCCGAGCGGATCGCCCACGGCCCGGGCGCGATCGACGACCCCGCCCTGTGCGCCGAGCTCATCGCGCGAGGGGTGACGCTCGACCTGTGCCCATCGTCGAACTGGCAGGCCGGCATCGTGCCCTCCATCGAGGCCCATCCGCTGGCGCGACTCCACCGCGCCGGGGTGCCCGTCACGTTGAGCACGGACGACACCACCGTCTCGGACCTGTCGCTCACAGAGGAATACATCCGCGCGATCGAGGCGATCGGCGTGACCCTGCCCGAGCTGTGGGCGATCGACCGCCACGCGCTCGACGTCGCCTTCGCCGACGAGGCGACCCTCGCGCGTTTGCGAGCCGCGTTCGACGCCTGGGCAGCGATGATCCCGGAGCTGGCGCCGGACGCCTAGGAGTCGAGCGCCTCGAGCGCGGCTGCCAGCTCGGCCGCGTCGGCCGCGATCGCGGTCGGCTGCTCGTCGGGTGGGAGCGCCTCCGCCTCGGCCCGGGTCGAGACGCCGGTCAGCATGAAGATGCAGCGCGCTCCGACCGCTCGGGCGGCGGCCAGGTCCGTCCCGATCCCGTCACCGATCATCACC
>DASPHN010000097.1:0-2120 GCA_035629655.1 Saccharimonadales bacterium (SeqCode) | reverse complement strand
ACATGTACCTGTTGACCGAGGACATGCCCGAGGTCGCGGCTCAGGTCGCCAGGACCGGCCACGAGATGCCCATGGCGCTCGACTTCGCCGGCGAGATCTACATCCGCCAGGAGGGCGGGGCGATGCTCCTGGGCACGTACGAGCAGGCGTGCGTGCCGTGGTCGCCGCGCGAGACGCCCTGGGACTTCGGGTCGCAGCTGCTGAAGCCGGACCTCGACCGCATCACGCCCGAGCTGAGCGTCGCGTTCAAGCACTACCCCGCGATGGGCACGATCGGCATCAAGCGCGTCGTGAACGGCCCGTTCACGTTCGCGCCCGACGGCAACCCCCTCGTCGGGCCGGTCCGCGGGCTGCGCGGCTTCTGGGTCGCCTGCGGCGTGATGGCCGGCCTGTCGCAGGGCGGTGGTGTGGGCCTGGCCCTGGCCGCCTGGATGACCGCCGGCGATCACGGCGACAGCGGGATGGATATCTGGGCGATGGACGTCGCCCGCTATGGCGACTACGCCACGCTCGCCTACACGAATGCGAAGGTGCAGGAGAACTACCGCCGCCGCTTTCGGATCACCTTCCCGAACGAGGAGCTGCCCGGCGCTCGTCCGTTGCTGACCACCCCGATCCGGGACCGCCTGAGCGAGGCCAACGCGGTCTGGGGCGCGACGTGCGGCCTCGAGCACGCCCTGTGGTTCCAGAAGGCGGGCCTCGAGCCCGTCGAGGACGTGACCTTCCGGCGATCGAACGCCTGGGAGTGCGTCGCCGAGGAGGTTGCCGCGGTCCGCGAGCGGGTCGGCATGACCGAGATCTCGAACTACGCGAAGTACCGGGTCACCGGCCACGGTTCCGAGGCGTGGCTCTCGTCGCTGCTCACGGCCCGGATGCCGGCGCCCGGCAGGATCACGCTGACCGCGATGCTCAACGACGCCGGGCGCATCGTCGGCGAGTTCACGGTCGCGCGCGCGACGGCAGCTGAGGAGTTCTACCTCTTCGGGTCGCTCCCGGCCGAGGTCCACCATTCGCGCTGGTTCCGCCACCACCTCCCGGTCGATGGGTCGGTCCGCTTCGAGGTGCTCGGGCTGGGCCTCGTCGGCCTGTCGATCGCCGGACCGCGCTCGCGCGACGTCCTGCAGTCGATCGCGCCGGATCTCGACCTCTCGACCGAGGCGTTCCCATTCATGACGTTCCGCCACGTCGACCTGGGCATGACGCCGGTCCACCTGGCGCGCATCAACTACGCGGGCGATCTCGGCTACGAGCTCTGGGTCACGCCCGAGTACCAGCGCGAGCTGTTCGACCGGATCGTGGCCGCCGGAGAACCGCACGGCCTGCGCCTGTTCGGGATGCGGGCGCTGATGTCGCTGCGCCTCGAGAAGAGCTACGGGACGTGGTTCCGCGAGTACCGGCCGATCTACACGCCGCTCGAGGGCGGGATCACCCGCTACATCAAGCTCGATCACGAGTTCATCGGCCGGGAGGCGCACGAGGCCGAGCTGGCACGCGGCGGACCGGATCGCCGGCTCGTGGCGTTCGTCGTGGAGCCGGATCCGGACGATCCGGCCGATGTCATCGGGGACGAGCCGGTCTGGCACGGCGACGAGGTCGTCGGCTGGATCACGTCGGGTGGGTACGGCCACAGCGTCGCCAGGTCCATCGCGCTGGGGTATGTGCCGGCCGGATTGGCGTCGCCCGATGGCCCCGGTGGCGAGGGCTTCGAGATCGAGATCATCGGCCGCCGTCGTCCGGCTCGCCTCCAGCCCGAGCCGTTGTTCGACCCGCAGGGTCTCCGGATGCGCGCGTGACCGACGGCTCGACGGCGGCCGGCGGACACATCGCCGTCGACGGGCGGTCCGTCGAGGCACACGACGGCGACTCCGTCGCGGTCGCCATCATCCGCGCCGGCGAGGCGCCGGCTCGAGGCGGGACACTGTGCCTGGCGGGGGACTGCGGCAACTGCCTGGCGATCATCGACGGGCTGGCCTATACGAGGACGTGCCAGGTGCCGGCGCGGCCGGGGACGGTCGTCGAGCGACACCCGGTCGACGGGAATCCACCGCTCCCCGAAGAGACAGCGCCGCGCGAGATCGAGGTCTCGCGCTGGGCGCCCGGTCAGGTCGTCATCGGCGGTG
>DASPHN010000096.1:0-2436 GCA_035629655.1 Saccharimonadales bacterium (SeqCode) | reverse complement strand
CACCGCCATCGGTCGGCGACGAGTCGAGGGCGGAGCCGCCCCCAGCGGAGTAGCCGTCAGGCTCCGGTCGGCAGGACCCAGTGCGGCCACTCGATCGCCGGCTCGAAGCCGTGCGCCTGGTAGAGGCGGGTCGCCCGATCGTTGAGCGCTTCGACCGAGAGCTCGATGCGGCCGGCACCGCGCCGTCGCAGCTCGCCGACACCCCAACGCAGGAGCTCCCGGCCCAGGCCGCGCCGCCGCCACTCGGGCAGCACGCCGATCAGGCCCACGTCCCCGAGGCGAGCGCCGGCCGGCTGATCCTGCTCCAGCAGCTCGACCCGCGCGAACGCGACCGGTTCGTCCGGGCCGTGGACCGGACGCACGACGAGGATGCCGGCGGGGTCGAAGTCGGGCATGGAGTGCACATGGGCGATGACCGAGGGCGTCCAGTTCATGGGTGTCGGATGGCCCTCGAAGGCCGCGTGCATGAAGGTCGTCCAGGCGGCGAGCTCGCGGTCGAGGTCGAGATCGAAGGTGCGTACCGTGACGTCCGGTGGAAAGACCGGCGGCGGGACATCGCGTTCCGGGGCGAGCTGGAATTGCCAGAGGCTGGACCGGTAGCGCAGCCCGACCGCTTCGGCGAAGCGCTCCGACGCCGGCAGGTGCGGCGGCACGTAGAGCTGCAGTTCCGGCTGGCCGCGTTCGCGAGCGACCTCGAGGGCCACGGCGACCAGACGCCGGCCGTGCCCCCGCCGACGAGCCGAGGGCAGGACCGTGAGGTCGTCGTGGTTCGGCGTGCAATAGCCGACGACGAGGCCCTCCTCGAGGGCGACGACCGTGCCGCCCGGGTCCGGGACGACGCGGACGAGCGCGCGTTCGACGTCCGAGGCGAGGAAGCCCGGGATCTCGTCCGTCCCCAGCGACGCGAGCATGACCGCGCGGACGCCCGCTTCGTCCTCAGGCCGGAAGGTCCGGACCTCGACCGAGCTCACCGCTCGTCACGCTCGAGCAGCCGGGCCAGCCAGAACAGTCCGACGATCGACTTCGCGTCTGCGATCCGGCCGTCCTCGCTGGCGGCCACGGCTTCCTGCCAGGGGAGCCATTCGAGGATGAGCGCCTCGTCCGCGTCCGGCCCCAGCCGCCCATCCGCGGCAGCCGCGGCGAGATCGGTGGCCAGGAACAGGTGCATCAGCTCCTCGGTGAAGCCGGGCGCCGAGTAGAACGAGCCGAGCTTGCGCCACGCTCCGGCGCGCAGCCCGGTCTCCTCCTCGAGCTCGCGGCGGGCGGCGAGCTGAGGGTCCTCGGTCCGGCCGTCGTGGACGTCCAGGCCACCGGCCGGGATCTCAAGCAGGTCGCGCCCGGCGGGCAGTCGCCACTGGCGCACGAGCGGCACTCGGCCATCGCCATCGAGCGCCACGATCGCGACCGCGCCCGGATGGCCGGCGATGTCGCGAGTGTGGCGTGACCCATCGGCCCGCTCCACCGTGTCCACCCGGAACGTCAGGAACTTGCCGGTGTGCAGGACGCGCGACTCGACGATCCGTTCCGTAAGGTCGATGCGATCGGCCCCGGAGGATTCCTCCGGGGCCGGCTGTTCGCGCTGGGGTGAGACGTCGCTCAGGCGACGGCCGCTGGTGCGGGGGCAGCGTTCGCCGTCGTGAGGGCCGCCCCGGTCTCGGCATCGAAGAGGTGCAGCTTGGAGAGGGGCAGGACGAGGTTGACGATGTCGCCCGGGCGCACGCGGTGCTCCGAGTTGACGATCGCGACGATGTCCTGCTCCGCCGCGTTGACGTGGAGGAGCTCCTCGTTGCCGAGGTACTCGACCACGTCGGCCCGGGCGCGGAACGATCCGTCTTCGGCACCGGCCTCGCCGATGTCGAGGTGCTCCGGCCGGAAGCCCGCGACGAGCTTCTTGCCACTGATGTGCCCGGCGATCTCGCCAAGGCGCGGCGGGATGGGGATCGACCAGTCACCTGCGCCGACGAGGCGGGCCGAGCCGGTCGTATCCACGGTCACGTCGAGGAAGTTCATCGACGGGCTGCCGATGAAGCCGGCCACGAAGCGGTTGAGCGGGGAGTCGTAGAGCGCCTGCGGCGTCCCGACCTGCATCAGCAGACCCTCGCTCATCACCGCGATGCGCGAGCCCATCGTCATCGCCTCGACCTGGTCGTGGGTGACGTAGACGACGGTCGTCTGGAGGCGCTGGTGCAGGCGGGCGATCTCGGCACGGGTCTGCACACGCAGCTTCGCGTCGAGGTTGGAGAGGGGCTCGTCCATGAGGAACACGGCCGGCTCGCGGACGATGGCCCGGCCGAGCGCGACGCGCTGGCGCTGCCCGCCGGACAGCTCCTTGGGCTTGCGATCGAGGAGCTTCTGGAGCTGGATGGTCTCGGCCGCCTCGTTGACGCGGCGCTCGATCTCCGGCTTGGGGACCTTGCGCAGCTTCAGCCCGAACGC
>DASPHN010000095.1:0-10894 GCA_035629655.1 Saccharimonadales bacterium (SeqCode) | reverse complement strand
CAGGAACGCCAGCCCGACCGCCAGGACGATGATCGAGCCCAGTGACCGAGCGTTGGGGAAGACCTGCTGGACGAGGAGCAGCCCACCGAAGACGAGCAGGAAGATGCCGATCCACGGCAGTCCCGGCCGGCGCGCGTCGTCCGGCCCCCACTCCCAGGAGTAGACGCGCACCGCGCCGTCCGAGGGGGCGCGGCCACCGCTGTCCGGCCCGAGGCGCGTGATGGGATCGGGGGTCTCGGCCATCAGGCGCCCAGCGTACTCCCGGCCGGGCCCGGGGCGGCCGGCACGACCTCGTCGTCCTCGACGTGGCTGAACCCGAGGCGGTCCGCGAGACGGCCCAGCGGCCCCGGCGCCCACCAGTTCCAGCGACCCATGAGCCGCATCGTGGCGGGCACGAGCAGGACTCGGATGATCGTCGCGTCGACCGCCACCGCGATGGCCATGCCGACCCCGATGCTCTTGATGGTGATGACCTCGGCCAGGGCGAAGGCCGAGAAGACGGTGACCATGATCAGGGCTGCGCCGGTGATGACCCCGGCCGTCTTGGCCAGTCCCTCGGCCACGGACGCCGTGTTGTCGCCGGTCCGGCGGTAGGCCTCCTGGACCCTCGAGAGCAGAAGGACCTCGTAGTCCATCGAGAGGCCGAAGATCACGCTGAACATGATGATCGGGTTGCCCGCGATGGTGTATCCGAGCGGCTCGAAGTTCAGCAGGCCGGACAGGTTGCCCTCCTGGAAGATCCAGACGAGGGCGCCGAAGCTCGCCGTGATCGAGAGCAGGGTCATGATCACGGCCTTGATCGGGATGGCGATGGAGCCGAACAGCAGGAACAGGATCAGCGCGCTCGCGATGAGGGTCATCGCGACGGCGTACGGCGCCCGCTCGGCCTGCGAGACGAGGAAGTCGTGGCCCGTCGCCGCGCTACCCCCGACCTGCGTCGTGGTGCCCGCTCCCGGATCGGTCTCGCGCACGACCGGCACGAGGTCCGTGGCGGCCGGCTGGGACGGGGACAACGGGCTGATGGCGTTGAGCCGAACGGTCGACCCGCGAACGTAGCGCTCGAGCAGGGCATCGAGGCCGGGCGGTCGCTGCCCCTCGGGCAGGGCGTACAGCGCGGCGACCTGGTCGGGCGGCAGCACCTCGCCCGTCGCCGGGTCGGTGATGGTGAACGGGCCCTCCACCCGGTCGACGTTCTCCAGGGCCTCGAGCCGCGTGGCGTAGTCGGTCAGGGCCGTGACGGTCGCCGCGTCGGTCGGGGAGCCCGTCACGTCGGCCAGGATGATCATCGGCGTCGTCTCGCCCGGCGCGAACTCCGTCTGGAGCGCGACATAGGCGTCGCGGCTCTCGACGCCCTCGGGATAGATCTCCGCACCCGGCACGCCCTGTTCGATTCGCAGGAACGGCGTGCCGGCGATGAGCAGGACCGCAAGGGTCGGGACGAGGACTCGGATCGGATGCCGCATGACGCCGTGGGCGACGCGCTCCCAGCGGGAGTCGCGTGCCGGGTCCATCGCGTCGGAGACAGGGTTGCGCCGGAAGCGACCGAACAGCCCGCGGATCGACAGCGAGTTCACCCGATGGCCGAGCATGCCCAGGACCGCCGGAAGGAACGTGAGCGCGAAGACGACCGAGGAGATCACAACGAGCGCGCCGCTGATCCCGATCGAGCGGATCGCCGGGGCTTCGAACAAGAGGAGGCCGGACAGGCCGATCGCGACGGCGACACCCGAGAACGCGACCGCCTTGCCGGAGGTGGCCACCGCTCGTTCGACGGCTTCGCCGACCGTCCGCCCACGCCGCAGCTCCTCGCGGAAGCGGGACACGATGAAGAGCGAGTAGTCGATCGCGAGCGCGAGGCCGAGCATCGTCGCGATGTTCAGCACGAAGATGCTCATCTCGACGTACTGCGCGACGACATAGATGAGGGCCAGGCTCGACGGGATGGCCAGGCCGGCCACGAGCAGTGGCATGCCGGCGGCCACGATCGAGGCGAAGACCACGACGAGGATCAGGGCGGCGAGGGGGAGGGAGACCAGCTCGGCCTTCTGGAGGTCGGCCTCTGACTGCTCCGCCGCATCGAGGGTGATGGGGCCGTAGCCGGTCAGCTGGTACGTGTAGCCGGCCGGCGGCACGATGGCCGCGCGAAGCTCGTCGACGATCTCGACGGACTCCTCGTCGGTCATGTCCAGCTCGACGACGACGTACGCCGCATCGCCGGCCGTGCTGATGAACCGTCGGTCCCCGGTCTCGGCATAGCCGATGACGGCGTTGACCCGCTCGTCGACGGCGACGGTCGCGAGCGAGGTCGCGATGGCGTCCTGGAACTCGGCTGATGTCGCGTCGGCTCCGGCTGTGTCGGATCGGAAGAGGGCGATGACCGAGCTCAATCCCGCGCCGAACTCGGTGTCGAGGCGCTCGGCGACCGCGGCGGACTCGGAATCGGCGTCGAGCCAGCCACCGGCGCTCAGCGACTCGGCGGTCTGGGACGCCAGCGTCAGGGACGCCAGGGCGACGACGATCGAGACGGCCGCGATCGCCTTGCGGAAGCGGTAGACGATGTGACCCCATCGTTCGAACATCGGTGCGTACCCTCATCGACGGCGTGCCGCTGGACGGCGCTGGCGTGCGTGGCTCCGTGCGACCACGCTCGAGGCGGGATCGCTGGTGAAACATAGAGAATGACCATTCTGTTTGTCAAGTCGGACGCTTGCTTCGTGCAGCATCGTGCGCTACGGTGTTCGAGTCAGCATTCTCTGAGGAGTCGCCTGCATCGTGCCGCGCCTATCGCCCGCCCATGAACTGGAAGTCCGCCAGCGGATCATCCGCGCCGCCGTCGAGGTGTTCGCCGAGAAGGGCTACCACCGCGCGACGATCGCGGACGTGGTCCAGCGCTCCGGACTCTCCGTCGGTGCGATCTACACGCACTTCACCGGCAAGGATGCTCTGTTCCTGCAGAGCTGTGACCTCATCTCGGGACAGGGTCTGGACGCACTCGCGACCCGTCTCGCGCCGCTGACGACCACGGCGGACAAGCTCCACGCGGCGATGGCCTACTACGTCGAGACGATCGACGAGTTCGAGGGCGCACCCGGGCAGGTCGGTCTCGTTCGCGCCTGGGCCGAAGCCATCGAGTCGACCGAGGTCCGCGAGATGCTCGTTCGCCGACGCGAGCAGCTCGTCGGCGCAGCGATGCTGCTCCTGCACGAAGGTGTCGCACGCGGCGAGCTGCCGTCGTGGCTCGACGTCGAGCCGTTCGCCCGGGCGTTCATCGGGCTGCTCGACGGCCAGCTCCTCCAGCGCATCGAAACGGGCGAGGGCTATCGCCCTGAGGAAGCCCTGCGCCGCGGTCGCGCGGTACTCGACGTGGTCCTCGCCGCGGCCACGGTCGAGCGACCGGTCCTCGCGACGGCGTAGCATCGCGGGCCATGGCCCACGTCCAGACCGTCCTCGGCCCCATCGAGCCCGACGCCCTCGGGTTCACCCTCCCGCACGAGCACACCCAGATCGCCCTCTGGCACATCGAGTCGCGCTGGGATTACTGGCAGCTGACCCGGGATGCACCGGTCATCCTCGAGGAGCTCGCGGCCTATCGGGACGCCGGCGGCAGCGCTCTCGTCGATCTGACCGTCGACGGCGTCGGACGCGACCCGGAGTGGCTCGTGGGAATCGCCCGTGCGAGCGGTCTCCATCTCGTCATGGGCTGCGGCTGGTACCGCACGGCCTATTACCCGGCGGAGGTCCGCATCGATCGGCGCAGCGTCGACGACCTCGCCGACGAGCTCGTTCGCGAGGCGACCGACGGGGTCGGCGCGACCGGCGTCCGGCCCGGGATCATCGGCGAGATCGGGACCGACAAGCCGTGGCTGTCGGCGCAGGAGGAGCGGGTCCATCGGGCGGCCGCGCGGGCGGCCCGAGCGACAGGCCTGGCGATCACGACCCACGGCGTCCTGTCGCCGGTCGGGCGCGAGCAGCTGCGCGTGTTCGAGGAGGAGGGCGCCGATCCGGCACGGGTCGCGATCGGCCACGCCGACTCGTGGCCCCACCTGGACCACCTGCTGTCGATCGTCGAGACGGGCGCGAGCGTCGAGTTCGACTTCCTCGGCATGACGTTCACGGCGCAGGAACGACACGGCGAGCCGCGGATCATCGACCTCCTGCGTGAGCTGCTCTCGCGTGGCCACGTCGATCGGGTCCTGCTGTCACAGGACGTCTGCCATGACGCCCAGCTGCGTCGCTACGACGGCAACGGCTACACGTACCTCGCCGACACGTTCCTGCCACGCCTTCGCGAAGCGGGCGTCAGCGATGCGGAGATCGAGACGATGACGGTCGCGAACCCTCGGCGGCTGCTGACCATCGGATGATGCGCGGCCACGCCGCGGGTCAGCCCTCGAGGGCGGCGTCCACGCTCAGGGCCACGTTGCCGACGATGGCGCGGCTGATCGGGCAGCCATCCTTGGCGCCCTCAGCTGCGGCCCGGAAGTCCGCCTCGCTCATGCCCGGGACCACGCCACGCACGGTGAGCGCGCTCGACACGACCGTCCAACCGGCCTCGAGCTTGTCGAACGTGATCTCCGAGGAGACCGTCAGGCGCTCGGGTGGATGCCCGGCTCGACCCAGGGCACCCGAGAACGCCATCGCGAAGCAGGAGGCGTGCGCCGCCGCGAGCAGCTCCTCGGGGCTCGTCTTGCCGTCTGGACTCTCGGTTCGGGCGGCCCAGCTGACCGGCAGGTCGCCGAATGCCTGGCTGGACGAGGCACTGACGGTACCCGTCCCGGATGCGAGATCCCCGGACCACTGGACATCGGCGCGACGGACGGCGGACATGGAAGCGACTCCTTCAGCGAAAACGGGGTGGGGGAGCGTGAGGTCGAGAATGGTCCCACACCCCTGCCCGTCGGGGGGATGAGGCCGGCGGGTGCAGTCCGCGGACGTGACGTGGCCAGGGTCGTGCAGGGGGGTGGTCCAGTGGCGTGACCATCCGCCAGGCCGAGGGGGGACGGGTGGCCCGTTCTCGTGGCGTGTCCCAGGGGACATCATCGGGACATGTCATCCCCCGCCCGCCGACTCGGCCTCCTCAGCCTCGTCTTCGCGCTCGGCGCGTTGCTCCTGCCCGCCGCGACCCTGGCGGCCGACACGTCGTCGACGGCCGTCTCGGCCGCCGAGAGCCGCGCACTCACCTTGATCAACGCCGAGCGGACCGAGCGTGGCCTCGTGGCCTTGCGGCTCGACTCCCGGCTGGAGAAGATCGCCGGCGCGCGCGCCAGCTACATGGCCTCGACGGGCGTCTTCAGCCACACGGAGAAGGACGGGGACAACGTCTTCGACCGGATCGAGGCCGCCGATATCACGTGGTACGGCGCGGGCGAGATCATCGCCTGGAACACCGTCAGCGACCTGGATGGGTCCGCCGACTACGCGGCGCAGGCGTGGATGAACTCGTCCGGCCACAAGGCGATCATCATCTCCAAGGACTACAACTACGTCGCCTTCGGCCTGGCCGTCGCGTCGAACGGCCGGCGCTACTGGGCGGGCGTCTTCATGAAGGGTCCCGACCGGACCGGCGCGTGGGCGAAGGTCGCCGACGTGTCCAAGTCGCGGGTCAGCTCGAGCTACTCGAAGGTCACCATCTCGTGGGGCGGCGCGGATACGAAGCTCCAGGTCCTCACCGCGGGCTTGCGCGACTTCCAGTTCCAGCGCCGCCGCGACGGCGGGTCCTGGGTGGACTCCGGCACCACGACCGCCACGTCCTACACGAAGAACTGGTGGGTGGGCCACGTCTACGAGCTCCGGGTTCGCGCCCGCGACAAGAACGGCAACTGGGGCGGCTGGAAGTACGTGACCGTCAAGCCCTGACGCGCGGTCCCCGGCGGCCTCCGGCCGTCTGACCCATCGCCCCCAGGGCCGGCCGGAGGGCCGCCACGAGCGACCGATGGCGCGCCGTCCGTGGCAGCGCCACGCGATCCGCTCCCAGGAACGCCGCGTGCGAGGTGAGCGCACCAGCAAGGTGGCGAACGAACCCCGCATCCGCGAGGGGCTCGAAGCCTGCCTCCCACCAGACGTCGAGGATGTGCAGCGTGCCCGTCGACCGATCGATGCGCGGTTCGATCCGCCCGACGAATCGATCGCCGGCCAGCAGAGGCAGCACGTAGTAGCCCCACCGGCGCTTCGCCGCCGGGACGTAGACCTCCCAGATGTAGTCGAACTCCCAGAGCGAGCGCAGCAGGTCGCGGTCCCAGACCAGCGGGTCGAGCGGCGCCAGGAACGCGGCCCCCGGTGACGCCGGCTCGTCGGCGGCCGACGATGTGGCTGCGCGCCGGAGCGCATCGACCTCGCCCCCGAGGACGTAGCGGACGCCGCGGACGCCCTCCACCTCGACGGCGACGAGGTCGCCCGACTCGATGAGCGTGTCCCGCGCGGCGTTCCGTTCCGTGGTCTGCCCGGTGCCGAGCCACACCTCGGCCTGGCCACCGCGCGCGCCCAGCAGGCCGTGGGCGCGATACCGCGACAGCAACTTGTGCCGGATCTGCTCCGTCTCCGTCCGGCGATCGGCGAGGAGCGCAGCAGGAAAGAGTCGCTCCGAGAGGTCGTAGACGCGCCGGTTGCCCTCGCGTTTGGCCAGTCCCAGGATGCCCGCCTGGGCCATGGCCTCGAGGATCGCCCGGACCTGGTTCGTCGGACGCCAGTACCACTCGATCGCGGCGCGCGGCTCGACGTCCGTGGAGGACAGCGGACCATCGCGCCGGATGCGGTCGAGGAGCTCCTCGACCAGCTCGGCATGCTCGGCGAAGGTCGCGGCGCCATGCCCCGCGGCGAAGCGATCCCAGGTGATCCGGAAGTAGGGCAGCTCCGCTGTGGGCACGAGCGACAGGCCCTTGTTGTAGGTCTCGTACAGCCAGCGCTCGTCGTACAGGAGGGCGTCGGTCCAGGCGCGCCGGTAGCCGGCGATCCGCGCCGCCAGGATCAGGTCATGGTTGCGCCCGGTCACCTCGAGCGGGTCGAACTGCAGAGAACCCAGTCGTCCCAGGACCGTCTTGATCGAGGCCGGCTCGGGCGGCAGGGACCGCGGGGGAGCCAGCAGGTGGCGCCGGACGAGGAACCGACGCGCGGTCGCGCGGTCGACGGCGATCGGGTCGGGCATCGGGCCCGATGGTACCCAGACCACGCGGCCGCCGTTTACGATATGCTTCGGCTCGACCTGACAATACGGAGCAACCAAATCATTCGATGAGTCCGAACCAGCGCATCAGCCGAACCGAGACCGTGGACCGCGTCATCGAGGCCTACGAGACGTTCATGCATCGCCTCATGGCGACACATGCGCCTGAGGTCAACGCCATCGACCTCACCATGGCCCAGGCCAAGGCGCTCTACATCGTGTTCGCCGCGGGCGAGCTGCGGATGTCCGAGCTGGCCGCCCGCCTCGGCGTCACGTCGTCGACGACGACTGGCCAGGTCGACCGGCTCGTGGAACTCGGGATGCTCGAGCGCCACGCCGACCCGAGCGATCGACGCCAGGTCGTCGTCCGCGCGACGCTCGAGGCGCAGGCCAACCTCGAGCACCTGCGCGAGCTCAACACGCATCGCATGCGCGAGCTCCTCGCTCATCTCGAGGTCGACGACCTCGCCGTCGTCGAGCGCGCCATCTCGGTCCTTGCCGCGGCGATGACCGCGGAGGACCCGGCCGCCGACGCGTTCCTCCAGCCATCGACCGTCACCCGCAGCCCGATCAAGGGGAGTCACTCGTGAGCCGTCTGTCCCAACTCGCCCTCGCCAAGCGCAGCGTCACCCTGCTGCTGGCCGGGGCCCTGTTCATCGCCGGCGTCTCGGCCTGGGGGAGCCTCAAGCAGGAGCTCCTGCCGGACATCGAGTTCCCGGTCATCACCGTCATCGCGCCGTTCCCCGGTGCGGGCTCGCAGGATGTCGCCGACCAGGTCGCGGAGCCCATCGAGCGAGCCATCTCGGGCGTCGCCCGCCTCGAGACGGTGCAGTCGACGTCGGCCAACTCGATCGCGCTGGTGATCGCCCAGTTCTCCTACGGCACGGACGTCAAGGCCGCGTTGACGGCGATCGAGGATGGGATCGCGGATGCGGGCCTGCCCGATCCGGTCGAGCCGTCGGTCTCGGCACTCAACATCAATGCCTCGCCGGTGATCATCGCCTCGATCGCGGCCACGTCGCAGGACGGGCTGGATGCCGTGGCCGAGATCGCCCGCGACGAGATCATCCCGGAGCTCACCGCGCTCGAAGGCGTCTCTCGGGCCGACGTGACCGGTGGCCTCGAGCAGCGACTCCTGATCACCCTGGATCCCGCGAAGCTCGCCGCGAGCAACGTCTCGGTCTCCCAGATCAGCGGCATCCTCAGCGCCAACAACCTGACCTTCCCCTCAGGCCAGCTGTCCGGCGACGGGACGAAGATCCCGGTCTCCACGATCGGACGGCTCACGTCCGTGGACCAGATCGAGGGACTCGTCGTCGGGTTCACGACCCCCGCCCCGATCCCCGGAGCCCCGACGGCGCCGACCGCATCCGGCGTGCCCACCGCTTCAGGTGCCCCGGCCGCGTCCGGCGACCCGGCCCTGCAGCCGAGCGCCGCCCCGGTGGCCCCGGTCGCTCCCGTCGCGCCCACCCCGATCACGATCGGCGACCTGGGCACGGTGGAGGAGGTCGAGGTCGCCACCACCGGCTTCGGCCGCACGAACGGTCAGCCCTCGCTGGCCCTGTCCGTGACCAAGACGTCCGATGCGAACACCGTCCTCGTCGCCGAGTCCGTCCAGGAGACGCTCGACGAGATCGCCGCCCGCCACCCGGGCGTGCTGACCATCACGACCGTCTCGAATCTCGCGGACTTCATCAAGGAATCGACCGACGGCCTTCTGCGCGAGGGCGGACTCGGCGCCGTGTTCGCCATCCTCACGATCTTCCTGTTCCTGTTCAGCGTGCGGTCCACGATCGTCGCGGCGATCAGCATCCCCCTCTCGATCCTGACCGCGCTCGTCGTGATGCAGCTCACCGGCATCACGCTGAACATCATGACCCTGGGCGGCCTGGCGGTCGCCGTCGGGCGAGTGGTCGATGACGCGATCGTCGTGCTCGAGAACATCTACCGGCACCGCGCGCTCGGCGAAGACCGGATGACGGCCAGCCTGAACGGGCCGAAGGAGGTCGCGGGCGCCATCACCGCGAGCACGCTCACGACCGTCGCCGTCTTCCTGCCGCTCGGCTTCGTCGGCGGGCTCGTCAGCCAGTTCTTCCTGCCGTTCGCCCTGACCGTCACGTTCGCCCTGCTCGCCTCGCTCATCTGCGCGCTGACGGTCGTCCCGGTCCTTGCCTACCTGCTCATCGACCGCGTCAACGTCAAGGTGGACGCGTCCGGCGAGCCGGTCGGTTCGCGCTGGGTGCGCGTCTACTCGCCGACCATCACCTGGGTCCTCAAGTCGCGCTGGACCGCACTGGCCGTCGTCGTCGTCTCGGGCGTGCTGTTCGTCGCGTCGCTGGCGCTCGTCCCGCTCCTGCCGACGCAGTTCATCAATGCGGGCTCGGAGAAGATCCTCCAGGTCAGCGTCGCGCCGCCGGCCGGAGCAACGTCCGAGGCCGTCCTCGCCCAGGCCACCGAGGCCGAGACGATCCTCCTCGCCGATCCGGACGTGGAGCTCGTCCAGACCTCCATCCCGGGCGAGGGCGACACCAGCTTCCAGACGATCATCGCCGCCCAGAGCGGTCGACCAGCGAACAGCGCCACGCTGACCGTTCGGCTCGACCCGGCCGTCGACCTCGGCGAGAAGACCGCCGAGATCTCGACCGCGCTCGCCCCGGTCAAGTCGGACGGCTATGACGTCCAGGTCTCCGAGGCCGCCGGTTTCACGTCCAACGGCCTCAACGTCATCGTCAGCTCGCCCGATCCCGTCCTCGTCGAGTCGACGACCGAGTCGCTCGTCGAGGCGCTCTCGACGAATGCCGACCTGCTGAACCTGAAGAGCGATCTGGTCAAGGCCACGGCCGAGATCCAGGTCACCGTCGACCCCGACAAGGCGATCGCCGTCGGCCTCACCGCGGCGCAGGTCGCGCAGGAGGTGCGCACGGCGCTCGTCGCCCAGACCGCCACCCAGGTCTCGCTCGAGCCCGGCCAGCCGGTCGACCTCGTGATCCAGGTTGACCCCGAGGCCGTGACCTCCGTCGACGAGCTCCGCCAGCTGCCGGTCGGGACCGTCGCCAAGGTCCCGCTCGGTGAGGTCGCGACCGTCGAACAGGCCGATGTCCAGGGGAGCATCACGCGCATCGACCAGGCACCCGCCGCGTCGATCACGGCGGAGATCGCGAGTGATGACACCGGCGCCGTCTCGCTCGCCGTCCAGACGACGATCGACGATCTCACGGCGGCGGGGACCATCCCGGCCGGCGTGACCGTCGAGCTCGCGGGCGTCAGCCAGCAGCAGAGCGAGGCCTTCGGTGGCCTGTTCGCCTCGATGGGCGTCGCCGTCCTGCTGGTGTACGTGATGATGGTCCTCACCTTCAACTCGCTCGTGACCCCGTTCATCATCCTGTTCAGCCTTCCGCTGGCGACGATCGGCGCGTTCGTGGCGCTCTACGTGACCGGCCGGCCGATCGGCGTCAGCGCGCTGATCGGGTTCCTGATGCTCATCGGCATCGTCGTGACGAACGCGATCGTCCTGCTCGACCTCGTGGAGCGGTTGCGTGCGGAGGGCCATCCGACCCGGGAGGCGCTCATCGAGGGCGGGCGGACGCGTGTCCGGCCGATCCTGATGACGGCCATCGCGACGATCCTCGCCCTCATCCCGTTGGCGGCCGGGTTCAACCAGGGGTCGATCATCGCGGCCGAGCTCGGCACGGTGGTCATCGGCGGGCTGTTCAGCTCGACCTTCCTCACCCTGCT
>DASPHN010000094.1:0-29638 GCA_035629655.1 Saccharimonadales bacterium (SeqCode) | reverse complement strand
GATGAAGATGACCATCCCGAGCGACCACGCCCAGGGCTGGAGCGTCCAGGCGCCGTAGGCGAAGGCGATGCTCGCGATCGCGAGCACGATGCTCATGATGCCGATCAGACCGCCGAGGCCGAAGTACGCGGCGTTGCCCGTCGCGCCGGCGGCGACCCCACCGAGCCCCAGGAGCGCGACGCCCCCGAGCAAGCCCAGGACGCCACTGATGGCGGCAAGGATGGCAAGGATGGTGATCCCGGTCGGTCGGGTGGTGGCTGGTGCGGGTGCTGTCATGTGGTTCGGTGCCTCCCTCTCCCAGGGCACCCGCCGTGCGACGGGCGCTCACTGGGCGCCATCCTAGCCGCTTGCTGCCTGCTGACAAGCCCTCTCCGGGGTGTGATCCGGCGTCAGCGCACCAGTTCGTCGGCGAGCAGGTCCATGAGCAGGCCGTCCACCCAGTCCTGGCCGGCCAGCCGCTGATAGCGGCGCATGATGCCGACCGCGCGGAAGCCGACCTTCTCGTAGGCCCGGATCGCGGCCGCGTTGTCGGCCGCTGGATCGATCGTGATCCGGTGGTGCCCGCCATCGTCGATGAGGTGCACCGCCAGGGCCCGGACGGCATCCGGACCGAGGCCCCGGCCACGGGCGCCCTCGCCGAGGAAGAGATCGATGTTCGCGTGCCGGTACTCCGGATCGGTCTCTTCGTCGCTCTGGATCGAGCCCACGACGCGCCCAACGTGTTCGATGGCGTAGACCTGCCCGGTCGGGTCGGCCGCCAGCAGGTCGCGAGTGACGCGAGCCCGGTCCCACTCGCCCCACCACCGCGCGACGCCGGGTTCGGCCAGGATCGCCGCGAGGACGTCGGCGTCTGCCATGGTCGCGTGGCGCAGTCGAACGTTCCGGCCGACGAGAGGCATGCCGGCAGGGTATCGCGCACGGCGGTGGATCGGACGAGCGACCGCGGTGCAGTGGCCGTGGAGTGACCGTGCAACGGCCCGCACGGTCTGGTCGACCGGCGGGCGGTACGATCGGACCGATGCTCGGCCTCGATCCCACGACGCTGCTCGACGACCTCGACGACGCCCAGCGCGAGGCCGTGACCACGACCGGCGGGCCGCTGTGCATCCTGGCCGGCGCGGGGACCGGCAAGACGCGGGTCATCACGCGTCGGGTGGCGTACGCGCTGGCGGTCGGAGCGGTGCGGCCGGTCGATGTGCTGGTCGTGACGTTCACCGACAAGGCCGCCGGCGAGATGCGCTCCCGCCTCGCGGCGGCCGGCCATCCCGGTATCTCGGCCCTGACCTTCCATGCCGCGGCGCTCCGCCAGCTGCGCCACTTCTGGCCGCGCACCGTCGGCGGCGAGCTGCCCGGCATCGTCGAGTCCAAGGCGCGTCTCCTCGTACCGCTCGCGACGCGACTCCCGGGCGGGTACCGCTACCTGGCGGTCCGAGACCTGGCCGCGGAGATCGAGTGGGCCAAGGCCCGGCGGATCGCCCCGGCCCGTTATGCGGAGGCCGCACCGGCCGAGGGCCACAGCGGGCCCCTGCCGGCCGATCTGATGGCTCGTTTCTATCGAGACTACGAGGCGGCCAAGACGCGAGCCGGCCTGATCGACTTCGAGGACATGCTGGCACGCACGATCGAGCTCCTCGAGACCGACGCGACCATCGCGGCCGAGGTCCGCGATCGATACCGCTGGTTCTCGGTCGACGAGTTCCAGGACACCAACCCGCTCCAGGCGGCCCTCCTCGAGGCGTGGCTCGGGGATCGCGATGACCTCGCCGTCGTGGGTGACGAGGACCAGACGATCTACACGTTCACGGGCGCCACGAGCGACCACCTGACGGGCTTCACGCGTCGCTTCCCGTCGGCGAAGACCGTCCGCCTGGAGTCGAACTTCCGCTCGACCCCAGAGGTCCTCGACCTGGCCAATCGGGTCCTTGCCGCCGGCCGGGCCGCCGCCGACGAACGAGCACTCGGGAGTGCCCCACGCCCGACGAAACGACTCGTCGCGACGCTGCCCGCCGGTCCGGCCCCGACGGTCGCAGGGTTCGATACGGCCGAGGACGAGACGGCGGCCGTCGTGGCCCGGATGCAGACCCTCGGCCGCGATGGGCTGCCCTGGCCGGAGATGGCCATCCTCGTCCGGACCAACGCCCAGCTCCCGGATCTCGAGGCCGCGCTCGGGGCGGCCGGCGTCCCGTTCCACGTCCGCGGCGAGCGATTCTTCGGTCGACCGGAGGTTCGTCGGGCGCTGCGGGTGGCGGCGGGCCTCGATCGCCCCTCGGCCCGGCGGGTGGCGGAGGCGGCCGCGCCGGATGCGAGCCGACTGTCGGACCGGCTCTCGGTCGCCTTCGAGCGCGAGCTTGGCGTTCGCCGCGACGACGTCCCTGACGGCGACGCCGCTCGCGAGCGACATGCGGCGGTCGTCACGCTCCTGGAGCTGGCCGATGAGCTGACCCGTCGGGATCCCGAGGCCGATGTCGGGGGCTTCATCGAGGACATCGAGCGACGAGCCGCGGCTGAGGCCGGCGGGGCGTCGGCCGGCGTCGAGCTGCTCACCTACCATCGGGCCAAGGGGCTCGAGTGGTCGGCGGTCTTCCTGCCAGCGCTCGAAGAAGGGTCGTTGCCGATCCGCCAGGCGAGCGAGCCCGAGGAGCTGGCCGAGGAACGGCGGCTGCTGTACGTGGGCATCACCCGGGCACGCACCCACCTCTGGCTCTCCTGGGCGCGCCGCCGGACGGGCAGCTCGGGCCGGGAGTCGAGGCGCGCCCGGTCGCGGTTCCTCGACGGCCTCGTCCCGGCCGTCGTCCGGCAGCTCCCGGGTCCCGGTCCGGGAACCTCGGCCCGCGTCGCGCGGCCCTCGGTCGGGTCCGGCGATCGCACGCCGTTGTCCGAGGCGTTGCGCGCCTGGCGAACCGCGCGCGCCAGGGCCGACCAGGTGGCGCCGTTCATCATCTTCCACGACAGCACGATCGAGGAGATCGCCGCGCGGAAGCCACGCTCGATGCCCGAGCTGCGGCGGGTCCCCGGCGTCGGTCCGACCAAGCTCGACCGCTATGGGGAGGAGATCATCGGCGTGGTGGTACGCGAAGGCTGACCGGGCGCCACCCGAGGGACCGCACGAACTCGAGCTGGGCGGGGCGTTCGATCGTGCCCGGCCGGCACGCGCGCGTCCGGGCGATCGCGTCGTCCGGCGTGAGGCCCGCCCGGACGAGCAGGGATGCGACGGTAGTGCCCGTCCGGCCATAGCCACCGAGGCAGGCGACCACGACCGTCGAGCCGGCACGCACGCGCTCGATCGTCGCGTCCAGGAGCGCGAGGAACGCCGGACGGTCCGACGGTGTGCCCATGTCCGGGACCGGATGCCGCTCGACGACGATGCCGTGGGCGGCCATCGTCGCGACGATCCCGGCCGTGCTGTACCGATCGAGTTCCGTGTCCTCCACGAGGAGCACGAGACGGTGCGCGCCGACCTCCCGGAGCGTGGCGGCGTCCTCGTCCAGCCGCCCCGGAGGGCCGTGGCCGCGATCGCGAGGGCCGCCGGGCAGTGACGTCATCAGTAGCCGCCCCGGCGCGTCAGCGAGCATCGGGATGCCCCGCATGTCGACCGGATCCGGCCGCAGCGGCTCACGCCCCCCTGGTTCGTCACCGATGCCGGCCTTGGTCATGCTCCCTCCCGGACCTTCGGCTCGTTTGACAGAACGGACGTTCGATGGCACTGTAGTCGGCGTCACCGGTCCGTCGCGACGGCCCCGGTCGAGCGGATCCCACAAGGACGCTCCCGGTACGCCGCCCGGACCCTCAACCCGCTCCGGCCACCATCTCGGCTGCCGAGCGACCAGTATCACCGGCTGCGGCCGATGGCATCCGACGCCATCCGGCGCGCCAGAAAGCACCAGAGCCCACGCACCATGATGACCAGAACTGCGACGACGTCGTTCGCTGGCCGAGCCAGCAACATGCGACGCCTCCGCCGACGCGCGTCGGCGGCCACCCAGGCCCACCGGCCGTACTGCAGCACGAACGGCTGCACGTCCTTCCTCGAGGTCGATCCGTCGACCGGGGTCGCGACCTGCCCGATCTGCGGCTACGTCCGCCGGTCCCACTAGACACCGGTCAGCCACGAGCTGACCGACGCATCGAACGCGTCGAGCCCTCGCGTCCGTCCCTAGCGACGGTCCGGCCCGAACGCGTCGAACCGCGACAGCTCACCCGCCCGGTCGACCGGGCGGCGATGCTGCCGGTCCGTCGGCGCCTCTGCGTTCACCCGCGCGATCGCCGAATCCAGCTGATCGAGCAGATCCGCGAAGTCGGCCCGTGCCCGCCGCCACGCCACCGACGAGACCCGCCCGGCTCGACCGAGCAGCTCGTCTCGACGCGCCTGCAGGGCGCGTACCTCCTTATCCGATTCGATCCAGGGCGGTGCCGCGCCGGCATTCCGCAGCATCCGGTGGGCGAGCGCCCATTCCCCAGCCGCCGAATCATCCTCGAGCGGTAGCCGCGCGCCCTGGTGGGGCAGATCGTCGAACCGGCCGTCCTCGGTGGCCTCGCGGATCTGCCGCTCGATGAGGCTCTCCAACGTCTCGCCGACCTCCCGGCCGTACCGGTCGCGGCGTGGCACTCCACCCATGCCCGGAAGCGTAGCGCGACCGTGACAGGCGAGCTGACACCGACCCTCGGTAAGGTTGGCGCGTGCAGACGATCGACGGACGGCCGGTCTACGCCGCCACGGACCTCGTCGCCTACCTGGCCTGCGAGCACCTGACCCAGCTGGAGCGCGCCGCGCTGGCGGATCTCGTGAAGCGCCCGATGCGCGACGACCCCGAGCTCGACATCATCCGCAAACGTGGCTTCCAGCACGAGGCTCGCTACCTCGCCGACCTCGAGGCGGACGGCCGCCGGACGGTCCGGATCGATCTGGATGGCTCCATCGAGGATCGCGGCGATCAACTTCGGGCGGCGGCCGCAGCGACCATCGAGGCGATGGCCGGCGGATCGGACGTCATCTACCAGGCCACCTTCTTCGACGGGACGTGGCGTGGCCACGCCGACTTCCTCCTGCGGGTCGACGACCCGGCGCGTGGATCGGTCTGGGGTCCGTGGCACTACGAGGTCGCCGACACCAAGCTGGCCCGCCATGTGAAGTCCAGCGCGGTGCTCCAGATCTGTTCGTACATCGACCAGCTCGAGCGGATCCAGGGCGTTCGACCCGAGTGGATGCACGTCGCCCTCGGCGGCAGCGCGAGGGCGGTCGAGCGCCTCCGCGTGGACGACTACATGGCCTACTACCGGAGCGCCCGCGATCGATTCCTGGCCACGATGGCGGACGAGACCCCGGCGGCCTTTCCACCAGCCACGACCTACCCGGAACCCGTCGAGCACTGCGACGTCTGCCGCTGGGCGGCGGAGTGCGTGCAGCGACGCCGCGACGACGATCATCTCAGCCTCGTCGCGGGGATCTCGGCACGGCAACGCCGCGGACTGCAGGGCAGAGGCGTCGCCACGCTCGCCTCCCTCGGGACCCTCCCGATCCCGATCGACCCGCCCATCGAGGGCACGAGCGCCGCCGCGCTGCTGCGCGTCCGCGAGCAAGCCCGGCTCCAGCTGGAGCGCCGGCTGACCGGCGAGTACCGATACGAGCTGCTGCTCCCCGAGCCGGGCCAGGCGCTGGACCCGGAACGCGGGCTGGCCTCGCTGCCCGCCCCATCGCCGGGCGACCTGTCCTTCGACATCGAGGGCGATCCGTTCGCGCTCGATGACGGGCTGGACTACCTGTTCGGCGTCTCCGAAACGGACGGGACCTTCCACTCCTTCTGGTCGCGGGAGGAGGACGGGACGTTCACGCTCCAGGGCGAGCGGCGTGCCTTCGAGCGGTTCATCGATTTCGTGATGGCCCGACTCCAGGTCGACCCCGACCTGCACGTCTACCACTACGCGCCGTACGAGCCGACCGCCCTGAAGCGTCTGATGGGTCGCTACGGGACCCGCGAGGACGAGGTCGACCACCTGCTCCGCAAGGGCGTCATGGTCGACCTGCTTCGTGTCGTCCGTCAGTCGCTGCGCGCCTCGGTCGAGAGCTATTCGATCAAGAAGCTCGAGCCCTTCTACGGGTTCGAGCGGCAGATCGACCTCCGCGACGCCGGGAGCAGCATCGTCGCGTTCGAGCAGTGGCTGGAGCTCGGCGAGGGTGAGCGTCCCGAGTCCGACCACCTCGAGCGCATCGAGCGCTACAACGAGGACGACGTCATCAGCAACCAGCGCCTTCGCGACTGGCTCGAGGATCGTCGTCGCGAGCTCGCGAGCTTGCTCGGGCGCGAGGTGCCACGACCGGATGCGCGCGAGGCCATCCTCCCGACCGACCTGACGGAGTCCCAGGCCCGCGTCGAAGCGCTCATCGAACGCCTTGCCCCGGCCGCGACCACCCCCGCCGACGCGGCCGAGCGGGACCCGGATCAGCAGGCTCGGTGGCTGCTGGCGCAGCTGCTGGGCTGGCATCGCCGTGAGGAGAAGGCCATGTGGTGGGAATACCACCGGCTCATGGACCTCACGCCGGAACAGCTCGTCGACGAGGACGAAGCGATCGGCATGCTCGAGCCGGTCGAGGCGCTCGAAGCGCCAGGCAAGACCGGCAAGCAGGTGTGGCGATACCGCTTCCCTGCGCAGGAGGTCGACGTGGGCCGTGGCGAGGTCCACGATCCGCGCCGCAAGCAGGACGATCCCGACGCGGCGCCGTCGGCCTGGAGGATCGGCGAGATCGTGGCCCTGGACCTCGCCGGGCGGACCGTCGACGTCAAGCGATCGTCGAGCGACGCGCATCCACGAGCGCTCGTGCCGCTGAACCAGTTCCGGACCGGCAGCCATCGCGAACGACTCCTCGAGCTGGCCGAGTGGGTTGCCGACCACGGCCTCCTGGCCGATGGGTCGCACGGCGCCGCTCTCGACCTCCTGCGACGGCGCCCGCCACGCGTCGGGCAGCCACCCGGGGCGCCGCTCCGGTCCGACGACGAGACCGACCTCGCGGCCGCTCGGCGGCTCGTGTCGTCGCTCGATGACACCACCCTGGCCATCCAGGGACCACCCGGCTCGGGCAAGACCTACAGCGGTGCCCGGATGATCTGCACGCTGCTGGCTGCCGGCCGTCGGGTCGGGATCACGGGCACGAGCCACAAGGTCATCGGGAACCTCCTCGAGGCCGTGCTCGAGGCGGCTGGAGACGAGCGGATCGCCGTGCAGGCCGTGCAGCACAACCCGAGCGGCGACGTCGTCGATCACCCGCGGGTCACTCGGGCGAAGAACGCCGACGACGCGCGGGCGCAGCTGGACGATGGGCGAGCGAACCTCGCCGCAGGCACCTCCTGGCTGTGGACCTCGCCCAAGCTGGATGGCGCCGTCCACGCCCTGTTCGTCGACGAGGCCGGACAGATCTCGCTGGCGAACGTCCTCGCGATGTCGGCGTCGACGTCGAACCTCGTGCTCCTGGGCGACCCGCAGCAGCTCGACCAGCCGTTGCGGGGGTCCCATCCGCCGGGCGCGGACCGGTCAGCGCTCGCGCACCTCCTCGGGGACGAGGCGACGATGCCGGCCGACCGAGGTCTCTTCCTCGAGACGACCTGGCGTCTGCACCCGGACCTGTGTGCGTTCACCTCGGAAGCGTTCTACGAGGGCCGGCTCGAGCCGGAGGCACATCTCGCCGTCCAGGCCGTCCTCGGCCCGGGCACGGGCGCCGGGATCATCGACGGCACGGGTCCCCGACTGGTGGCCAGTCCGTCCGTCGAGGCCGACAGCGAGTCGCCGGAGGAGGCGGACGCGGTCGCGATGCTCGCTCGCGGGATCATCGATGGCGGCACCCGCTGGACCGACCAGCACGGCGTCACCCGGCCCGTCGGATGGCGGGACATCCTGATCGTCGCGCCCTATAACGCCCAGGTCGGGGCGATCCAGCGACGGCTGCCGACCGAGGCGCGCGTGGGCACGGTCGACAAGTTCCAGGGCCAGGAGGCGCCGATCAGCCTCTACTCGCTGACGACGTCGTCGCCGGAGCTCGCCCCCCGGGGCATGGACTTCCTCTACAGCCGAAATCGCCTCAACGTCGCGACGAGCCGGGCGCGCGGGGTCGCCATCGTGGTCGCTGCGCCGGACCTCTTCCGTGTCCGTGCCCGGACCCCGGAGCAGATGCGGCTCGCGAACGCGTTCTGTCGGTTCGCGGAGCTGGCTGCCGCCCGGCCGGACCCGCAGCCGGCAGCGCCAGTGGAGCCGCAGCTGGAGATCCTGACCCTGGGACTCGACTGACCGCCGCGCGTCCGTCCCTCGCACGTATCATCCCGCGGTGAAGACCGAGCACCTGGACTTGCCCCGGTCCGAGCTTGCGCGTCTGCGCAAGCGGACGCTGTGGTCGCTGGTCGCCGGGGTCGCGCTCGGCAGCACGGGCCACATCGCCGCGGTGACCGTCGCAACCATCGTCGCCCAGCAGCTTGCCGGCTCGGCGACGCTCAGCGGTGCGCCCGGGGCCGCGGTCGTCATGGGCGCCGCGGTCGGGGCGATCGTGTTGTCCCAGGTCATGATCCGGTTCGGCCGCCGCGTCGGGCTCGCGGCGGGCTACGCCATCGGCGTCGTCGGAGCCCTCGTCGCGACTGCCGCGATCATCGCCGGCTCGCTGCCGATCCTGCTGGCCGGGACCGTGCTGATCGGCTTCGGCAACTCGTCCAACCAGCTCTCCCGCTACGTCGCCGCCGACCTCTTCCCGGCGGACCGCCGCGCATCCGCGCTGGGCACGGTCGTCTGGGGTGCGACGGTCGGCGCGATCATCGGGCCCAACCTCGCGGCCCCGGCATCGACCCTGGCGGCCTCCTTCGGCCTCCCCGAGCTGGCGGGCGCCTACCTGGTGCCCGTCATCTTCGTCGGGATCGCCGCGGTGCTGACCATGGTCGCCCTCCGTCCCGATCCGTACGCCCTGGCCGATGTCTCGTCGCGCCACGAAGCGACCGGCGACCAGTCGACCGCGGCCTCGCTCGCCAGCGTCTTCCGCCGGCCCAACGTGCCGGTCGCGATCGTGGCGCTCCTCACGGTCCAGGTGGTGATGGTCCTGATCATGACGATGACACCGCTGCACATGACCGAGCACCACCACGACCTCGCCGCGGTCGGCATCGTGATCAGCGGGCACACGTTCGGGATGTTCGGGCTCTCGCCGATCTCCGGTCGGTTGACGGATCGGTTCGGGAGTGTGCCCGTCATCCTTGCCGGGCTCGTCGTCACGGCCGGCTCGGCGGTCCTGGCCGCCGTCGCCCCGCCCGATGGCGGCGTCCTCCTGTTCGCGGCCCTGTTCCTCCTTGGCTACGGCTGGAACCTTGGATACGTGGCCGGCTCCGCGTTGCTGACCCAGGACCTTTCCCTCTCCGAGCGGACCCGAGTCCAGGGCCTGACCGATGGCCTCATCTGGAGCTCGGCGGCCGCCGCCAGCCTCGCCTCCGGCGTGGTCGTCGCGTTCGCCGGCTACGCGACGCTCGGCCTGCTCGGCGCGGCCCTGGTCGTCGTCCCGCTGCTGCTGGTGGTGGCCAGGCGGACGGCCGTGGCCGACCACGCCGAGACACGCTCCGCCGGCGCGTAACGCGCAGCGAGCGCCTCAGGCGGGGGCAAGCTCGCGGCGCACCCACGCCGCGAGCACCAGGGCACAGGTCTCGACCTCGTCGAGCGGGACGTGCTCGTCGGCACTGTGTGCCACACGGACGTCGCCCGGACCGTAGATCACGCACGGCGTGTCGCCGACATTGACGAACATCTGCATGTCCGCCCCGTAGGGCTCACCGAGGAGCGTCGGGCGACGGCCCGTCACGGCCTCGGCCATGTCGGCGAGGCCGATCGGCAGCGGGTGGTCGGACGGGACCCGCGCCGAGCCGAAGCGCCCGCCGGTGATCTCCACGGTCGCGGGATGCTCGCGCAGGAACGGATCGGCCGCACAGGCGGCGGCGATGCACGCCTCGAGCTCGGTGGCCGCGTCGGCGGCGGACTGACCCAGGCGCACGCCGTAGCGGCCGTCGGCCGTCACCCGATCGAGCACGGTCGAGGCCCACTCGCCGCCCGCGACCATCCCGACGATCGTCGGGTACGGCAACCCGATGGCGGTCATCAGCGGGTCCGTCTCGGCCTCGTTTCGGCGAGCCTCGTCGGCCTCGAGGGCGCGCAGCAGCACGTACAGGTTGTCCAGCGCGGAGACGCCCTCGCGCCGCTGCGAGGCGTGCGCGGCACGCCCCGGGACCGTGAGCCGGAAGGTGATGGCTCCGGCATGGGCGACGACGATGTCGAGGTTCGATGGCTCCGGGATGATCGCCAGGTCGCCGGTCGCCCCGGCGCGGATCGCAGCGAGGGTGCCCTGTCCGCCGTCCTCCTCCGACGGCACGAGCACGACGAGCAGCTCCCCACCGAGCCGGTCCAGATCGCCGGTCGCGGCCAGCGACCGGACGGCGGCGAAGATCGATGCGACGCCGCCCTTCATGTCACAGGCGCCGCGGCCATACAGGCGGCCATCACGGATCTCGGCCGCCCATGGATCGACGCTCCATGTCGACGGGTCCCCCGGCGGCACCACGTCGAGGTGGCCGCTCAGGATCACGCGCCGACCGCCGGATCGCCCGGCCCGCGCGAGCACCACGGGGAGCGCCGTCCGCAGCATCTCCTCGCCCGGCCAGTCCGGGTCGGCTCGGATCGCGGCCGGGTCTGGCGACACGGTCTCGACGCGCATGCCGAGCGCCGCCAGGGCTTCCGCGGCCCAGGCCGCGACCGCCTCCTCCGAGCCGGTGATCGAGGGGATCCGGATGAGGGCCGCCAGGTCGTCGATCAGCGCATCGCGGTCGATCGTCATCGGCCGTCGGTCCGGTCAGTCACGAAGGATCGGCCGCGTCATGCAGGTGGGCCCGCCTGAGCCGTTGACGCCGACCTGTGTCGCCGGGTAGGTGTGGACCTCGGCGCCGGCGGCGGTGAGGGCGGCGGCCGTCCGCGGATTGCCTTCGGCCATGATCACGACACCCGGCCGGACCGCGAGGACGTTACAGCCGAGCGTGGCGAATTCCTCCTCGGGCACCTCGACGAGCCGCACGTCGAGGTCGCGCAACAGCTCCCAGAGGCCGACCGGCAGGAGTGGCAGGAAGACGACGGACAGGTCGTCGGCCACGGGCGAGATGACGCTCATCAGGTGGATCAGCTCGGCCGGGCCCTTCCAGTACGGCAGGTCGAAGACGCGCACATCCCCGCCGATCAGCCGGGCCAGCTGGTCGACGCCGGCGGCATTCGTCCGAAGGGTCCGGCCGATGCAGAACAGGTCCGGCCGCAGCCAGAACGTGTCGCCGCCCTCGATCGTGCCGGGCGGCTCGATCCGGCCGACGATGGGGATCCCGGCCTCATCCATCCAGCGTTCGAGGACGGCTGGCTCCTCGGCACGGTTGGCCTTGCCCGGCCGCAACGGGATCGCGCCCTGATCGGTGACGAGCAGCGAGTCGAACGTGTAGACGAGATCCGGGTCGTCGATCTCGGCATCGAGGAGGTGGACGTTGGGGCCGAGGCCGGCCAGCGTCTCGACGAAGGCATCGTGCTCACGCTGGGCGACCGCCAGGTCGACCGGCCGGAGGAAGCCGCAAGCCGGGTCGTCGAAGGCCCGGCCGAAGGCCTCGGCAGGCCGCTTCACGAGCACCTCGCGAAGCGTGCTTGACATGCTCTGGGCCCCGAACCGGCGAACGGTCATCGTCATCGCGACAGGATAGCCCTGCGCCCTGTCAAGGAGTACGCTCCATGCACCATGGCCGACTACGCGGTCCACACGCGCCTGGGCAGGATCGACCCGCATCGCGCATCGCTGCCCGCCTCGATGACCGACTCCCTCGGCCCGGCGGAGGGGCTGGAGACGCCGGCCGCGGTCGAGCGCGTTGACCTCCGTGGCCGATCCCTCGGCGATCGCATCGATGAGAGCCTCGAGCGATGCCGTGAACGCTGGGCGCAGACGGTCTTTTACCTCTTCGACCCGAACAGCTGGCGCTGACCCGCCGGGCGCTGCTCAGGCGAGCACGGCCCCGAAGCGCGCCGGGTCGAGGGAGGCCGGAGGGGCCAGGTCGACCCCCGTCAGCAGGTCGGCGAGCAGGCGCGCTGAGGCCGGCCCGGTCGAGATCCCCCATGGCCCGTGGCCAGCCGCGACCCACAGGCCGTCGATGCCCGGCACCCGTCCGATGAGCGGTCGGCCATCGCGGCTGCGCGGCCGCGCACAGACCCGGACCGCGCCGAGCGGCGCGCCGGCGACCCCGGGCACGAACCGGGCACCCCGTTCCACGAGCGCCGGGACCCAGCCCGGCCCGTCCGGCTCGTCATCAAGGAACGTGGAGCCGAGCGAGCTCGAGCCGGCCGCCGTCACGAGGCTGAACGACGGTCCGGTCGTCTCGACCACGCTGTCGTCGCCCGGCTCGATGTCGATGTCGGCCTCCTCGAGCACGTGACGGGGTGGGCCGGCGAGCGTGACCGGCACGACGACGCCCCAGAGCGGGCGGATCGGTCGCCACGTCCCGCCCGGGTCCACGAGGGCCGGCGTCCATGGCCCGGCCGCGACGACGACGTCCTTCGCGGCATGGCGCTGGCCATCGGTGGACTCCACGCCGGCTACCCTGCCCCCGTCGAACCATGGTCGAACGTCGGCGCCGATCGTGATCGACACGCCAAGATCCGCCGCCCGACCAGCGGTGGCCAGGGTGGCCGCGGCCGGCGCCACGGGATACCCGATGTCGAGCCGGCAGGCGGCGACGTCCGGCGCGACCGACGGCTCGAGCGCGGTGGCCTGGCCAGGGCCGAGGAAGGTGGGCTGCAGTCGGGGATGCGAGGCGGCGAGCGAGACCGTCATGGCTTCGATCGCGGTCGGATCGTGTCCGACGCTCAGCAGCCCGACCGGCTCGGCGGGCAAGGCGAACGCCCCGCCGGTGCGCGCCTCGAGCGCCCGGTAGCACTCCACGGTCTCGAGGTACAGCGCGACGAGGACCGGGTCGAACGGATGTTGGACGACGCCGGAGTTCCTCCCCGAAGCGGCGGCCGCGAGCGCCGTACGCTCGAACAGGCGGACTCGCTGGCCGCGCTCGGCGAGGTGCGCCGCGACCGACACGCCGACGATGCCGCCACCGATGACGATCGTGTCGGCAGCGGCGTCGGTCGGTGGGCGTGCCATGACGGCGATGATGCCATCCGGCCCCGGCCAGGGCGGCGGGACCAGTATCCGGCACGCACCACGGCCGCTTGCCGGACGAACGAACGCCCCGGCATGGCCGGGGCGTTCGGGCGGAGGAGCGCCGTATGGTCCGAAGGAGCGTGGACGGGCGCCGCGATGATCGGCGCCGCGGGCCTCAGGAGGCGGCGGTCGCCAGCTCTGCAGCCTCGGTCGCCGCGACCTCGTCGGCCGCAACAGCGATCTCGAGCTTGATCTCCTTGCCGACCAGCCAGCCGCCCTGCTCGAGGGCGACGTTCCAGTTGAGGCCCCAGTCGTCGCGCTGCAGCGTGGTCGTCGCCGAGAAGCCGGCATGGCGGGCGCCGGACATGCCGGGCACGATGCCATCGAGCTCGACGTCGAACGTCGCGGGCTTGGTCACGTCCCGGATCGTCAGGTCGCCGATGACGCGGTATCGGTCGCCACCCGCCGACTCGACCGCGGTCGAGACGAACGTGATCGTCGGGTACTGCTCGGCGTCGAAGAAGTCCGGCGACTTGAGGTGCGCGTCCCGCGCGCCGAAGTTGGTGTCCACACTCGCGGCCGCGACCGTGAACTCGCCGCGCGAGCGCGTCGGATCGGTCTCGTCGAGCTCGATCGTGCCCTGGACGTCGTGGAATCGGCCGCGCACGGTCGTCACCATCATGTGCTTGGCCGAGAAGTGGACCTGCGTGTGGGCGGTATCGAGCTTCCAGGTGGTCATGTGATCGGGGTTCCTCCGCATGCAGCCGACCTCCATCGGTCCGCTGCCGTGATTTCGTTGACATCGCAACTGTATTCGCATATCGTTGCACTGTCAACTACCGCCTCACTACGGCAAGGTGTAGCATCCCCGCCATGACCGCCGCCGAGCCGGTCGCTCGACCCCTCACCGCGCATGACCCCCGCCTCGAGCCGTGGCGGGCGTTCCTCCGCGCCCACGCCCGGATCTCGCGCCGCCTCGATGAGGAGCTCCGCGCCGAGCACGACCTCTCCCTGGCCGAGTACGACGCCCTGCTCGCCATCGCCCAGGCACCGGATCGGCGCATCCGCATGCGCCACCTCGCCGACGCGATGATCCTGAGCAAGAGCGGCGTGACCAGGCTGATCGACCGCCTCGTGGCGGATGGGCTCGTCGAGCGCGATACGTGCCTGTCCGACGCGCGCGGCGCGGAAGCCGTCCTCACCCCGGCCGGGCTGGACCGGCTGCGCACGGCATCCCGCACCCACCTGCGCGGCATCGACGACCACTTCCTCGCCACGCTCGACGCGGCGGAGCTGGCCACCATCGAGGTCGCGATGCTGCGCCTCGCCGATGCGGCCGGCCCGGGCGGCGAGACCGACCACTGCGCGGCCGCCGCCGCGGCCATCCGCGAGACGGCCGGTGACCACACGACTCCCGGCGGTCCCGACGACGGCCGTTGACTCCCCGGCGCCCGATCGATCGGGTCGCCTGTTCGTCGGGACCAGTGGCTTCGCCTATCCGGCCTGGGCACCGCGGTTCTATCCGCCCGGCCTGAAGGGCGATGCGGTCCTGCGTCACTACGCATCGCAGCTGCCCGCGGTCGAGCTGAACAACACCTTCTACCAGCAGCCGTCGGCAGCCAAGGTGGCTGCCTGGCTCGCCGCCACGCCCGATGACTTCCGGTTCGTCGTCAAGGCCCAGCGCGGTGGGTCCTTCCGCGCGTTCTCCTCGGCACCCGAGCCCGGGATGCCGTGGCTCACGAACCCCTACCGGGCGTTCGGGGATCGCCTGGGCAGCGTGCTGTTCCGCGTGCCGGCCGGCGTCACGCGCGACGACGAGCGCCTGACGGCGTTGCTCGAGGCGTGGCCACGGGATGTGCCGCTCACCCTGGAGTTCCAGGATGCGAGCTGGCACACGGACGAGACCGTCGCCGCGCTGACCGCCGCGGGGGCGGCGCTGTGCGCCACCGACCTGCCGGACGATCCCGAGCCCCCCAGGCTGCATCGAACGGCGTCGTTCCTCTACCTGCGGCTTCGCCGCCACGACTACGGTCGTCGTGAGATCGAGACCTGGGCCGCGCGCCTGGGCCCCTTCCTCGAGGTCGGCCTGGATGCCTACGTGTTCTTCCGCCATGACGACGTGGGCCGCGGCCCCGAGCTGGCCCTCGAGCTCGCAGCGGCCGCGCGCCAGCCGGGCGGGAGCGGGCCGGCGGGCGCCGCCTGAGGGCACGACCTAGCCGCGCGACCCCTCGGCCGGCCCGAAGGCGACGATGAGCACGAGCCGCTCCTCGATGTCGTGGAAGCGATGCGGGACGCCGGCGGCGACGAACACCATCGAGCCCGGCCGGACCGGCCGCTCGTCGTCCCCGACCGTGACCATGGCCCGGCCCGCGTGGACCACATAGAGCTCGTCCTCGCGGTGCGGCGACTGCGCATCCGTGGCGCCCGCCTCGAGGACGTACAGGCCGGCCGACAGGTCCGGGACGGACAGGAACTCGTGGTAGGCGCCGCCACCCGCGGCCTGCACCGCCTCGACCTCGGCCAGCTCCCAGGCATCCATCGATCGCTCCTCCGTCGGCTGTTCGGGGGCAGCGTAGCGGGAGGCGACCCGTGACGAACGGCTCGTTCCGGGCGGCCCCGCTAGCATTCGCGCCATGTCCCCAGCCCCACGACGACTCCCGATCCTGACGCTCATCCTGCTCGCGGCCCTGGCTGCGTGCGGCGGACCGACGACCTCCCCTGGTCGGACCGATCCGGCGAGCGAGGCGCCGGCCTCGGCGTCGCCACGAGCCACGCCCGGGCCCACGGCGGACGCCTCCGACGAGCCCCATCCCTCCGCCGACGCCGCCCCGACCCTCGCCCTGGAGCCCGTCGCGTCCGGGCTCGATGCGCCACTCGACATCGCGTGGCGGCCATCGGCGCCCGACGACCTGTTCATCGCGGAGCAGGTCGGGCGCGTGCAGCTCGTCCGCGACGGCGCGGTGGGTGATCGACCCGTCCTGGACATCGCCGGCCTCGTGACGGCCGGCGGCGAGCGAGGCCTGCTGGGCCTCGCCTTCCACCCCGACCCCGAGGATCGACGATTCTTCGTCTACTACACGGCCCTCGACGGCGCCCAGGTCCTCGCCTCGTACGAGCTCGACGCGAACGAGGAGGACGTCGCTGACCCGGACAGCGGGCGGATCCTTCTCCGGATGGAGGACCGATTCGGCAACCACAATGGCGGGAGCCTCACCTTCGGGCCCGACGGCTTCCTGTACGTCGGCACCGGCGACGGCGGTGGCGGCGGCGATCCGCTCGGTTCGGGTCAGTCGCTCGAGACGCTGCTGGCCAAGGTCCTGCGGCTCGACGTCGACATCCCGGCCGACGGCGACGACCCGTACGGGATCCCTGAGGACAATCCGTTCGCCGGTCAGGCCGGCGCGCGGCCGGAGATCTTCCACACTGGCCTGCGCAATCCGTGGCGCATCCGGTTCGACCGCGAGACCGACGACCTGTGGATCGGCGATGTCGGCCAGAACGCATGGGAGGAGATCGACGTGGCCCGGGCGGGTGCCTCCGGCGTCGACTTCGGGTGGAATGTCATGGAGGCGACGCACTGCTACGAGCCCGAGACGGGCTGCGATCCCACCGGCCTGACCCTGCCGATCGCCGAGTACGGCCACGACGAGGGCTGCTCGGTGACCGGCGGCACGGTCTACCGCGGACCGTCCCAGGCCGCGCTCGTGGGCTGGTACGTCTTCAGCGACTACTGCTCGGGCCGCGTCTGGGTGACTCCTGCCGACGGTGACGAGACGCGCGAGGCGAGCGTCGCGCTCGACTCCGGGCGCTCGGTCAGCGCCATCGCCGAGGACGCGCAGGGCGAGCTCTACGCGACGGATCTCAGCAGCGGCGAGCTGCTCCGCTTCGTCGTCGCGGACTGAGAACGGGGCAGACGCCGCGGGTCAGCGGACTCGGTAGCTGACCGTCACCGTGACGCTGATCTCGGTCTCGCCGGCCTCCACGGGCGTCGCGACGTCGCTTGCGGCCAGCATCATCCGCTCTGCCTTCAGCCGCGGGCCGGGCGGCGGCATCGCGCCCCCTTCGGTGATGTCCGCGACGCCCAGGATCCGCAGGCCGGCGGCCTCGGCCAGGACGTCGGCCCGGGCGCGCGCCTCGGCCATCGCGCGGAGGCGCGCCTCACGCTCGGCGGGTGCCGGATCGGCCACCTCGAAGCTCAGGCCGTCCATGCTCGTCGCCCCGGCGCGCAGCGTGCCGTCGACGACCTCGGCCAAGCGACCGAGATCGCGGACCGTGATCGCCACCACGTTCGCCAGCTCGTAGCCGGTGAGCGTCGGCGCCTTGCCGTCACGGTAGTCGTACCGCGGCTGGACCGTCAGCATCGCGGTCCGCACGTCGCGTCGAGCCACGCCAGCCGTGTCCACCGCCTCGAGGATCGCGTCCATCGTGGTCGCGGACTCCGACCGGGCGGACTCGACGGTGGGTCGCACGATCGAGACTCCGAGGCGCAGCTCGGCGACGTCGGGTTCCACCGAGACCCGGCCCGTACCGGTCACGACGATGCTCCCTGCATCCGGGGTCGGGATGGGCAGGTGCCCCGGCTCGGTCATCTCGGCTCCTCCAGCGTGATCGCGGCATCGTACCGAGGTCCGCCCGAACGTGACGCGAGGCGGATGACACGGCGTCGTAATGCGGCCATCCCGGGTCGCATCGTCGCTGGAAGTCCCCGAGTGCATGCTGGCGGCGCATCGGCCCAGTCCGAACCCGTTGGAGGCACCCGTCACCATGCGCTCCGATCTGACCCCGTGGATGGTCCGGGGCGCCGGGCTGGCGCTTGGCGCGCTGATCGTGTTCGGGCTCATCCAGCTCGGCATCGCGGCGAGCGGTGTCCTGCTCCTGCTGTTCATCGCGGTCCTGCTCGCCAGCGCCCTCGAGCCGATGGTCGGCTGGATCCGCCAGCACCTGCCGCTCGGCCGGGGCGCGACGATCCTCGTCGTCTACGCGTCGTTCTTCCTCGTGATGTTCGGGCTGGCATTCATCGTCCTGCCGGCGGCCATCGATCAGGCCCAGCAGATCGCCTCTTCCCTGCCCACGTTCATCGATTCGGCGAAGGCCTGGGCGGCCGACCTGCGCCCGCAGGCGCTGGCAAGCTCGATCACGGCGCTGATCGACTCGGTCGGGCAGATCTTCGAGCCGGCGCCGCCACCGGACCCGAACGAGGTGGTGCAGGTCGGTACGGCGGTCGCTGAGGCAACGACCTCGTTCGTCATGCTGCTCGTGCTCGTCTTCTTCTGGCTGGTCGAGCACGCTCGACTGCAGCGCTATGCGCTGTCCTTCCTGCCGATGGAGCGTCGAGCCGGGACGCGCGACGCCTGGAACGAGATCGAAAGCCGACTCGGGCTGTGGGTCCGCGGCCAGCTCATCCTCATGGGCGCCATCGGGCTGGCGACAGGCATCGCCTACACCGTGCTCGGCTTGCCCGGGGCCCTGCTCCTCGGCCTGATCGCCGCGATCACCGAGGCGATCCCGATCGTCGGTCCGCTCCTCGGCGCCATCCCGGCCGTCCTCGTCGCGGCGACCGTCTCGCCCGAGCTGGCGGTCGTCGTCGCGATCATGTACCTGGTCGTGCAGTTCATCGAGGGCAGCGTCCTCGTCCCGATCGTCATGCGCAACACGATTGGGATCTCGCCGTTGCTCGTCCTGCTGAGCCTGCTCATCGGCACGGCAGCCGGCGGCCTGGTGGGCGCGTTCCTCGCCGTCCCCGTCGCGGCCTCGATCGAGATCATCCTCTCCCGGCTCCAGGCTCGTGAGACGCCCGTCGCGCAGGATCCCGCGGCCATCGAAACACCTGATCAAGAGACGACGAAGGGGTACAAGCAGTCACTGCCGGACGGGGCAGCGACGCGGGCGGACTGACGGGGACCGGCACCGCGGATCTGCGATGCCCCTGTAATGGGACCGGCGCGTCGATGGTCGGCGCCGCAAGCGCTCCGGTGGTGGAGTCAGGCTGCCGGACCGGGCCGATCGCCATCCGGCCGTCCGCGCATGGGCACGGACCGGACGTTGTTGCGAGGGACCGTGCCTGACGGAGCCATCACCGACCGAAGCGTGACCAGCGCGGTCGGTGCTGCGCCGCCCCACGACGATGGCCGCGGCCAGCCCGGCGTCGGTCCTGATGGCGATCAGCTCGCCCGGTTCATGGCCGAGGCTGGTCGCATCCTCGGCGAGTCGCTCGACTTCGAGACGACCCTCCGTCGCGTCGCCGCGCTGGCGGTCCCACGGATCGCCGACTGGTGTGCGGTCGAGCTGCTGACGGAGGATGGTCGACTCGTCGAGCTTGCCCTCGCCCACGAGGATCCGGCCAAGGCCGAGCTCGTCCGAGAGCTGCGCCGCGACTACCCGCCCCGTCGGGATGCGCCCAACGGCGCGTGGAGCGTCATCGCCTCGGGCGAACCGCAGCTCATCTCCGACCTCTCTCCCGAGATGCTCGCCGCCGCCGCGAGGGACGAGCGCCACGCGACGCTCATCGCGGAGCTGGACCTCCGCTCCTACATGTGCGTCCCGCTCCAGGCGGGGGGCCGGATGCTGGGCACGATCACCTTGGCCAGTGGTGGATCCGGCCGCCGCTTCGATCGCGCCGACCTCGCCTTCGCGCTCGACCTCGCATCTCGTGCGGCCGCGGCCATCGACAACGCCCGGACCTACCAGGTCGCCGATCGCTTCCGGCGCATCCTGGATGCGGTGGCCGAGGCGGTCTTCGTGATCGACCCCAATGATGGCGCTCGGATCCGCGACGTGAACCGCGGGGCGCTCGAGCTGCTCGGGTATCGGCGCGAAGATCTCATCGGGATGCCGTTCTGGAGCGGGATCGTGGGGCTCGGGGACGCCGAGGCAGAGCGGCTCATGGAGCCCGTTCGTGACGGCCGCGTCGAGGCACGGACCGTCGACCTGCACCTGCGAAGGGCCGTGGGCCCCGGGTTGCCCGTCGAGGTCATCCTCCAGCGGGTGGACCTGCCGGGCGAATCGGGGCTGGTCGCCATCGCGCGTGATGTCAGCGAGCGGGTCGATACCGATGCCCGGCTGCAGCATCTGGCCGAAGCCGAGCACGCTCGTGCCGCCGAGCTCAACGCGGTCATCCGGGCGATGGGCGACGGTGTCATCGTGTGCGCCTCGGACGGGCGCATCTCGCTTGCCAACCCGGCTGGGCAGGATCTCTTCCCCGAGGTCGACGAGCAGACCTACCAGGAAGTCCTCGACGAGCTCATCGACCCGGAGCACCTCGCCCCGGCCCTGGGCCGCCACGGTGGGCCGGTCGTCCTGCCCACTCGACGCGATCCGGATCGCTGGATCGAGGTCGCGACCTACCCGGTCACCGGCGAGGCCTCCGGAGGGGCGGGCCATGGGGAGACGATCGTGGTCCTGCGCGACGTGACCGCCGCCCGCCAGCGGGAGGCCGTGCGGGAGACCTTCATCGGGGTCCTGTCACACGAGCTACGGACCCCGGTGACCACGATCTACGGCGGGGCGAAGACACTGGCCCGGGAGGGGTCCACGCTCGACGAGGCGACCCGCCGGGAGATCTTCATCGACATCGCGGCCGAGGCGGAGCGCCTCCAGCGGCTGGTCGAGGACGTCGTGGCCCTCAACCGCTTCGGGGAGGACGACGGGGACCTGGGTCAGGAGCCGGTCCTCCTCCAGCGGGTCGTGCCCGTCGTGGTGCGCTCGGAGGAGACACGCTGGCCGGGCGTGACGTTCGACATCCAGGTGCCGTCCGGCCTGGCCACCGTCGTGGCCGACCCGACCTACGTCGAGCAGGTGGTCCGCAACCTCCTGTCGAACGCGGCGAAGTACGGCGGCAGCGGTTCGTCGGTCGATGTCGTGCTCGAAGCCGCCGAGGACGAGGTCCTCGTGCGCATCCTCGACGATGGGCCAGGCATCCTCGCCGAGGAGGCCGAGCGGCTCTTCGAGCTGTTCTACCGCTCGCCGTCGACCGCGGGGATGACGTCGGGGGCCGGCATCGGCCTGTTCGTGTCCGCTCGGCTCGTCCGCGCGATGGGCGGCCGGATCTGGGCGCTCCCGCGACCGGCCGGTGGGGCGGAATTCGGCTTCGCGCTCCGGGTGATGGCCGACGACTGACGGCTCAGAGCCAGCGGCGCCACCGCGCGATGGCCAGGATCACCAGCGACAGGACGACCATCCCGCCGAGGGCGAGATAGAAGTTCCCCGGGTCATCGAAGAACGGCAGCTTGAAGTTCATGCCCATGATCCCGGCAAGGACGACCGACGGCAGCAGGACGGCCGACAGCAGGGTCAGGACCTTCATCACGTCGTTGGCGCGTTGCGCGGACCGGCCCATGTGGATGTCGTAGGTGCCGAGCAGCGAGCCGCGCAAGCCCTCGATCGCCTCGATCGCCCGCTCAAGCCGGTCACCCAGACCCGGCCATGGCTGGCCGATCGTCTCCTCGACCTTCATCTCCGGCCGGCCGAGCGCTGCCAGCGCCTCCCGATGCGGCGCGAGGGTCTTGCGGACCAGGCTGATGCGACGTCGGACCTGCACGATCTCGGCCAATACGTCCTGCCCCGGCTCGCGACGCAACGCACGCTCGTCAAGACGATCGATGTCCCGATCGATCAGGTCGGCAAGAGCGAAGTAGCCGGCGATCACCTCGTCCACGAGCGACGACATCAGGTCGGCGGCGTCGAGGATCCCGAGCCGGGTGTCGCCGTCGAGGCCATCGATGAATCGGTCGATCGCCGGGGAATCCCCATCGTGGATGGTGACGAGCAGGTTCGGACCGACCAGCAGGACAAGCTCACGGCGAACGAGTCGATCGTCGTCGTCAGGCTCGAGTGCCTCCAACGTCAGGTGCAGCCGTTCGGCGTTCCGTGTCAGGCGCGCACGGCCCTGCTCCTCCGCGATCCGCTCGATGTCCTCGTCGCTGAGGGCAAGGTCGGCCGCCAGCTGGCGGATGGCATCCTCGTCCCGCCGATCGAGGTCGACCCACAGCAGCTGGCGGTCGCCGACCTCCGCATGCATGCCCGCCTTGAGCTCGATCTCTCGGTCCTGGCCGTCCCCGTCGAACAGCCGGGCGCGGATCCCGCTCAGCGGATCGTCGCCGGCGCGTGGTCGCTCGTCATCGGATCGGCATCCTCTCTTCACCGCAGCCCGGTGGCACGCCCCGGCGCATGGTGGACCGGACCGACCCTGCCGGTGATGCCATGTGCCCCTCCGTGCATCTCGTGCGCATCACAATCCCCTGTCGAGTCGCCCGCGTGCCCAGCGCCGCCAACCGAGGGCCGACCTCGAACGCCCCTGTCAGCCTGCTGCAACACCCGCGCGCGCGTGCGGCGACATGGGTGTGGCCCGCCGCTCGATAGGGTCCGGTCGACCGCGCCGCACTCCGGCCCGGCTGCCCTCGCCACTCGGGGCTCCCATTCCCGCACTCTTGGAGGACACCATGCTCAAGCGTCTCATCCTTGCTGCCGCGATGCTGGCCGCGATCGCGGCGTGCAGCCCGGCCGGCGGGACCAGCGCACCGACGGTCGACGCGACCACTGCCCCCGTCGAGTCCTCGGCAGCCTCACCCGCAGAGTCCGCCGGCGAGTCGACCGCGCCGGTCGAGTCGGCGTCGCCTTCGCCGTAGCAGCCATACAGACGCACCCACAGCGCGTGCCGACGCCGGGCCTGATCCAGGCCCGGCGTCGGCGTGCCCGGGCGGTCCGACATCGTCGGTTCGGACCTGCCGTCTTCATGCCGTTGTTACGTCCGGACCGCTCCCGTGTAGTCCGGCGTGGGGTCAGGACCTCGACAGTGGGTCCCAAGCCCGGACTTCGGGCCGCACAGACCCCCAGCAAGCGGGTGCAAGGCCCGCATTGGGGATGGAGGTATCAGCATGAGCATCATCGCGTGGATCGTGCTCGGCGCCATCGCCGGGTATCTGGCCGGCTTCCTCGTCAAGGGTGACGAGGGTCTCGGCGTCATCGGACACATCGTGCTTGGCATCGTCGGCGCGCTCGTCGGCGGCTTCCTCGCCAGTGTCCTGTTCAACACCAAGCCGATCGACGGCCCCTTCGACATCAGCTCGATCGTGGTCTCGGTCATCGGTGCGGTCATCGTCGTGCTCGTCGTGAGCACCATCACCGGCCGGAGCCGCGCGGGTCGCGGTCCCGTCTGACCACTGCGCCGGACACGGTCCGGCACGCCACCCAAGCACTGCAAGCAGACCCACCCGAGCGGTGGGTCTTCTTGCGTCCAAAACCACATGCCGAAGGAGGCAGCACCATGTCGGAGATCCTCGAGACCATCGACCTTGACGTCCCGGTCCGCACGGCGTACGACCAGTGGACCCAATTCGAGTCCTTCCCGCAGTTCATGGAAGGGGTCGAATCGGTCCGCCAGCTCGACGACACGACGCTCGAGTGGACAGCCGACATCGCTGGCCAGCGCAAGGTCTGGAAGGCCGAGATCACGGAGCAGACCCCCGACCAGCGGATCGCCTGGACGTCCACGAGCGGTGCGCGCAACGCGGGAGTGGTGACGTTCCACCGGATCGACGACGGTCGGTCTCGCGTCGCGCTCCAGCTCGATGTGGAGCCGGAAGGGCCGGTCGAATCGGCCGGCGACGCGCTGGGCTTCGTCAAGCGCCGAGCGACGGCCGACCTCGAGCGGTTCAAGAAGTTCATCGAAGACCGCGGCGTCGCCACGGGAGCCTGGCGCGGCGAGGTCGTCCAGGACGATGTGAAGTAGAGACGCGAGGCTCGTGCAACGCTGCGGTGCCTGCGGAGCGGGCGACATTGACGCCGGGTCGATGAGACTCGGTCCGTGGCTCCCGTGCCACTGGGGGTCCGGGAGCCACCTTCTGCCTGTTATGCGGATGCAAGGTCGCTCAAGAGGGTCGTCATCCTGCTGTGGGGGCGGGGACCGTAGCGTTCCGGACATCGCGGCGGCGAGCGAGATCCCAGGTGCTCACCGTCGTCGATGACCATCCCGAAGATCCCGCCGGGAGCGCTTGTGACGGGGCGTTCCCGGGACTCGCACGGACGGCCCGGGTCCCCTCCTCGGGCCGTCCGTCGCCCTTTCTGACACCGTCACACTTGGGATCGCGAAGGAGACTCGAGATGGCCAGCACGAGCAGTTCCACGACCACCGGCACCACCACCGAGAAGACGGCGGGCGAGACGGCCCGCGACGTCGCCGACACGGTGATCGGTGCGGCGAACGAGGCGGCGAGCCGACTGCCAGAGGCCGCCAGCACGGCGCAGATCGCCCTGGCCGACGCCGGCCGGACGATCCGGAGCGGATCGGACGAGAGCCTCTCCGCCGGCACCCTCGTGTCGGTCGGGTTCGCCCTCGGCCTGCTGGTCGGCGGCGCTCCGCGTCTGCTCGTCCTGCTCGCCCTCATCCCGGCGGCGGCCATGGGCCTGACGCTGCTCGACCGTCAGACCGGAACGACCAAGCCGGGAACCAGCGCGACCGCGAACCGGTAGGACGCTGTCGGAGGCTCCTTGCTGCTGCAAGGCTCACGATAGTCGCGGGGCTGGACCGATGGCACGGCTTGATATATCGCTCCCCTACGGTGGCGATATGGACACCGGCGTCGCCGGTGCCGCCCCGAACGGAGGCTCCACCATGGACGACGTCAAGCAGGGCTATCGCGAAGTGGAAGACACAGCCAAGGAGACGGCGCGCAAGGCCGACGGCGACGAGAGCCTCGCCGATAAGGTCGGGAACGCCGGCGACGACATCCGCAAGGAGCTCGGCAATGCCGGCGACGAGATGCGCGATGCCGCCGACGACACCAGCGATGACTTCCAGCGGGATCAGACCCCGCGCTGACCCCCAAGGCGAACGCACGAGGGACCCCGGCCTCGCCGGGGTCCTTTGCTGTCCGGCGCGGGTACGCCGAACGGACGTGCGCACGAGGAGGGGGTATCCTCCCGTGGTCCGCGCCGACTTCGATCGCGGACGAAGGAGGACGCACCGCGATGCCCGAGGAGGCCGTCGCGACCGATCTCGATCAGCGGATCGAAGACGTCGTCGATGCTGACGCCGACCTGCGCCCCATCGCCGAGGCGCTCGCGGCCAGGCGCGACTCCATCCTCGAGGCGTGGCTTCGGATAGCGCGCGAGCAGCCGTTCCACCAGGACAAGCCAGACGCCGCGGTCGCCGATCACATCCCGACGGTCCTCGACAGCATCATCGCGATCCTCTGGGCCTCCGAACGTGCCTCGGCGGTCGTGGCGCCGATGGACGACCCGACGGTGGCGGCCGCGGCCGCGGATCATGCGCGGGTCCGGTTCGAGCAAGGTCTCGGACCCGTCGCGGTCGTCACCGAGTTCCGTCTGCTTCGCCATGAGATCTCACGGGCGCTCATCGACAGCGTGGCGGACGCCCCTGCCGCGGACATCCTCGCCGGCCAGGCGGTCATCGACGACGCCCTCGATGGGGCGGCGGCGATCGGTCTGTCCGCCCTCTCACAGCGCATCGAGACCCTGCGCGAGGAGTTCCTCGCGACGACGCTCCACGACGTCCGTCAGCCGATCACGCTCGTGACCGGCTCCCTCGACCTCGCTGCGCGCTGGCTGGCCGAGCCGGAGCCGGATCATGCTCGGTTGGCCGATGTCATCGACAGCGCCGTGCTCGCGGTCGGCGAGATCAACACCATGCTCGATACGCTCGGTGACGCGACCCGCGTGGCGATGGGGGCGATCGACCTCCAGACGGAGCCCACGACGTTCGAGTCGATCATCGAGGAAGCGCTCGCGCTGCTCGACCCGGAATCGCGGAGGCGGGTCACCTTTGCGCCCCCGGCCGGGCCGCGCCTGGTGGGGGTGTGGGACCCGAACCTGCTCCGGCGAGTGGTGATCAACCTCGTCAGCAACGCGCTCAAGTACTCTCCCGAGGACGGCCCGGTCCGGATCGAGCTGGCACGCGACGGCGGGATGGCGCGGCTGCAGGTCCGCGACCACGGGATGGGCCTCGAATCGAGCGAGCTCCGCATGGTCTTCGAGCGGTTCGTTCGGGCCGACCGGGCACGGGCGCAGGGGATCCCCGGGCTCGGGCTCGGCCTCTATGCCTGTCGCGGGATCGTGAGCGCGCACGAGGGGACGATCGAGCTCACCTCCGACGGTCCGAGCCTCGGGACCATCGCCGAGGTGTGCCTGCCGTTGGTGGACGACGACGGCGAGGGCTGAGCCAAGCGCAACGCCGTCGCAAGGGGAACCCCGGGTCGCGCGACACCGCGGGGACCCGGCAAGGGCCACCCTTCCACCATGCACGCGACCGAGCCGCCGGCCGATCCGCTTCGAGAGCACGCGTCGGTCGACGCGCCCCTGCCGAACCACGACGTCCTCGTCGGGGTGCTTGCCCATGAGTTGCGCACGCCGATCACGACCATCTACGCCGGCAGCGCGGTCCTGGCTCACGACGACGAGCTGCTGCCGTCGATGCGCCGCGAGCTCGCAGCCGACGTCTATGCCGAGGCGGCCCGCCTGTTCCGGGCGGTCGAGGACCTGCTCGTCCTGACGCGTCTGGAGCATGGCGCGCTGTCGGTCAGCCGGGAGCCGGTCTCCGTCATCCGTGCCGTCGACTCCGCGGCGCAATACGAGGCGGAGCGCTGGCCGATGCTGCAGACGCGTCTCCGCCTCGTGGGGACGCCTGCCCCGGTGGCGGCCGACGCCGGGGCCCTCGCCCACGCCATCCGAAACATGGTGTCCAACATCGGCTTCCGCGCGACCGGTCCCACCGAGCTCGAGATCGTGATCGAGGGCGTCGACGAGCGAGTGGCGTGCCGCCTGCTGGACAGGACGGCAACGCTGGGCGAAGGCGATCTGCCGGGTCTGTTCGACCTGCCCGCGACCGACCCGCGTCCCGGCATGACGAGCCCGGGCATCGCGATGTACGTGGCCGGACAGCTGGTACGGGCGATGGGGGGCAGGTTCTGGGCCTCGTACATCGACGAGCGCTGCGTCGAGATCGCCTTCAACCTGCCGCGCTACGAGGCCGCCTGACCCTGCCGGTCCGACCCCGTGGTGCGCGACCCGCGGCGTCGCGCGCGCTGCTGCGTCGCCGCCTGACGCTGGCGCTGTCGAAGCAGGCGCACGACGGCTCGTTCCTCGTCCTCCGTCGCCACGCGAGGCGGCGTGGCCTGCTCCTCGGCCGCCTCGACCAGGGCGCCGGAGACCTCGCCGTCGAGGTACGCCTCGAGGACGGCGGGATGGACGTAGCTCCGCCGAGCCACAGCCGGCGTATTGCCCAGCCGATCGGCCGTCTCGCGGATCGCCTCGACGACGTTGCGCTTGGTCGCCCGGTCCCCGTCGCCCGGCTGGAGCGCGCGAAGCGCCCGGTAGGCCAGCACCGTCCCCGCCCAGGTGCGGAAGTCCTTCGCGGTGAAGTCGCCCCTCGCGGCATCTCGGATGTAGGCGTTGACGTCGTCCGATGACACATCCCGAGGCGCGCCGTCCGCATCCTGATACTGGAAGAGCTCCTGGCCCGGGAGCTCCTGGCAGCGGCGCACGACGGCCGCCAGGCGCCGGTCGCGAAGGCCGACCTCGTGGGTCTGACCCGACTTCCCGCGGAACCGGAAGCGGACCTGGGTCCCCTCGATGCTGGCGTGGCGATCGCGGAGCGTCGTCAGGCCGAACGATCGATTCAGGCGGGCGTACTCGTCGTTTCCCACCCTGATCAGGGTCAGCTCGAGGAGCCTGACGACCGCGGCCAGCACCTTCTCGCGCGGCATCCCCCGCTTCGCGAGGTCGCGATCGCATCGTTGGCGGATCCGGGGCAGCGCCGCCGCGAAGCTGAGCATGCGCTCGAACTTGTCGGTGTCGCGGCGCGAGTGCCAGTCGGCGTGGTAGCGGTACTGCTTGCGTCCCCGGGCATCGCGCCCGCTTGCCTGCAGATGTCCGTTGGGCCACGGGCAGATCCAGACCTCGGTCCAGGCCGGGGGGATCGCCAGCGCGCGGATCCGGGCCAGCGCGTCGCGATCGTTTACCGGTGAACCCTGGGCATCCCGATACGTGAACCCACGGCCGGCACGCCGGCGCGTCCAGCCAGGCCGGGAGTCGCTCGAATAGCGCAAGCCGGCATCGCGCGCGATCGCGCGGGCATCGAGGGCTGGAGCGGACCCGTCGGACATCGGTGGGAACGATGGGACGTGCGGTCGGCCGGCGCCATGCGATGCCGTCACCTCCGGGTTCCAGCCGCGTGACAACGACGGGTCCCCGCGCGCGGGGCGTCCTTCGTTCGCGATGCGGCTGCAAGGGGGACGTCGGCCCGCATCCGGTGCCCGATACGCCGGCCACTGGAGACTGGCCACGTCCATCGCGACGATCCGGGAGGACGTCGCGATCGCTCGAGGCAAGCGGCGGCCGTGCCGTCAGACCCCCAGGAGACCCCGCAGCCCATGGACGCACCTGCTGCTCCCGACCCTTCGACACCGGCACGCGCCGTGCCCGACCCCGCGAGACCGACCGCGGTCTCCGTCGACCACGTCACGAAACGCTTCGACGATGAGACGGCGGTCGAGGACCTGACCCTGCACGTGCCGAGCGGCACGATCCTCGGCATCATCGGCCCCTCAGGCGCGGGCAAGACCACGACCGTGCGCATGCTCACCGGCGCCCTGGGCCCCACCGAGGGCGAAGTCCGTGTCCTCGGCGAGGATCCCGTGCGCTTTCGACGAGCCACGCGCCAGCAGATCGGCTACATGCCCCAGCAATTCACCCTGTACCGGGATCTGAGCGCGCGGGAGAACGTCGACTTCGTCGCGTCCCTCTACGGGATCCTGTGGCGGACCCGCCACCAGCGGACGCGCGAAGTCCTGGAGCTCGTCGACCTGTGGGAGGCGCGCGGGCGACAGGCTGGCGACCTCTCGGGCGGCATGCAGCGTCGACTGGAGCTCGCCTGCGCCCTCGTCCACAACCCGTCCCTGATGTTCCTCGACGAGCCCACGGCCGGGATCGACCCGCTCCTGCGCCAGACGATCTGGGATGAGCTCCATCGACTTCGCGACGACGGGCGCACCCTTCTGGTCACGACCCAGTACGTCAACGAGGCGGAGGCGTGCGACAACGTCGCCCTCATCGCGGGGGGCCGGCTCATCGGACTCGCGACGCCGGACGACCTGCGTCGTGAGGCCATCGGCGGTGATGTCGTCGAGGTGGAGACGGCCGGCGTCTTCGACCCGGCGCCACTGGCCCAGTCGGATGTGGTACGGCGGATCGAGCACGACGGTCCGCGTCGGCTGCGAGTGACCGTCGACGACGCGGCCTCGGCCCTTCCCGAAGTCGTCGAAGCGGTCACCGCGAACGGGGGGGAGGTGTCGTCCGCACGCGAGTATCGACCCTCGTTCGACGAAGTCTTCGCCATCCTCGTGCAGCGCGATCGCGCCGCCCATGCGACCGCGGCGGCGGACGACGAGAGTGGCGAGGCCGCCTGATGCGCGCCCTGCTCGCCATCCCGCTCCGCCTCCTCGCGTTCAT
>DASPHN010000093.1:0-2016 GCA_035629655.1 Saccharimonadales bacterium (SeqCode) | reverse complement strand
AAGAAGCCCTCGATGTCGCCGCGGTGATCGCGGAGGTAGGAGCCGGTCGCCTCCAGGCCGCGGAGCACGGCGTCCTCGGCGGCCGCCGCCGCCTCGCGCACCTTGGCCTCGAGCTCGAGGTCGTCGACGGCCCGCTTGATCTGGTCGCTGATGGGGGTGTCGTCCTTGCTCACGTGGTGCCTCCCGAGGTCTCGACCCGCGGGAACTCCGCGAGCGCTTGCGCGGCGATCTGCCGCATCATCCAGGTGTCGATGACGGCGCCGAGGATCCCGCCGACGAAGGGCACGCCGCGGCCCAGGCGGGAGAAGAACCGTTCGAAGACCCCGCGCATCAGCCGGAACGCGACGGCCTTGTTGACGACCATCAGGGCGGCCGGTGGGAGCCTGCCGACGGCGAGCCTGGTCATCGATCCGCCACTCGTGGAGAGTCCGGCCTTGGCCAGCACCTCGTCGGCCTTGGCGCCGACGAGGGTCAGCATCACGGCCGTGCGCACCTGCGGGTCCGCGAGGTCGTACCCGCGCAGGGTCGCGATGCCCCCGACCATCCGGGTCGCCTGGATGTAGAACTCCGCGATGTTGACCGGCAGCGCCACCGGCATGGTCACGAAGCCGCCGAGGCCGGTCACGAAACCGCCGACCGCCCCGCCGATCACGTGCAGCCGGACGACCCGCTCGACGCCCTCCTCGGGGTCGGAGGTACGACGGCGGGCCGCCTCGGCGATGCTCGTCGCCGACCGCAGGGGTCCTCGTCCGTCGAGGCCGGCGTCCATGAACACCTGCACCAGCCGCCCGATGGCGCTGTCGTCCGGTGCGTTCGCGCGCGCCGCCTCGAGGGCGGACGCCGTTCGCTCTGACTCGTCGCGGCCGGGCCTGAGCAGGTCGAAGAGTCCCATGCGTCGAGTCTGTCACTCGGGGGCGAACCGCCTAGTTGCCCCCGCCGCCGCCGCCGTCCCCGCCGCCCCCGTCGAACCCGCCTCCGCCGTAGTCGCCGCCGTCGAACGAGCCGGGGGCCCCTCCGCCGCCCCAGGGGATGGGCGGCTGGAACGCCCACAGCATCACCGCGGAGCCGGCGAAGTACCCATCGGCGTACGGCTGATAGGAGGCGCCCGCGTCCCAGTACGGGACCGTACGGCCGCCCATCGGGACCCTGCGGATCTCAGGCACCTCGTGGTCGGCCACCCGGGCGGCGTCCTGCGCGCACGCGGGGAGGCTCCGGGTGCCGCGACCGGGCTGGGTCCACATCACGTTGACCACGGACGGCCCGTGCTGCGGGTTGAAGAAGCACGGCACGCGGACCTCCGGCAGCGGCTCCCCGGCCATCCGGGCCTGGACGCACGCCAGCGCGTACCGCCCGGCCGACAGGGTGTCGGTGACCGTGCTGACGTCCTCGGCCTTGCGGATCCGCGGGACCTCTCGCCGCGCGGCCTCGTACGCGTCGAGCGCCGCCTGGTAGTCGACCTGGGCGTCCGGGTCGAGCGGGCGGCCTTGGACATGTACGTCGAGGCGCTGGAGCTGCTCGCCGAGGTAGGTGACGTCCTCGTCCGCCAGCTGGCGGATGCCGTCGAGCTCTGCTGCGTCCTCGCGGTGCCGCGACCTGCGGCCGAGCACCTGCCTGGCGGCGAGCCCGCCCCCTCCTGCGACCAACAGCAGCAACAACCACTCCATGGCGTCTCCCTCGAGACCTGGGCAGGGACCGAGCGTACGCCGATGTCGGCCCGGAGGGGTCAGGTCAGGATGTTGACGGCTCGCGCCACGATCATGATGGCGATCACGAGCGAGACGGACGACTGGACGAGCATCACCATCTTGGCCCAGCGAGCGACAGGCAACGTGTCGGTGGGGCTGAGGGCGGTCGAGTTGGTGAAGGCGAGGTAGAGGTAGTCCGGGTACTGCGGCCACCAGTTGGCAGGAGCCAGCTCAGGGGTGACGTTCTCGGGGAACGCGAAGGCGGGCGGCGCCGGCACACCCAGGGCACGGGCCGCCGGGCCGCCGCGATCGAGCAACCAGTACCAGAGGC
>DASPHN010000092.1:0-10298 GCA_035629655.1 Saccharimonadales bacterium (SeqCode) | reverse complement strand
GGGATCGAGCCCGTTGAGGATGCCGATGAACCGGTCGCCTCGCGATCGCAGCAACCCGTCAAGTCCCATCCCGACCTCGGGCGTCAGCGCCTCGCGAGCGTACGTCGGCGAGACCGTGTTGACGATCTCGCACGCCTCGATGGCGGCGGCCAGGAGGTCGATGCCGTCGGCGTTCTGGCCCGGGGCCCCATCACCGGGTCGGAGCCCCAGCTGCGGCACCGCCGAGTTCGGCGTCCACCCGTGGTAGGCCAGGTTGTGCAGGGTCGTGACGATCGCCGCCGGCGAGACGAGCGGGTCATCGGCATAGCGCAGGTCGCGAAGGATCGCCGCTGGTCCCGCCTGCCAGTCGTGGAGATGGAGGACATCGACCGGTTTGCCCTCTGCGCGGATCGCCTCGAGCGCCGATCGGGCGTACAGCCCGAACCGCCAGGCGTTGTCGGCGTAGTCGCCGGAGGCGTCGCCGTAGAACCCATCGCGGTCGAAGGCCGGCGGGTGGTCGATCAGGCGCAGTCGGTAGCCATCGGCCACGACGTCGATGACCGTCACGTCTGACGAGCCGGTCCGCGCTCTCGGGTCCGGCACGGCGATCGTCAGCTCGCCCAGGACGGTGGTCGGGTCCGGTGCCGGCACGCCTCGATAGCGCGGCAGGTAGACATCGACCGGGCTGTCGATCGCGTCGCCGGGTACGCGGCCGAGGGCGCGCGCGAGGGCGTCGACGACATCGGCCAGGCCCCCGGTCTTGGCCCATGGCTCGCATTCCGCGGCCAGGAAGGCGACGCGCAGTCCCATCAGACAGGCATGGTACCGGCCCGTCCCCGCGCCGCGTCTCGACCCTCACTAAACCGGTTCACATGGTGCGCCCGACCCGGTATCATGCGCGGCCATGGACCTCGTCCACGTCCCCTCGATCCCAGCTGCCAGCTTCCCCCTGCCTCCCAGGCTCGAAGGCCTCCGGCGTCTCGCGTACAACCTGCACTGGGCCTGGAGCCCGCGGACGCGCAACCTCTGGAGCCTCGTCGACCGGACGGCCTGGAACCGCTACCGCAACCCGATCCCGGTGATCGCCGGCCCGACGGAATGGTCGCGCCTGCTCGATGACGAGAAGTTCCTGGCCGAATACCAGGACGTCCTCGCGGACTTCGACCAGTACATGGCCAACGGCCGCGATCACTGGTTCACGCGCAAGTACGCCGACAAGCTCGACGGCCCGATCGCCTACTTCTGCGCCGAGTACGGGATCCACGAATCGCTCGGCATCTATTCGGGCGGTCTGGGCGTCCTCGCCGGCGATCACATGAAGTCGGCCAGCGACATGGCGATGCCCTTCGTCGGGGTGGGGCTGCTCTACCGGAAGGGCTACTTCCGGCAGTCGATCGACGCCGACGGCCATCAGGAGCACAACTACCCGGACTACGACCTGAGCCGGCTGCCGCTGTCGCGGGTCCAGGGTCCCGGAGGCGCGCCGCTGACCGTCACCGTGGAGCTGCCCGGGCGTGAGCTGGTCGTCGCCGTCTGGCTGGCGCAGGTGGGTCGCGTGCCGGTCCTGCTGCTCGACACCGACGTCGGCGAGAACGCGGCCGAGGACCGGCCCATCACCCACATCCTCTACGTCCGCGGCCGCGAGATGCGTCTCCACCAGGAGCTGGTCCTGGGTGTGGGCGGCGTGCGCGCGATCCGGGCCCTGGGCCTGGACCCCGCGGTCTGGCACCTCAACGAGGGCCACTCGGCGTTCCTGCTGGCCGAACGCGCCCGCGAGTTCGTCGCCGCCGGCGATACGCTCGAGGATGCCTGGCCGAAGGTCCGGCGCGACAGCGTGTTCACGATCCACACCCCGGTTTCGGCCGGCAACGAGCGATTCGAGGCCGACCTCGTCCGGCGCGTCGCGACACCGCTCCTCGACGACGTCGGCGTCCCGGTCGAGCGCGTGCTGGAGCTGGGTCTGGGCACCGACGAGGACCGCGGCCAGTTCGACATGACGGCCTTCAGCCTGCGGTTGACCAACGGCGCGAACGCCGTGAGCCAGCTGCATGCCGAGACGGCGAACGGGACATGGCGGGGCACCACCCCGCACGACATCCTCGGCATCACGAACGGCGTCCATGGCCCCACGTGGGTGGGTGAGCCGGTCGTCGGCCTGCTCAAGCGCCATCTCGATGCGGACCTGGACCGGCTCGATGCCGGGTCGCGTCAGGACCCCTTCTGGGAGCGCCTCGACGGCCTCTCCTCGAAGGACCTGTGGGAGGCCCATCTGCGCCAGAAGCGCGAGCTGGCCATCTTCGTCCGCGGTCGACTGCGCGCCCAGTTCGCCCGGCACGGCGAGGCCCCGTCGGTCCTTGCCGAGCTCGAGACCGCCCTCGACCCGAAGGTCTTCACGATCGGGTTCGCCCGCCGATTTGCGACGTACAAGCGGGCCGGGCTCCTGTTCAGCGACATCGAGCGCCTGCGCAAGCTGCTGTGGGACGAGGAGCGGCCGGTCCAGGTCATCTTCGCCGGCAAGGCGCACCCGGCCGACCGGCCCGGCCAGCGCGTCATCCAGGAGATCTTCCAGCGCTCGCGCTCACCGGAGCTGCGCGGCCGCGTCTTCATCCTCGAGGACTACGACATGCGGGTCGGGCGCTTCCTCGTCCAGGGTGTCGACGTCTGGCTCAACAACCCGCGCCGACCGCTCGAGGCGTCGGGCACGTCCGGCATGAAGGCCGCCCAGAACGGGGTGCCGAACATCAGCGTCCTGGACGGCTGGTGGGACGAGGGCTACACCGACGACAACGGCTGGGCCATCGGGGGTCGCGAGACCGATCCCGATGAGGCGGCCCAGGACTGGAGCGACGCGCAGGACCTCTACCGCCTGCTCGAGGACGACCTCGTCCCCCGCTACTACGACCGAGCGGATGGCCTGCCCAGGCGCTGGACCGAGGTCATGCGCCGATCGATGGCCACGACCCTGTGGCGCTTCTCCACGACCCGCATGCTCCAGGAGTACACCGAAGGGCTGTACCTCCCGGCCGCCGGTGTCGAGCCCGACGTGCGAGCCCGAAAGCCGGCGATCACGGAGGCCGGCTGACGACGGTGGCGCCGCGCATCTCCCTGGCCCTGGCGCTCCATAACCATCAGCCGGTCGGCAACTTCGGATGGGTCCTCGCGGAGGTCTTCGAGCAGGCCTACCAGCCGATGCTCGATGCGCTCGAACGCCATCCCGGCGTCCGCCTGTCGCTGCACTACACCGGCCCGCTGCTCGACTGGCTGGTCGCCGAGCGGCCCGACGCGATCGACCATCTGCGCGCGCTCGTCGCCCGTGACCAGGTCGAGATCCTCGGTGGCGGCTTCTACGAGCCGGTCCTCGCCTCGCTGCCGGAGCGCGATCGCGTCGGCCAGCTCGTGCGGATGGGCGACGAGCTGGAGCGCCGCTTCGGGCAGCGGCCGCGCGGCGCGTGGCTCGCCGAGCGCGTCTGGGAGCCGGACCTGCCCACCTCCCTCGCGGCCGCCGGCTACGAGTGGACGATCCTCGACGATGCGCACTTCCGCGCGGCGGCGATCCCGGAGGAGGACCTCTGGGGTCCGTACACGACGGAGGACCAGGGCCGCCTCCTGCGCGTCTTCGGGACCGAGCAGGGACTGCGCTACCGGATCCCCTTCCGCGACGTCGATGAGGTCATCGGCTACCTGAGGGACCACGCGACCGAGGATGGCTCACGGGTCGGGATGATGGGCGACGACGGTGAGAAGTTCGGCGCCTGGCCCAGCACCTGGCAGCACTGCTGGGGCGACGGACGCTGGGTGGAGCGCTTCTTCGAGGCCCTCGAAGCGAACGCCGATTGGCTCTCGACGACGACCCCCTCGACCTGGCTCGCCGGGCATGCCCCGGTCGGGCGGGTGTACGTCCCGACCGGCTCCTACGCCGAGATGGGCGAATGGGCATTGCCCGCCGGCGAGAGCCTCGTCTTCTCCGAGGTGCTTCATCGCGCGCAGGCCGAGCACCGACCCGAGGCGCGCTGGCTCCGTGGCGCGTTCTGGCGCAACTTCCAGGTGAAGTACCGGGAGATCAACGACCTCCACAAGCGGATGTTGCGAGTGTCGGAGGCCGTCGCCGCGATGCCTGGCGGCCCCGACCACGAGCTCGCCCTCGACCACCTCTACCAGGGCCAGTCGAACGACTGCTACTGGCATGGGCTGTTCGGTGGGATCTACATCAGCCACATGCGGCTGGCGACCTACGAGCACCTCATCGCCGCCGAGGACCTGGCCGAGACGGCCACGAGCGCGCTCGTGGATGCGTCCGCTCTCGACCTCGATATGGACGGGATCGATGAGGTCCGACTAGCCGACGCGGGCCAGGTGATCACGATCGATCTCGCCGAGGGGGCGGGCATCGGCGGCTGGGACATCCGGCCGGTCCGGCATGCGCTGGCGGCCGTGATGCGTCGCCGGCCGGAGGCCTATCACGAGACCCTGCGCCGCCACGAGGCCGCGCTGGTGGCCGGCGCCGATGGGCATGGTGCCGCGGGCGTGGATGGCGGCGCCGTGCCGGCCTCGATCCACGAGGTCGTCCGGACCAAGGAGCCGGGGCTCGATCGCTTCCTCGTCTACGACAGGTTCGAGCGGCGCTCCGGCCTGGTGCGCTTCCTTCCGAGCGACGTCAGCGCCGAGGCGTGGGCCACGGCTCGGGCCCCCGAGCTGGGTGACGCGGTCGAGGGTGCGTACGAGGTGGAGGACCTCGGGCGGGGACACCTCATCGCCCGACGCGAGGCGACCGTGGGCGCCAGCCAGGTCGAGGTCACGAAGACGTTCCTCGTCGGCGGGACTCGGCGCTCACCGACACTCGAGCTCGAGGTCGAGGTGCGCCACCTCGACGGGCCGCCGGTCGAGGCCCGGTTCGGGATCGAGTGGACGCTGACGATGCTCGGCGGCGGAGGCAACCCGTCGGCGTGGTGGGAGGTCGGGGGCGAGCGGACGGGCCACGACGTCGGCGGCCAGGCGACGGACGTGACGCACCTCGGCCAGGGCAACGATCACGTCGGCGTGTCGGTCAGCACGACGGTGGATCCGGCGGATGCCTGGTGGGCACCCGTGGAGACCGTCTCGAACTCGGAAAGCGGCTTCGAGCGGGTCTACCAGGGCAGTGGGCTGCTGCTGTCGTGGCCGATCGCGCTCGGACCGGGCGACTCGGTCCGCCGCAGCGTGCGCCACGCGGTGGAGACCGCCCACGACCGGACCGCCGAGGGCGCGTGAGCCGGCCGCGCCTCGCCGTCCACGGGCACTTCTACCAACCGCCTCGAGCCGATCCCTTCAGCGGGACCCTGCCGGCCGATCCGGGCGCGGCACCCGCTCGCGACTGGAATGCGCGGATCAGCGCCGAGTGCTACCGCCCGAATGCCCTCGCAGGGAACCTGGCGTCGATGTCCTGGGATCTTGGCCCGACCCTCGCCGGCTGGCTGGAGGCCGGCGATCCGGTCGCATACGAGGGGTTCCGGGCCGGCGATGCGGGCGCGAATGGCATGGCGCAACCGTTCCATCACACGATCCTGCCGTTGGCCTCGGCTGCGGACCGGCGGACCGAGGTCCGCTGGGGCCTGCGCGACTTCGAGGTCCGCTTCGGTCGACGCCCGACGGGGATGTGGCTGCCCGAGACGGCCGTCGACCTCGCGACCCTCCGGATCCTCGCCGACGAGGGGATCACCCACACGGTCCTGGCGCCCTGGCAGGTCGACGGCGTCGTGGACACCCGGCGGCCCCATCGGCTGGACCTCGGGGATGCGCGCTCGATGATCGTCGTGCTGTACGACGGGCTGCTGTCCGCTGCCGTCTCCTTCGAGCCGTCAGCGACCGCCGACGCGGACCGGTTCGTGCATGAGCGACTCTGGCCGCGGTTCGGGCAGGGCTGGATGTCCGAGGCCGGCGCCGACGATGGCGCGGTCCCCCTGGTCGTGATCGCCACGGATGGCGAGCTGTACGGGCACCATCAGGCGTTCCGCGAGCACTTCCTGGCCCGGCTCGTGGGCGCGACCTCGCCGACGGATCGTGGCTATGACGTGGTGCCGCTCTCGACCGCCGTCGCCGAAGCCGCGGCGTCCGGGCCGCTGCCCTGGGCATCGCTGCATGAGCGGACCTCGTGGAGCTGCCATGAGGGCCTCGAGCGTTGGTCGACCGACTGCGCGTGCGTCACGGACGGCTCATGGAAGGCGCCGCTTCGGACCGCGCTCGAGCGCCTCGCCGGCGGCATCGACAGCGTGACCGATGAGCTGGCACGCGACCTCCCCGGCTCGCCGGATCCGTGGGCGGCGCGCGACGCGTCGGTGGACGTGGCGATCGGCCGCGTGTCGATGGCGTCCTTCGTCGCGGAACGGCTCGGCCCCGGCGCCGATCAGCGCGCCAAACGTGTGTTCGCAGCGCTGCTCGAAGCCCAGCGCTGGCGCCTCGCGATGTTCGCGAGCTGCGGCTGGTTCTGGGAGGACCCAGCCCGGCCGGAGACCGCCGGGGCGCTGCGGACCGCCGTGCGTGCGTCGCGGCTGGTCGACAGCCTCCACGACAGCGGGTTGGAGCGCCGCCTCCTGGATGACCTCGCACTGGTCCGCGACCCGAGCGGCCTCGACGGGGTGTCGCTGCTCCGGTCAGCCCTCGACGCGGTGGGCCAGCGGGTCGCCTGAGTGGGATCCCGACCCGGGGAATCCGTCAGCCCGCGGCCTGCGCGCCACGGGCTGACGAGGAGAAGCGCGATGGAGCCGTCCGCGAGGACGGCGTTCTCGGTGCCTGAGCTACTTCGCGTAGAAGAGCGGCGACGGCCGTGAGTAGAGGGTCCACTCACGAGAGTCGACGCCCCAGCGCATGGCAGCCAGGCCCAGCACAGCGAAGATCGCGGCGATGGCCGCGAGGATGATCAACCCGGTCATTCGGGTACCTACCTTGTTGCTATAGTTGACTAGGCCAAGTCAAAGGCTATCTTGGACTATCGGACTATGTCAATCGACGATTCGACGATCCCTGGCGCGACGGGAACGGCCGCCGGCGGCGGTCTCGACGTCGAGCGTGACTCCGACGTCCCCATCTCGACCCAGATCTATTGGCAGCTCGCCTATCAGATCGATTCCGGTCGGCTCCTGCCTGGGTCTCGGCTGCCCCCGGTCCGTGAACTGGGTGCCGCGCTCCGAGTGAACCCCAATACCATCCGGGCGGTCTATCGACGTTTGGCCGATGGTGGGTACGTCACGAGTCGCCACGGCGCCGGCACGCACGTCGCCGATCGGCCGCCCCAACGGCGCGGCGCCGAGGCCCTGGCCGGCATCGTGGCCGAGATGCTCCGCCGTGCGGCCCACGCCGGGTTCACCGCGGACGAGGTGGCCTCGGCGACCTTCGCGGCAGCGACGGAGCGCAAGCGGCCCGGTCCCCTCGTCCGGGTCCTCTTCGCCGAATGCACGAGCGCCGACGCCGGCTACGACGCCGAGCGCCTGGTCGATGCCTTCCCGGGCGTCATCGAAGCCGAGGGCACGCTCATCGACGATATGCCCGAGCGCCTCGACAGGTTCCATTACGACCTGGTCGCCACGACGACCTTCCACGCCGACGAGTGCCAGGTCCTGGCAGCCGGACGGGTACCGGTGGTCGCCATGCTCGTCGGGCCGGGCTACCTCGAGCTGGTCCACGAGATCGCGGGCCTTCCGGCCGGCTCCCGGATCGGTCTCGTGTCCTCGAGTGAGCGCGGCGCCGACAACATGCAGGACGTCCTGCGCCTCTCGGGCGCCACCGGGGTCGAGATCGTCGCCGGCCTGACCGACGATCCCGCTTCGCTCGATCGCGTCGACGAGCACGCGGATCTCATCCTGATGTCGCGGGACGCGCTCAAGGCCGGCCTCGACAAGCGGTTCGCGCGGCGGGATCGCATCCGACCGTGGACCTACGAGTTCGATCCGTCAGGGCTCGAGCTCCTGCGCCGGGCGGTCGAGCACGTCGCCGCCGCGCGACCGATCGAGACTCTGTCGACCTGACCGACGATCGCCGCCTGGGGCCGCCGCGACGTGCCACACTCGCCCACGTATGAAGCGGATCCCGCTGGTCGGTCGAACGCTCACGCGCCTCGGCGTGGACGAGGCCGTGCCAGCCGATGCGCCACTGCAGCCGCCGACCGCCCGACGGGTCGTCGCCCGGCTCAACGCCGATCGCGCGGCCGAATCGCGCCAGGCCGTCTCCGGCGACCTGCTCGCCCTGAGTCTGATCCACGAGGCAGCGCACCGGGCGATCCTCCAGACCGCCAAGCGTCGGCCGGAAGCCGGGATGACACCGACCCTCGCCTCGGTTCGCTCCGCGGTCGGATCGCGACCGACGACCGACCTCCTGACGTCGTTCGCCAGGCGTTATCCGGGCGTCGGCCACCGCGGCGAGGTCCGCCTCGAGGACCTCCTGCTCGTGCAGCTCGCCAACGACAACCCGGCCGCCAGGCCGCTACGTGATCTCGTCGACTCGTCCGCGCTGCCCGACGAGACCCTGCGCGCGGCGATGGCCGCGATCGAGCAGCATCATCAGGGCCTCGGCCTCGGCGACCCGGACGACCCCGACGCCGCCGATGACGGCACCGGCCGGAGCCTGCTCGAGCTGCTGCGGGAGCCGGCCCGCCATTCTCCGCACTCGCTCGTCGGCCAGCTGCGGTTCATCCGCGAGTCCTGGGGCTGGCTGCTCGGGAGCGACCTCGACGACCTGTTCGACCGCGTCGATCGAGCGATCGGCATCCTCGTCGAGGAGGAGATGGGCCTCCACCGACGGTTCGGCGGTGGTGGCGGTGACGGCGGTCCGGGCGACGGCCCCACCCACACGCCCTCGTTCACGGGCGCGATCGAGGAGCCCGAGGCCTTCTCGACCGACTCCGCCTGGATGCCCCGCCTGGTCCTGATGGCCAAGAGCACGTATGTCTGGCTCGATCAGCTGTCGCGGCGCCACGGTCGCGACATCCGCACGCTCGACGCGATCCCCGACGCCGAGCTGGAGCGCCTCGCGGCATGGGGCGTCACGGGTCTGTGGCTCATCGGACTGTGGGAGCGCTCGAAGGCATCGGAGCGCATCAAGCGCATGCGCGGCAACCCGGACGCCGTCGCGTCCGCGTACTCCCTCGACGACTATCGGATCGCGGACGATCTCGGCGGCGAAGAGGCGTACGGGGACCTGCGCGATCGCGCGGCGACCCACGGGATCCGCCTCGCGAGCGACATGGTGCCCAACCACATGGGCATCGACTCGCGATGGGTGGTGGAGCACCCGGAGTGGTTCCTCTCGGTGCCACAGCCGCCGTTCCCGTCGTACACCTACACGGGCGCGGATCTCTCCTCCGACCCGCGGGCCGGGATCGTCCTCGAAGACCACTACTGGAACGACACGGACGCGGCGGTCACGTTCAAGCGCTTCGACCGCGATGGCGACGACGAGCGCTACGTCTACCACGGCAATGACGGCACGAGCTTCCCGTGGAACGACACCGCCCAGCTCGACTTCCTCCAGGCCGAGGTTCGCGAGCAGGTCATCCGCACGATCATCGATGTCGCGCGGCGGTTCCCGGTGATCCGGTTCGATGCCGCGATGGTCCTCGCCAAGCGCCACATCCAGCGCCTGTGGTGGCCGCTGCCCGGCGCGGGCGACGCGATCCCGTCGCGCGCGGAGCACGCGATGAGCCAAGCCGAGTTCGATGCCCGGATGCCGGTCGAGTTCTGGCGTGAGGTCGTCGATCGCGTCGCGGCCGAGGTGCCCGGCACCCTCCTGCTCGCGGAAGCGTTCTGGATGCTCGAGGGCTACTTCGTCCGGACGCTCGGCATGCACCGGGTCTACAACAGCGCGTTCATGCACATGCTCCGCGACGAGGACGGCGCCGGCTATCGGACGGTCATCAAGGAGACCCTCGAGTTCGATCCGGAGATCCTCAAGCGCTACGTCAACTTCATGAGCAACCCCGACGAGAAGACCGCGGTCGAGCAGTTCGGCAAGGGCGACAAGTACATCGGTGTGGCCATGGTCATGGCCACCCTGCCCGGTCTGCCGATGCTGGGCCACGGCCAGATCGATGGCTTCGGCGAGAAGTACGGCATGGAGTTCCGGCGAGCGACGCGCGACGAGCGACCGGACCCGTGGCTGGTGAGCCGGCACGAGCGCGAGGTCTTCCCGCTCTTCCATCGCCGAGCCTGGTTCGCCGATGCCGACGACTTCCTGCTCTACGACCTGACGACCGACGGCGGCGGCGTCGATGAGGGGGTCCTGGCCTACTCGAACGGCAGCGGCCCGTCGCGCTCGCTGGTCGTCTACCACACGCGCTTCGGCTCGACCGCCGG
>DASPHN010000091.1:0-2729 GCA_035629655.1 Saccharimonadales bacterium (SeqCode) | reverse complement strand
CAGCGGCGTGGAGATCGAGCGTGGCATCAACCACGTGACGGTCACCATCCACACGGCCAAGCCGGGCATCGTCATCGGCAAGGGCGGCGCGAACGTCGAGGTGCTGCGCCAGCAGATCGGCGCGCTGAGCAACCGCAAGGTCAAGCTGGAGATCAAGGAGATCCGCCAGCCCGAGCTCGACGCGTACCTCGTCGCCATGAACATCGCCGGACAGCTGAGCCGCCGCATCGCCTTCAAGAAGGCGATGAAGCAGGCCATCCAGCGCTCGATGAAGGCAGGCGCCAAGGGCGTCAAGATCGCCGTCGCCGGCCGCCTCGGTGGCTCGGAGATGGGCCGCCGCGAGTGGGACAAGGAAGGGCGCATCCCGCTGGGGACGCTCCGCGCGGACATCAGCTACGGCCAGGTCCACGCCCACACGACGTACGGCCGCATCGGCGTCAAGGTCTGGATCTACCGAGGCGAGGTGGCCCAGGAGCCGATCCGTCGGCCCGAGCTCGCTCCGCCCAGCCCGGCCGTGACCGGGACGGGGGCCTGACCGATGTTGATGCCCAAGCGGGTCAAGCACCGCAAGGTCATGCGCGGTCGGATGTCCGGCCTCGCCAAGGGTGGCTACAACGTCGCCTTCGGTGAGTACGGCCTGGCCACGCAGGAGCCGGCCTGGATCACCAGCCGCCAGATCGAGGCCGCCCGGCGCGCGATGACCCGCTCGGTCAAGCGCGGCGGCAAGATCTGGATCCGGATCTTCCCGGACAAGCCCGCGACCAAGAAGCCGGCCGAGACCCGGATGGGCTCCGGCAAGGGCGCCCCCGACCATTGGGTCGCGGTCGTCAAGCCGGGTCGCATCCTGTTCGAGATGGCCGGTGTCGACCACGACTCGGCGATCGAGGCGATGCGCCTCGCGAGCCACAAGCTGCCCGTGCAGACCCGCGTGGTCGTGCGCGAAGGCGCCAAGGAGGCCTGACGGATGGACATCGAGAAAGTCCGTTCGCTGTCCGACGCGGAGCTGGATACAGCACTCACGGATGCCAAGCAGGACCTGTGGGGCGCGCGCTTCGCGCTCTCCACGCGTCAGCTCAAGGACTACAGCACGATCCCGCAGACGCGGCGAACGATCGCGCGGATCCTGACCGTCCAGCGCGAGCGCAAGCTCGGCAAGACGGCGTGACGGGACATCACGCGATGAATGGAGCGAACACCAAGGTGCAGGGAAAGCGGAAGACCAAGGTCGGCCGCGTCGTGAGCGACAAGATGGACAAGACGATCGTCGTGTCCGTCGAGCGCCTGGCCCGACATCGTCTGTACAAGCGGGTCATCCGCCTGTCGACGAAGTTCAAGGCCCACGACGAGGCGAATGAGGCCAGGATCGGCGATACCGTCGAGATCGAGGAGTCCCGACCGTTGTCGGCGACGAAGCGCTGGCGGCTGGTCGGCATCGTGCAGCGCGTGGGCGACCACGGTCTGCCCGGCGAGTCCGTCGTGAGCGAGGAAGCGGAGACGAGCGAAGCGATCCACGGGGCGGCCCATCCGGGTCGGACCCGCGCGGCCGACGACGCCGACGCCGCGACCGATGGCGCTGACGCGGCCGAGACCGCCGATGCCGCCCCGGCGGCGACGGAGGAGACCGTCTCGTGATCCAGCCCCAGACCCGCCTCAAGGTGGCGGACAACACGGGCGCCCGGACGATCCAGTGCATCCGGGTGATGGGCCGCTCGCTCAAGACGAGCGCCGGCGTGGGTGACGTCATCGTCGCCAGCGTCAAGCAGGCCATCCCGAACGCCGCCGTCAAGAAGGGCGATGTCGTGCGTGCCGTGATCGTGCGGACCGCGAAGGAATACGGCCGCCCCGATGGCAGCTACATCCGGTTCGACGAGAACGCCGCCGTCCTCATCAACAACCAGGGCAACCCGCGCGGCACGCGGATCTTCGGCCCGGTCGCGCGCGAGCTGCGCGATCGGAACTACATGAAGATCGTGTCGCTCGCCCCGGAGGTGCTGTGATGGCCGTACGGACCGCCGTGGCTCGAGCGCCCAAGGTGCCCGAGATCCGCAAGGGCGACACCGTCGTCGTGCTCGCCGGCAAGGATGCCGGGAAGCGTGGCAAGGTCGAGCGCGTCATCCGTCAGGCGGCCGCGCCGCGTGGGGGACGCAGCATGTTCCGGCGTGGCTCCTCGGCCGGCGGCGTGCGCATCGTGGTCGAGGGCGTGAACATCGCCAAGCGCCACACCAAGCCGCGCCAGACGTCGAGCTCCACCGACCGGATGCCGAAGGTCCAGCAGGGCGGGATCCTCGAGATCGCCCAGCCCATGCCCGTCGGCAAGGTCATGGTCGTGTGCACGAGCTGCGACAAGCCCACCCGCATCGCCCACGCGACGCTGGACAACGGCCGCCGGGTCCGGGTCTGCCGGCACTGCGGCGAGCAGCTGGAGGTCAAGTCGTGACCAGCCGACTGCACGAGCGCTACGCGGCCGAGGTCGTGCCCGCGCTCCAGAAGCAATTCGAATACGGCAACCCCAACGAGGTGCCGAAGGTCAGCAAGATCGTCGTGAACATCGGTCTCGGCGAGGCCCTGTCGAACGCCAAGGCGCTCGACGCGGCGCTCGGCGACCTGACCCTCATCACCGGCCAGAAGCCGATCGTGACCAAGGCCAAGCGCTCGATCGCCCAGTTCCGCCTGCGGACGGGCAACTCGATCGGGGCCAAGGTGACCCTCCGCGGCGAGCGGATGTGGGA
>DASPHN010000090.1:0-7442 GCA_035629655.1 Saccharimonadales bacterium (SeqCode) | reverse complement strand
CGGCGACGGCTCGGATCCGCTCGACGACTATCCCGACTTCGCGAGACGCCTGGGTGAAGCCATCCAGCGCGGTGAGGCGGACCGCGGGATCCTCATCTGCGGCTCCGGTGTCGGAGCGAGCGTGGCCATCAACAAGATGCGTGGCCTGCGGTCGGCGGTCTGTCACGACACCTACTCCGCACATCAGGGCGTCGAGCACGACGACATGAACGTCCTCACCCTCGGCTCCCGGGTGATCGGCCCGGAGCCGGCGTTCGAGTGCGCCTCGGCGTTTCTGGGCGCGTCGTTCAGCGGCGAGCCGCGCCACCGGCGCCGGCTCGACAAGGTCCTGGCGATGGAGGCGGGCGCAGGCGGCTGAGGAGCGCTGCACACGCTGGCCAGCGCGTACCATGACCGCCCGAGACCGGCGGTCCGCTGCAATGCTCGAGACCCACCAAGGAACGCCCGTGCATGGACGCCCGACTATCCTTCGGAGGCCACCATGACCGACCCTGCCGCCACCGCTCTCAGTGCGCCGGCCTTCACGCTCGGCGATGCCACCGCCGAGTTCGACGCCGCCGTGGGCCGGGCGACCGAGGAGGACTGGGCGACGCGGCTCTTCGACCGCGATCCCGGCCTGTGGACGACCGACGAGCGCGTCGCCGCCGCGATCGCCGACCGGCTCGGCTGGCTCGACGCACCGGTCCAGTTCTCGGAGCGCACGGCGGGCCTCGAGGGCTTCGGTGATGGCGTCGTCGCGGCCGGGTTCACGAATGCGGTCGTGGCCGGCATGGGCGGCAGCAGCCTCGCGCCGGACGTGCTGCATCGAACCTTCGGCAGCACGGAGGGCTATCTCGGCCTGCGCGTGCTCGACTCGACGGACCCCGCCTCCGTGGCCGCCGTCCTCGACGATCTCGATCCGCTGGCGACCCTCTTCCTCGTCGCAAGCAAGTCGGGCACGACCACCGAGCCCCTCGCCTTCCTCGCCGACTCCTGGCATCGGATCGAGGAAGCGCTCGACCGGGTGGGCCATCACGTGTACGAGCGACCGGGCGAGTTCACCGTCGCGATCACCGATCCGGACAAGAGCATCGAGGCCATCCCCCACCACGACGAGTTCCGCGAGGTCTTCCTCAATCCGCCCGACATCGGTGGTCGATACTCGGCGCTGACCTATGTCGGGCTCGTCCCCGCATCGCTCATCGGCATCGACCTCGATGCCCTGCTTGCTTCTGCGCTCGCGATGCTGGGGGCCTGCCGTGAGCCACATGCCGGCCAGAATCCGGGCGTCTCCCTCGGGTTGGCGATGGGCACCCTGGCGACGGTCGGCCGGGACAAGCTGACGTTCCTCACCGACGACGAGATCGGCTCCTTCGGCGCGTGGGCCGAGCAGCTCATCGCCGAGAGCACCGGCAAGCACGGCGTCGGGATCGTGCCGATCGACGCAGAGCCCCTGGGCGCCGTGGGGGTCTACGGATCGGATCGCGCCTTCGTCCGCCTGGCCCTCGCCGGGGCGGACGACGGCGGCCGTGATGCCCTCGCCGATGGACTGGCGGCGGCGGGCCACCCCGTCATCCGCATCGAGATCGCCGACCCGATCGACCTCGGCGCCGAGTTCGTCCGGTGGGAGGTGGCCACGGCGATCGCCGGCGCGGTGCTGCGCATCGACCCGTTCGATCAGCCGAACGTCGAAGAGGCCAAGCAGGTGACCCGCGAGCTGCTCGCCCGTGCCGAGCGTGGGGAGTCGACGGCGTCCGCCGAGCCACCGCTGGCCTCGGCCGATGGCCTGACCCTGTTCGGTGATGCCGCCCTGCGCCTGACCACGGCCGACGGCGACGTCATCGGGGAGCTGGCCCGTCACCTCGCCCGCCGCAAGGCGACGGCCTACCTCGCGCTCCAGGCGTTCATCGCCTCCACGCCGGCACGTGACGAGGCCCTCGCCCGGATCCGCGCGCTGCTCCGGGATCGCACCGGCCGCCCGACGACCGCCGGCTACGGACCTCGCTTCCTCCATTCGACCGGCCAGCTCCACAAGGGCGGCGCCCCGACGGGCTGGTTCCTGCAGCTCACCTCGGACCACCCCGCCGACCGCCCGATCCCCGGCTGGTCGTACACCTTCGGGCAGCTCATCGACGCGCAGGCCGCGGGCGATCTCGCCGCCATCGAGTCGCACGACCTGCCCATCCTGCGAGTCCATCTCGGCGCCGATGTGGACGCCGGTCTGGCCGCCCTCGAGCGTGCGCTGACCGCCGCGCTCGCCACCACCTCGGAGGGTTGACCCCCATGCGCATCGGGTTCATCGGTCTCGGGCGCATGGGCGCCAACATGGTCCGCCGCCTCGTCCGCGACGGCCACGAGGTCGTGGTCTTCAATCGGACGCCCGAGAAGTCCCAGGAGATCGAGGCTGAAGGTGAGGGTGCCAAGGCGACCTTCTCGATCGCCGATCTCGTGGCCGCGCTCGAGGCGCCCCGCGCGGTCTGGGTCATGGTCCCCGCCGGCGACGCCACCGAGGCGCAGATCAACGAGCTGCTCGAGCACCTCGAACCGGGTGACACGATCATCGACGGCGGGAACACGAACTTCCACGACGACATCCGTCGCCACGAGGAGCTCAAGGCCAAGGGCATCCACTACGTCGATGCCGGCACGTCGGGCGGGATCTGGGGCCTGGACCTGGGCTACTGCCTGATGGTCGGTGGCGACCCCGACGCGGTCACCCCGCTCGAGCCAGTCTTTCGAACCTTGGCGCCCGACGGGGGCTACCTCCACGTCGGCGGTCCGGGTGCGGGGCACTACGTGAAGATGGTCCACAACGGCATCGAGTACGGCCTGATGCAGGCCTACGCCGAAGGCTTCGAGATCATGCACGCCGGCGACTACGAGCTCGACCTGGCGGGCATCTCCGAGCTCTGGATGCACGGCTCGGTCGTTCGCTCGTGGCTGCTCGAGCTCGCCGTGCGCGCGTTCACGGCCAATGGCCCCGACCTCGAGCACATCAAGGGCTATGTCGCCGACTCGGGCGAGGGCCGCTGGACGGTCCAGGAGGCCATCGATCACGACGTCCCGGCGCCGGTCATCACCCTCTCGCTGCTGACCCGCTTCCGCTCCCGGCAGGATGACTCCTACGGGGCCAAGGTCCTCGCCGCGTTGCGCAACGAGTTCGGCGGCCACGCCGTGAAGACCGAGTAGCGTCAGACATGGCGACGCGGGTCAAGGGCAAGGTGGTGGTGCCGACCAAGGACCCTGCGCCCGTCGACGCCCCGCCGGACCAGCCCATCCCGGCCCAGCCCGCACCGCGGCCGAAGGACGCGCCGCGCACGATGCGCGAGCTCCGCGAGCAGCGCCAGGCCAAACGTCCCTCCCGGGCGAAGGCGCAGGAGAACGTCCTGCGCGAGGGCCTCCGTCTGGAGCGCGTACCGGATCCGTCCGTCCTCGTCCTGTTCGGGGCGACCGGGGACCTCGCGCATCGCAAGGTCATGCCGGCGATGTACCACCTGTGGCGGACGAACCTGCTGCCCCACGAGTTCGTGCTGCTGGCCGTCGGCCGGCGCGAGTACGACGACGACGGGTTCCGAGCCGAGATCCGCACGTCGCTCGAGCAGTTCAGCCGGATCCTGCCACTCGACGAGCCGGCCTGGCGGTCGTTCAGCGAGCGGATCCGATACCACCGGCTCGACTTCGCCGATGCGACGGGCTTCGATTCCCTGGCCACCCGGCTCGACGAGTTCGACGACACGACGGGAACCCGCGGCAATCGGCTCTTCTATCTCGCGACGCAGCCGTCGCAGTTCGCCGAGATCGTGGGCCAGCTCGGTCGCGTCGGCCTCGACCACGAGACGCACGACGGTGGATGGCGGCGGGTCGTCATCGAGAAGCCGTTCGGGCACGACCTCGACTCGGCGAAGCGGCTCAACCGAGAGGTCGGCAAGGTCTTCCGAGAGTCGCAGGTCTATCGCATCGACCACTACCTCGGCAAGGAGACCGTCCGGAACCTGCTGGTCTTCCGATTCGGCAACGGCATCTTCGAGCCGCTCTGGAACCGTCGCTACGTCGACCACATCCAGATCACGGTGGCAGAGTCGATCGGGATCGAGAACCGCGGCGCGTTCTACGAGGAGACGGGGGCCTCGCGAGACGTCCTCCAGAACCATCTGTTGCAGCTCGTGAGTCTGGTCGCGATGGAGCCGCCGGCGACCTTCGAAGCCGACGCGCTGCGCGACGAGAAGGTCAAGGTCCTGCGCGCGATCGGCACCCGCTCCTTCGATCCGCAGACGCAGGTCATCCGCGGCCAGTACGGCCCGGGCTGGGTCGCTGCCACGCAGGTCCCCGGCTATCGCCAAGAGCCCGATGTCGACCCGGCGTCGGAGACCGAGACCTACGTCGCCGCCCGTCTCGACATCGACGATTGGCGCTGGTCCGGCGTCCCGTTCTACGTCAGGACCGGCAAGCGTCTGGCCAAGCGCGCGACCGAGATCGCGATCCAATTCCGCGAGGTCCCGCATCGGCTCTTCCGTGATGCGGCGACCGATCCCGAGCCCAACCTGCTGGCGATCCGCATCCAGCCCGACGAGGGCATCATGCTGCGCTTCGGTGCCAAGGTGCCGGGCCTCGGCATGGCGATCCGTCCGGTCACCATGGACTTCACGTACGGGTCCGCGTTCAGCGTCGATTCACCGGACGCGTACGAGACCCTGATCCTCGACGCGCTCCAGGGCGATGCCTCGCTGTTCACGCGCGCCGACGAGGTCGAGGAGGCGTGGGGCATCGTCGATCCGATCATCGAGGCGTGGGCGACGTCGCCACCCCCGGAGTTCCCGAACTACGACGCCGGCACCTGGGGCCCGGTCGCCGCCGATGAATTGCTCGCTCGCGAGGGCAGACGCTGGCGGCGCATCTGAGATGACCATCGCCAGCCCATCGATCAGCCTGCACGAGCCAGTCCTGCGCTGGTCGGCGCGCGCCCACAGCATCGCCGAGATCGAGACCGAGCTTGCCCGGATCTGGGCGAAGCAGGACCTGACCGCGACCGTGGGCGACGCGTCACCCGGCCGGCACATCGCGGCCCGGACCAGCGTGATGAACCTCGTGGTGATCGCCCGCCGCCCGGAGCTCGCCGAGAAGACCGCGGCCACGATCCAGATGCTGACCGGCCGCCACCCATCGCGCACGATCGTCGTCCAGTCGGCCGACCCCGATGGTCCGTCCTGGATCGACGCCCGCGTCGAGGCACACTGCGTCCTGCCCCGCGAGGATGCCCCCGAGACGTGTGCCGAGACGATCCACCTCACGGCCGGTGGCGAGGCGGGCCGGCACCTCGTCGCGATCGTCACCCCGCTCATCGTCCATGACCTGCCGGTCACGATCTGGTGGCCGGGCGAGCCACCGTTCACGAGCCGGGCCGCACGTGACCTGCTCGCCGGAGCGGACCGGCTGGTCGTCGACGGCTCGACGTGGAGCGGCGACGGGCTGGCTCGGCTCGGCGAGATGGCGGCCCTCCTCGACTCGACGCGCCTCGCTGTCAGCGACTTCGCGCTCGTTCGGCAGTCGCGCTGGAGAGAGGCCATCGCATCGATCTTCGACGACCCGGACTTCCTGCCCTATCTCCGCTCGCTGCGCCGGATCGCGGTGACCTACGCCACCCACGACGAGACCGGCGCGCCCGGTTCGACCAACCTGGTGAAGCCGGTCTACCACGTCGCGTGGATCGCCTCCCGGCTCGGGCTCTCGGTGACCAAACCGCTGGCGACCGTGATCGGGCCCGCCACGTCGAGCGCAGCCTCGCGTGCGCGCGGGACGGGCAAGCCCCATCCGGGCCTCGGTCGTGGCATGGCCGCGACGCTGCACGACGCCCGGTCGGACATCGCCGTCGTCGTCCGGCCCGTCGTGTCCGCGATGCCCGCCGGCACGACGCTGCGGGTGGAGCTGCTCGCCGAGCGGCGCGGCTCCGAGCTGCGTGCCGACGTGACCGCCGAGGCCGAGACCGTGCACGTGCGCGTCTGGCTCGACGGCGTCGAGGCGCTCGACCGTCGCTTCCTGGCCGCTCGACGCGGCGATGAGGACCTGCTCGCCGAGGCGATCGAAGCCGGCGGGCGCGATCCGGTCTCGACCGGGGCCCTGCGCGCCGCGGCCACCCTGATCGGCAACGGAGGACCGACGTGACCGAGACCGACGAGCCCCGGATCATCACCCTGGCCGACGAGGCGGCGGTCGCGGAGGCTGCGGCGGAACGGATCGCCACCGTGCTGGGCTCGGCCGTCGCCGAGCGTGGCCGCGCCGATTGGATGACCACGGGCGGCTCGTCGCCGATCGACATCTACCGACGACTGGCCGCCATGCCCCTGCGCGACCGGATGCCGTGGAGCGACATCCACGTCTGGTGGACCGACGACCGCTACGTCCCCCGTGACCACCCGCTTTCCAACGTGCGGGCGTTCGATGACATCGTCCTCGACATGGCGGGCCGGGAGGCAGGGGTGGCGATGGGCCGGTCGCCGCTGCCCATCCGAGTCGACCAGCTCCATCCATTTCGGACCGGGGAGGCCATCGGTGCGGCCCGCGGCCCGGAGGGGGCCGCTGCCGACATGGTCGCCGAACTCGCCGCGTCGGGCCTGGAGGTCCGCGACGGCTGGCCGGTGATGGATCTCATCCTGCTCGGGATCGGTGGCGACGGCCACCTGCTGTCCGTCTTCCCGGGCTCCGGGGCCTTCGATTCGACCGACTGGGCGCTGGCCGTCCCGGCCCCCACCCACATCGAGCCGCATGTCGCCCGGGTCACGATGCATCCATCGATCATCACGGCCGCTCGAGAGGTGCTCGTGACGGTCACCGGCGGATCGAAGGCGGACATCATCGAAACGCTGCTCCGAGGGCAGCGTGACCCGCGGCGTTGGCCTGGCCAGGTCGCACGGCGGCCAGGGGCGTCGTGGATCCTGGACCAAGCCGCGGCGGCCCGACTCGGGCGATGACGGACGAGTCGGCCGCAGCGGTCGACCTGCGACGAGCGACCGACGCGGATGGCGGCGCGATCGGCGATGTCTGGCTGGCGTCCTGGCGGGCGACGTTCGACTTCCCGCCGGCGCACCCGGACGAGTCGGTACGTCACTGGCTGGCCGAGATGCTGCTCCCGAGCACGGAGATGTGGGTCGCGGTCGAGCCCGCGCCGAGCACCGGGCTCGCACCCGATGGCGATCGCGTCATCGCGATGCTGGCCCTGTCCGACTCGATGGTCGAGCAGCTGTATGTCGCCCCTGATCGCCTCCGACGCGGCATCGGCTCACGGCTGATCGAGCTCGCCAAGAGGCGCCGGCCGGACGGCCTGGACCTGTTCTGCTTCCAGGTCAACGGCCGCGCCCGGGCCTTCTACGAGGCCCACGGCTTCCGGGAGATCGCCCGCGGCGACGGGAGCGGCAATGAGGAGCGGCAGCCGGACATCCGCTACGCCTGGCGGCCTGGGTGACGACGCC
>DASPHN010000089.1:0-10969 GCA_035629655.1 Saccharimonadales bacterium (SeqCode) | reverse complement strand
GTGCCCCAGGATCAGCTCGTCGTGCGCGGTGCGCGCGAACACAACCTCAAGGACGTCACGGTCGCCTTCCCGCGTGATCGGCTCGTCGTCATCACCGGCCTGAGCGGCTCCGGCAAGTCCAGCCTCGCCTTCGACACCATCTATGCCGAGGGCCAGCGCCGCTATGTCGAGAGCCTGAGCGCCTACGCGCGCCAGTTCCTCGGCCAGATGGAGAAGCCCGACGTCGACCAGATCGACGGGCTCTCGCCGGCGATCTCGATCGATCAGAAGGGCGCGTCCCGAAACCCGCGCTCGACGGTGGGCACCGTGACCGAGATCTACGACCACCTGCGATTGCTGTTCGCCCGGATCGGCATCCCGCATTGCCCGAACGGCCATGCGATCGAGCGCCAGAGCGTCCAGCAGATCGTCGATCAGGTGCTGGCCCTGCCCGAGGGGACCCGGCTGCTCGTCCTCGGCCCGCTCATCAAGGACCGCAAGACCGAAGGCGATCGCATCGTCGACGCCGCCCGGCGGCAGGGCTTCGTCCGTGTCCGCGTCGACGGCGAGCAGTACGAGATCGCCGACGCGCCCAAGCTCGACAAGTACAAGCGCCACTCGATCGAGGTCGTGGTCGACCGGTACGTCGTCCGGCATGCCGACGCACCCGAGGGTGCCGAGCGAGCAGCGGATGGCAGGCCGATCGATCCCGAGACCGGCGTCGTGATCCCGGACCCGGATGCCACCCGCTTGGCCGACTCCATCGAGACCGCGCTGCGCCTCGGCGAGGGCGCCGTGCTGATCGCGCCGGCCCCGCGCGAGGGCGAGGCGCCCGAGTTCGTGGAACAGCGCTACAGCGAGAAGTACAGCTGCCCGTATGACGGCTTCACGATCGATGAGCTCGAGCCGCGCAACTTCTCGTTCAACTCGCCACACGGCGCGTGTCCCCGCTGCACGGGTCTCGGGACGAAGCTCGAGATCGACCCGGCCCTCCTGATCCCGGATCCGTCGAAGAGCCTTGCGAACGGCGCCCTCGGGCTCGGTGGCCTGCTGTCGACCGAGGCCTCCTGGCGGATGAAGATCCTCGAGGCGGTCTGTGTCGCCCACGGCTGGGACTACCAGGCGCCGGTCCGCAAGCTGCCCGCCGAGGCGATCGAGTACCTGCTGCACGCCAAGAAGGACCAGGAGCGGGTCCTCGTCCGGTATCGGCACGAACGAGGCGAGAACACGTACAAGGCCAACTTCGAGGGGATCGTCACCAACCTCGAGCGTCGTTACCGCGAGACCGAGTCGGACTACATCAAGGCCGAGATCGAGAAGTTCATGGTCTCCAAGCCGTGCCCGGAGTGCGGCGGCAAGCGGCTCCGACCGGAGATCCTCGCGGTGACGATCGGCCCGCGCGACATCTGGGACGTCTCGACCATGTCGATCACCGATGCCCTGCGCTGGTCGACCACGCTCGGCACGGAGCTGACCGAGCGGGAACGCACGATCGCCCACCAGCTGCTCAAGGAGATCGTCGCTCGGCTCGGCTTCCTCGTCGATGTCGGCCTGGACTACCTCACCCTGGACCGGACCAGCGTGACGCTGTCGGGCGGCGAGGCCCAGCGGATCCGCTTGGCGACCCAGATCGGCACGACGCTCATGGGCGTCCTGTACATCCTCGACGAGCCGTCGATCGGGCTCCACCAGCGCGACAACGCCAAGCTGATCGCGACGCTGACGCGACTGCGCGACCTTGGCAACACGGTCCTCGTCGTCGAGCACGACGAGGAGACCATCCGGACCGCCGACTGGGTGGTCGACATCGGCCCTGGCGCGGGCGAGCACGGCGGCGAGATCATCTCGAACGGGACGCTCGAGGACCTGCTCGCCGAGCCGCGCTCCATCACCGGCGCGTTCCTCCGCGGCGAACGTGCCGTGCCCATCCCGAAGAAGCGGCGCAAGGGCAGCGGCAAGGCCCTCGTCGTGAAGGGGGCCCGTGAGCACAATCTGCGGGACGTCGACCTGCGCGTACCGCTCGGCACCTTCGTGTCGGTCACCGGGGTCAGCGGGAGCGGCAAGAGCACGCTCGTGACCGAGGTCCTCTACCGCGCCCTGGCCCGCGAGCTGAACGGGTCTCGCGAGCCGGTCGGGGCCCACGACAAGCTGGCCGGCTCGGAGCACATCGACAAGATCATCGAGATCGACCAGAGCCCCATCGGCCGGACGCCGCGTTCCAACCCGGCGACGTACACGGGGCTGTTCGGGCCCATCCGCGAGCTCTTCGCCGGCGTCCCCGAGTCGCGTGTCCGCGGCTATCAGCCCGGCCGCTTCAGCTTCAACGTCAAGGGCGGCCGCTGCGAGCACTGCAAGGGCGACGGCATCCTCAAGATCGAGATGCAGTTCCTGCCCGACGTCTATGTCCCGTGCGAGGTGTGCAAGGGCAAGCGCTACAACCGCGAGGCCCTCGAGATCCACTTCAAGGGCAAGTCCATCTCTGACGTGCTGGAGATGACCATCGCCGAGGCGCTCGAGTTCTTCAGCGCCGTCCCGAACGTGCGGACCAAGCTCCAGACGCTCTACGACGTCGGGCTCGGCTACGTCCACCTCGGGCAGCCGGCGACCACGCTGTCCGGCGGCGAGGCACAGCGGGTCAAGCTGTCGACCGAGCTGTCGCGACGGGCCACCGGCCGGACCCTGTACGTCCTGGACGAGCCGACGACCGGTCTCCACTTCGCCGATGTCGAGAAGCTGCTCGAGGTCCTCCATCGGCTCGTGGACGGCGGCAACACGGTCCTCGTCATCGAGCACAACCTGGACGTCATCAAGACGGCCGACTGGATCGTGGACCTCGGGCCGGCCGGCGGCGACCGGGGCGGCCGGATCATCGCCGAGGGCACACCCGAACGCGTGGCGGCGACCAAGGGCTCGGCCACCGGGGAGTACCTCGACCGGGTCCTGCGCGGCGAGCCGCTCGTGCCCCTGTCGGATGTCTCGTTCGCCGAGGACGCCGGCCGGGCGAGCCGCAACGGCCATGGCGACAGCGACGGACACGCCACGCCGACCCCTGTGCCGGCCACCCCGTCCCGGAAGCGCGCGGCCGCGACCGTCAAGGCCCGCTGACCGCCGGCGCGGCGTACCATCCCCGCCATGCCCGACATCGACTTCGCCTTCCTCGCCGATGCGGCGGAGACGGTCCCCGGCCAGAAGTTCCACGTCCTTGGCGGCGGCGTGGCGCGGATCGGTGGTCGTCGGTTCCCGCTGCGCCATCCGCACCTGGCGCTCGTCATCGGGCTGCAGGTGACCGCGCCCGAGACCGATCGTGAGCACGAGATCCGGTTCGTGCTGCTCGATCCGGACGGGGCCGAGGTGGCCGGGGCGACCGGCAGCCTCGTCGCGCGCAGCCAACGCGACGCCCGGGACGCCACGCTGACCTTTTCGATCGATCTCTGGAACCTCACCTTCCCAGCCCCCGGCGATTACTCGTTCCGCCTGCTGGTCAACGGTTCGGAGCGGAAGCGGCTGCCCCTGCTCCTCATCGCCCCACAGGAGGGGTCGAACGGACCGGATGGCGCCACCGCCGCCCCGATGGATGGCTGAGGGCTCCCGGCCGCCGACGGCGGCCCGTCACGAATCTCCCCACATCGACGACCTGGCCCTCGCTGCGGCGCGCGATGTCGACCGCCTGCTGGCCGAGGCCCGGACCCGAGGCCTGACTCGCTGGGTGGTCTACCTCGACCCGTTGCCGGATCGACTGCGCGACGACGACCTGCGTGGGGTCCGAGCCACGGCGATGCGTCTGCGAGCGGCCTACGGCCCGAAGGACTCGGTCCGGGACGTGCTCCCGCCATCGCTCACCGAGCCCGTCCTCGACGCGACCGACCGGCTGCTGCGCGAGCTGAACCGCGAGGCGAACCGGGGTCGCGGCTGACGGTCACGTCGTCCCCTCGAGCCCGAGCTCCTCGGCACTGAAGGCCTCGAGCAGGAACGGGGAGGGGAGCGCCGGGTCGTAACTGAGGGTGAGCGTCCGGCGTGCTCGGGTCCACGCCACGTAGCCCAGCCGCCGCTCTTCCTCGAGGGCACGCTGCGGCTCCGCTGCGTCCGCGATGGACCGTGCACTGGGGAAGCGGCCCTCCTCCATCCCCACGACGGCGACGTGATCGAATTCGAGCCCCTTGGTCCCATGGGCGGTCGCAAGCGACAACGGGGCGTCGTCGCGGCGGAGCGCGGCCAGGCGCTGCCGGACGTCGTCGATCGCGACCCGGAGCGCGGCCAGATGCTCGAACGGCGGCGCCCAGGCGAGGACCGCCGTCGCGAGGGTCTGCTCGGTCACGGTCCGCGCGAGTCGACGGGCCCTGGCGAGGCGGATCAGGAGCGGGTCCGCGTCCGACGTCTCCCGCTCGACTCGACCCAGCCAGGCGTCCAGCCCCGGCTCATCGACGAGGAGGGCGACCTGCGAGCCACGGAACGCCAGGCCGAGCGTCAGTGCCGCGACGACCGCCGGTCGCAACTCCTTGTTCGTGCGAGCGAGGATCGCGCGTGTGCTTTCGTCGACCGGCCACGAGCGCAGCAGCCGGATCGTCCGCGAGGGCTCGTCGTCGGGATCGGGGGCGAGGATGAGCGTCCCCGGCGCGTCCGGTCGTGCCCGGATGCGCTTCGCGAACCGCTCCTGGTTGTGCTCGACCAGGCGGACCGCGCGCTCCACGACCGGCACGGGACACCGGTGGTTCACCTCGAGATCCACCCGACGCAGGCCCGGCAGGTCATCGTCGAGTTGGAGGACCCGGCGGACGTCCGCCAGGCGCCAGCCGTAGATCGACTGGTCGTCGTCGCCGACGAGGAAGATCCGATCGGCCGGCGCCGCCAGGTGGAGCGCCAGCCGGAGCTGGGAACGATCGACGTCCTGCACCTCGTCGACGAGCAGGTGCGCCGTCCGCTGTCGCCACCGCTCGAGCAGCGCCGGGTCAACGCTGAGTCGGCCCAGGGCGTGCCGGACGAGGTCGTCGAAGTCGAGGCCGCCACGTGCGGCGATCGCCTGCTCGTACGCGACATACGCTCGCGCGACCGGTCCGGCCCCCACGTCCGCTGCGATCGTCGCGGCCTCGACGCCATGCTCGAGCTTCAGTCGCGAGAACGCGGTATCGAGCCGTCCGATGTCGGCTGGCGCGATCCCCGGCCACAGCTCCCGGATGAGCATCGACCGGTCCACGAGCCGGGACACGTCCGTGCCGGCATCGCGCAGGATCTCGCGCCCGAGGGCATGGAACGTTCGGATCCGGACCGCGCCTGGGGCGACGCCCAGTGGTGCGAGGGCCGCATCTGCTCGTTCGGCGAGTTCTTCCGCTGCACGCTTGTTGAACGTGATGGCCGCCACGGCGTCGGGCGTCACGCCGCCGTCGACCAGCCAGGCGATGCGGGCCACGAGGGTCGTCGTCTTCCCGCTTCCGGCCGGCGCGACGCACAGGACCGGGCCTGGCGGTGCGGTCGCGGCGGCACGCTGATCGGTCGTCAACCGGTCGAGCCTGGCCTGGACCTCCGGATGGGTCATGTGACAGAGTCTGGCGGCGGACGGTCACCCCCGACGCACCTCGCCCGGGCGGTGCCAGCGCGCACCGAAAAGGCGCCGACGTGAACAAGACGTTGACCTGTCGTGAGCGAAAGCGGGTGGTTCGCTGCGGTCCAGGGCGGTAGCATCATCTCCAACCGAGGGCCCCCAGGCCGTGCCCGCCGCCGTCACTTCCCCTAGGAGACGTGCCCATGACTCGCGCACCCCGGATCCGCCGCCTGGTGGTCACCTTGGTGGCTGCATCCCTCGCGATGACGGTCCTCGTGCCGTCCGTCGCCGCCAAGAAGGTGAAGGAGCCGGTCTCGGTCCAGATCCTGGGCCTCAACGACTACCACGGGCAGCTCGAGGAGATCAACCCGCTGGCCAGCTCCGGCGGCCGGATCGGCTTCCTCACGGACACCAACCCGGATCCGCTCGTCACGAACAATCAGTGTCTGCCGGAAACCTGCGTGGCGGCCGGCGGCACGGAATACCTCGCGACCCACGTCGCGGACCTCAAGGCGACCAATCCCAACACCGTCTTCGTGTCCGCCGGCGATCTCATCGGCGCGACGCCGCTCCTTTCGGCGCTCTTCCACGACGAGCCGAGCGTCGAAGCGTTCAACATCATGGGTCTGGACTACAACGGCGTCGGCAACCACGAGTTCGACGAGGGGATCGACGAGCTTCTGCGAGTCGCCTACGGCAGCCAGGTCACCGAGGACTACACGCCCGTCAGCCCCGACGGCTGCCATCCGGTCGACGGCTGCGGCGACGGTGATCCGTACGCCGGGGCAGATTTCCCGTTCCTCGCCGCGAACGTCACCTACAAGGACAGTGGCGAGACCATCTTCCCGCCATACAAGGTCCACAGCTTCCCCGGCGGTGTGAAGATCGCCTTCGTCGGGATGACCCTCGAGGGCACGCCGCTCATCGTCTCGCCCGACGGCATCGCCTCGGTCGACTTCAACGACGAGGCTGACTCGGTCAATGCCCTGGTCCCGCATCTCAAGCGCCGCGGCGTCGAAGCCATCGTCGTGCTGCTCCATGAAGGCGGCTCGGTCCAGGGAGGCGCCGGTGGCCGGCTCGACCTGATCGACCAGTGCCCCGGTCCGGTCGCCCCCTTCACGCCGAACTCGCCGACCGGCGACATCGTCAACGTCGTCGAGCGGATGGATGACGAGATCGACATCGTCATCACCGGCCACACCAACTGGGCCGTCAACTGCAACATCGACGGCAAGGTCGTGACGGGTGCGGCGTCGCAGGGCCGCCTCATCACCGACATCGACGCCAAGCTCGATCGAACGACCAAGGACTTCGTGCCTGGGTCGATCACCGTCGACAACAAGGTCGTCACCCGCGACGTTCCCAAGGCCGAGGCCATCACCGACCTCATCGCCGAGTACAACGTCTTCGCCGGTCCCATCGCGGCCGAGCGTGTGGGCGCGACCACCGAGGCGATGGACCGCAACGTCCGCACGCCGGGCCTCGAATCGACACTCGGTCGCCTGATCGCGGATGCCCAGCTGGCTTCCTCGCAGGAAGCCGGCGCCCAGATCGCCTTCATGAACCCGGGCGGGATCCGGGCGAACCTCGATGCTGGCGACATCACGTATGGCGAGGCCTTCTCGGTCCAGCCCTTCAGCAACATCGTCACGACGAAGACGATGACCGGCGCCCAGATCGAGATGGTGCTCGAGCAGCAGTTCACGAATAACTCGGGACCCACGGCCGGCACCACCTTGCGGACCCAGCCGACCGTGCTCCTCGTCTCCGACGGCTTCACGTACACCTGGGATGGCGCAGGACCCGCCGGGAACCGCGTCGATCCCTCGACGATGGCGTTGGACGGGGTGCCCATCGACCCGGCCGGCACCTACCGCGTCACGATGAACAACTTCCTCGCGACCGGTGGCGACGACTTCCCGGCTTTCCGGCTCGGGACGGACGAGCAGACCGGCGAGGACGACCTGATCGCCCTGGTGGACTACCTGGGCGACCACGACCCGTACACCCCGGTCAACGACGTGCGGATCACTCGCGTCAACTAAGTCCGACGGGCCCCGTACGACTTCCCGAACCCGGGCTCGGTGCCCGGGTTCGGTGATTCGACGCACCGAATCGGTACCGATGGGGGGCGCGACGAGGCACCGAACGCCCCGATTCGGTCATTGGTGGCCGGGACGAACGGGCTCACGCTCCTCATCCATCGGTCGCCGGGTGGCGCGTCACCCGGCCCGGTGTCGAGGACAAGGGGTCCAGGTATGGTCCTTCGCCCGCTCCGCCGCGCCGTCACGCTGGCTGCGGCCGGCGTCATCGCCTTCGCCGGTGTCGCCAGTGCGGACGTCGTCCGCGCCGATGGCGACGTCGTCAGCCCGACCGTCGAGACGTTCATCGACCTCGGCGAGGTCGCCCCGTCCGCGCTGATCTCGGTGGACGTCGGCTTCGTGCTGGGCTGCGCATCGATCAACCACCCGGACCCCGGCCAGACCGTGACCCTTGCCTGGCTGACGGGCAGCCATCCGGTCGGTGGCGCCATCGTCAGCGTGACCGAGGGCACGGTCGGCCCAGTGCCGGCCGATTGGACGGCGGACGGCGAGGGATGTGCATCGCCGGCACCGACCGTGGTCGGGGGCACGAACAGCACGGTCACGGTGCGGGCGCCGTCCACCCCGGGCACCGGGTATCCGTACTCGATCATCTACTTCAAGGCCCTCAGCCCCGCGGGCAACGGCGACGGCACCGCCTTCGGGACGTCGTCCACCGCCATCAGCTTCAGCCTGGACGTCGTGGCGAACACGCCACCGGTCCTGACGCTGCCGAGCGACCTGACCGTCGAGGGCGACACGACGGGCGGCTGGACAGCCACGTACGGCATCGACGCGACCGACGCCGAGGATGCGCCCGATCCCACGCCGACCTGCTTGCCGGCCGCCGGCGCGGTCCTGCCCCTCGGGACGACGACCGTGTCCTGCAGCGTGACCGACAGCGGCGGGCTGTCCGACAGCGGCACCTTCGACGTGACGGTCGTGGACACGACCGCGCCCGCCCTGTCCATGCCCGACGACCTGAGCCTGACCACCGCTGACCCGGCCGGGGCGACCCTCGGCGATGACCTGCCGGCCGCCGTTGACATCGTCGACCCGGTCGCGAGCGTCGGCTGCGATCCGGGGCCCGGCAGCACCGTCCCGGTCGGGATGACCACCGTGATTTGCACCGCCACGGACGCCACCGGCAACCGGGCCTCCGGCTCGTACGACGTGACCGTCAGGTACGTTCCCATCCATGTCGCGACCGCGACCTGGGGTGAGCCGGTCGGCGACGGCGCCACATTCGGTGCCAATCGCGGCCGGACCGTTCCGGTCAAGGTGAGCCTGGCCGTCGATGGCGCCCCTCGGACCACCGGCTCGGCGAACCTTCGCCTGACGCCGTGTGGCGCGGACGGCCCGGTCGCGATCCAGAGCCTGACCCCGGGCGGTGGGCGCTGGAACGCCTCCCTCGAAACCTCGACGCTGAGCGCGTCGTGCTACCGGGTCGCCGCCTGGATCGACAGCTTGCAGGCGGGGCACTTCGTGCTCGACCTGCGCGGCGCCGATGCAGTGAAGACCGGCATCGGGAAGCCCAAGAAGTAGGGCCGCCCCTCATGCCCTAGATTCGGGGGGTGACCCCCGAGCTCGAAGCGACGCTCAAGCGGCTTCCGGACCGCCCCGGCGTGTACCTGATGAAGGACACCCGGGGCGACGTCCTGTATGTCGGCAAGGCCCAGAGCCTGCGCAACCGCGTCCGGAGCTACTGGCAGAAGCAGGCACCCGGTGGCGAGATCCACCGGATCCGCAGCGTCATCGATCGGGTCGCCGACGTCGAGGTCACGGAGGTCGACAGCGTCTCCGAGGCGCTCCTCCTCGAGTCGAACCTGATCAAGCGCTTCAAGCCGCGCTTCAACGTCCGTCTCAAGGACGACAAGAGCTACCCGTACATCAAGGTCACTCTCGGCGACGACTTCCCGCGCGTCGAGCGGACCCGCAAGCTGCCGAATGACGGGAGCCGCTACTTCGGGCCGTACGCGTCGGCGTCGAGCGTCGACGAGTCGATGAACATGGTGCGCCGGCTCTTCCCGTTCCGGACCTGCACCATCGACATCAAGGACGGCGAGCGCGCCCTGCAGCGGCCGTGCCTCCTGTACCACATCAAGCGGTGCCAGGGCCCGTGCATCGAGGCCATCTCGAAGGAGGACTACCGGGCGGACATCGCCCAGGTCGAGCTCTTCCTCGAGGGTCGGCAGGAAACGCTGGTCAAGGCCCTCCACCGCGAGATGGCGGCTGCGGCCGCCCGGGAGGACTATGAACGCGCCGCGCAGCATCGCGACAAGATCCGGGCCATCGAGCGGACGATGGAGAGCCAGAAGATGGCCGGGTTCGCGCGAACCGAGCTCGATGTCGTCGGCCTCGCCCGGCAAGATAACCAGGCGGCCGTGACCCTCTTCGTCATCCGGGACGGCAAGCTCATCGGCCGCGACGTCTATCTCCTCGAGGCGATGCGGGAGGCAGGCGACGAGGAGGTGCTCACGAGCTTCCTCGAGCAGTACTACGCGCGGGCCACGTCGATCCCTCGCGAGGTCTACGTGCCGGCCGCGATGACCGACACGGCCGTCCTCGAGGCCTTCCTCGCCGAGCGACGTGGCGGCCCGGTCCACCTGCGCGTCCCGCAGCGAGGCGACAAGCGCGAGCTCCTCGAGCTGGCGCGCCGCAACGCGACGGACACGCTGGCGCGCGAGCACGCCCGCTGGCTGGCCGACCAGGGCAAGACCCTGGCCGCCCTCGAGGAGCTGGCCGAGGCGCTTGGGCTGCCCGCCGCGCCGCTCCGCATCGAGTGCTACGACATCAGCAACTTCCAGGGGTCGGAGTCGGTCGGCAGCATGGTCGTCTTCGAGGACGGCAAGCCGCGATCCGGCGAGTACCGCCGGTTCCGTATCCGGACGGTCGAAGGCCCCAATGACTTCGCCAGCCATCAGGAGGTCCTCCGTCGCCGCTTCCGGACCGTCAAGGCCGGCGAGGAGGGCAACGAGGAGGAACGCCGCTGGGCGATGCCCGATCTCGTGATCGTCGATGGCGGCAAGGGCCAGGTCAGTGCGGCCAAGTCCGTGCTTGACGAGCTCGGACTCCACGACCTCCCGCTCGCGGGACTGGCCAAGGAACGCGAGGAGCTGTTCCTGCCGGACCGCGTGGCGCCGATCGTGCTGCCCGCGACGTCGTCCGCCCTCTACCTCGTCCAGCGTCTGCGCGATGAGGCGCATCGGTTCGCGATCACGTATCACCGCACGCTGCGCGACCGTCGGACCGTGCGCTCGGCGTTCGACGACCTGCCCGGCGTCGGCCCGAAGCGCAAGCGCGAGCTGCTCAAGGTGTTCGGATCGATCAAGCGCGTCCGGGATGCGCCGGTCGAGCAGATCGCGGCGGTGCC
>DASPHN010000088.1:0-2826 GCA_035629655.1 Saccharimonadales bacterium (SeqCode) | reverse complement strand
GGTTCAGGCGCGACGGAGCCGTACAGATCGCAGAAGAGCTCGACGAGCTCCGGGTCGAACTGTGTGCCCGCATGACGGCGCAGCTCGGCGATGGCCTGCTCGTGGCTCATCGCCCGCTTGTACGGCCGGTCGTGGATCATCGCGTCGTAGGCGTCGGCGATGGCCACGATCCGGGCGCCGAGTGGGATCTCGTTGCCGCGCAGCCCATACGGATAGCCGTGGCCGGCGTAGCGCTCGTGGTGGTGCAGGATGATCGGGACGGCATCCTTGAGGGCGGCGGCCTGCTCGAGGATGACCTGCCCGATCCGCGGGTGCTGGACGACGGTCCGCCACTCGGCCGAGGTCAGGGCCGACGGCTTCTCGAGGATCTCCTCCGGCACGGCGACCTTGCCCACGTCGTGCAGGAGGGCCGCGACGCGCAGGCGGTCGATATCGGCATCAGGCAGCTGGAGCTGGCGCGCCAGGGCCACGACGATCGAAGCGATGAGGGCCGACGGCTGGCCACGGTAGTGGGGGAGCGGCGCGAGCACCGCGGTGAGGGCCGCGGTGGCGGCATCGCGAGCCTGCTGTCCGATCTCCATCGCTCGGGCGCGACCGGCAGCCGAGATGGGCGCCCGCGGGACCCGCGCGTCGTCGTCGGGCTCGGCGAAGATGTAGGTCTGGTTCCGGCCGAGCGACTTGGCCGAGTACATCGCCGCGTCGGCGTCGCGCACGAGCGCGTCCATGCGCAGCTGCTGGCCGACGCCGCCGACGATCCCGATCGAGATGGTGACGGCGATCTCGGGCCCGCCCTCGAGGGTGTAGCGCTGGCGCTGGACGAGGGTGCGCAGCTTCTCCGTGAGCGTCGCCCCCTCCTCGACCCCGGTCTCGGTGAGGATGAGCATGAACTCCTCCCCGCCGTACCGGCCGATGAGGTCGGATGCCCGAAGGTTCGCTGACAGGGTCTGTGCGACCCCGCGCAGCACGACGTCACCGACGCTGTGGCCGTAGGTGTCGTTGACGGCCTTGAAGTGGTCGATGTCGACGAAGGCGACCGACAACGGCCGGTCGTAGCGAGATGCACGCTCGACCTCGCTGAACAGGTGCGCAAGCAGGACCTGGCGGTTGGCGACCCCGGTCAGGCGATCGACCGTGGCGCTCTCGTGGGTATCGGCAAGCGCGCCGCCGATGGCGCTGATCGCGGCCGCGAGACGAGCCTCCAGCCCGCTGCCGCGAAGGTCGATGCTGGTCGCGTAGTCGCCGGCGGCGATGCGCTCGGCGGCCCTGGTCAAGCGGACGAAGCGGTACCGGAAGTGCGCCGCGACGAGGATGGCCGTCAGCGAGACGCCGATGGTCGCCGCCACCAGGGCCGCGACCAGGGACCGCGTCCCTTCGTCGATCCAGGACAGGAGCGCATCCGGCGCAGCAAGGAGGAGGAGTCCGACCGCGACCGGAGCCGCAAGCGCCAGGACCCCGAGCAGGCGCATCACCCGACAAGGCTACCGGCGCATCCCGAGTGGCCGGACCCGCCGGAGGTACCGCCCGGTCTGGTCCGGAGGTACCGGGACCCAACCCATCATCACCGTACTGGACCGGTGGGTCGGTCGCCGGGGGCGGCTGGTATACTCCGCCCGTCCTCGACGCAACGGGTGCGAGCCCGTCATCCCAGGAGGTCAGCGATCGCGCTAGCAGGGCGCCGCGCCCGTCCCGTGAGGCGGTCGAGCGACCGGACGATGGCGATCCGCCGAGAGGTCGGCGGCGCGACGCGGGAGATGTCTACCTTGGTCCCGACCACGACGGTCCGGGGCCTTTTCTTTGGGCGAACGGCCTGATGCCGGCCACCGTGATCGTCGGGCTCCAATGGGGTGACGAGGGCAAGGGCAAGACCACCGACTTCCTGGCCGAGCAGACCGCGATGGTCGTCCGCTACCAGGGAGGCGACAACGCCGGCCACACGGTCGTCAAGGGCGACGAGGTCTTCAAGCTGCGGCTGACGCCATCGGGTGTCCTGTATCCGCACATCACGTCGGTGATCGGCAACGGCGTGGTCGTCAACCCCGTCACGCTCATCGACGAGCTGGACATGCTCGGCTCGCGCGGCATCGACGTCTCGCGCGTCCGGGTCAGCCGTAGCTCGCACGTGATCATGCCGTACCACATCGCCCTGGACCGGGGGAACGAGCTTCGGCTCGGAGGCGACAAGGTCGGCACCACGGGGCGGGGCATCGGGCCCACGTACGGTGACCGCGCCTGGCGGGTCGGGCTGCGGATGGAGGACCTGCTGGATCGCACGGTCCTGCACGAGCGCATCGGTCGGGTCCTGCCCGACAAGAACCTGGTCCTGGGCTCGCTCGGCCTCGAGGCCTTCGCCGTCGACGAGCTCGTCGAGCTGGCCGCCGGATGGGGCGAGCGGCTGCGCGATCACCTGGACGACACGACCTGGCTCGTCCAGACCGCCCTCGCGCGCGGGGAGCATGTCCTGCTCGAGGGCGCCCAGGGCACCCTGCTGGACCTGGACCATGGCAGCTATCCGTTCGTGACGTCGTCGAACCCGGTCGCCGGGGGCGCGTGCACCGGCGGCGGCATCGGGCCGCTCCAGGTCGACGAAGTCATCGGCGTCATGAAGGCCTATTCCACGCGCGTCGGGTCCGGCCCGTATCCCACCGAGCTGACCGACGAGATCGGGGCGGGCATCGCCTCGCGCGGGCAGGAGTTCGGGACCGTGACGGGGCGGCCGCGCCGGGTGGGCTGGTTCGATGCCGTCCCGCTGCGCTACGCGGTCGCGGTGAACAGCGTCAGCTCGATCGTCCTCAACAAGCTCGACATCCTGTCCGGCATCGAGACGCT
>DASPHN010000087.1:0-10370 GCA_035629655.1 Saccharimonadales bacterium (SeqCode) | reverse complement strand
GGGCAGGCGACGTTCTCCACCTCGTACAGCTCGTCGAGCGTGATCTTGCCCGCCCGGTACGCGCCGATCGCCTCGTAGACCGTGACGACCGTCGCGCTCCGCTCGCCCTGGTAGACGCCCGGGTAGATCGTCCCGTTGTAGAGGATCAGGCCGGGCACATCGAGCCGGCCCAGCGCCATCGCCGCGCCCGGGGTCGTCTTGTCGCAGCCGGTCAGGCAGACCACGCCGTCCAGGAGGTGTCCCCGGACGACCAGCTCGATCGAGTCGGCGACCACCTCGCGGCTGACCAGCGAGGACTTCATCCCCTCGGTGCCCATCGTGACGCCATCGCTGATGCTGATCGTGTTGAACTCCATCGGCGTGCCGCCGGCCGCCCGGATGCCGGCCTTGACCTCCTCGGCCAGCCGCCGCTGGTTGTAGTTGCAGGGCATGGTCTCGATCCACGTCGTCGCCACACCGACGAGCGGCTTTGCGAGGTCCTCGTCGGTGAATCCGATGGCCTTGAGCATGGAGCGTGCGCCCGCCCGGTCCGGGCCGTCGGTCAAGGCTGCCGAGTGCCGCTTGGCCGGGTCGCTGGGGCGCAGGTAGGGATGGGTCGCGTCGTCGGGATCGGGCATCGGGCGGATCTCCGGGTGAGTCACCGTCAGGCGATGACGGTCGGCGGGGTCGGTCGATTCGTCGGCGCGCGCTGCGGGGTCGGGAACGCGGGTCCGCGGGACGCCGTCGCCGAGCCGTCAGTGTAGGGCGGGCGGCTCGTTGTCCGCGGCCAATCGCTCGCGGACCCGCGCCGCTGCGGCGTCCTGGCTCTCGACGTGGCCGGTCACCGCCTCGAGGAACGACTCGCGGTCCAGGCTGAAGACCGCCACCGGGCCGATCGCTCGACCGGACGCGGTCCGTGGGACGTGCTCGAGCAGGGCGATCTCGCCCAGACCGTCGCCGGGTCCGAGGGTGCGCAGCAGACGCCCGCCCTGGGTGACCTCCACCGCACCCGCGTCGATGAGCAGGTAGACGGTGCCGGGCTCGCCTTCGCGCATGAGCCACGCTCCGTCCTCGAACGTTGCCGGGGTCAGGCACGCGGCGAGGTGCTCGATGGTCGCGAGCGACAGGGGTGCGAAGAGCGCCTCGCCGCGCAGCAGCTCCGCCCGCCGGGTGACCGCGGCCCCGCCCTCGTCGACGCGGCGCAGGAGCGGCCACGAGGCGAGCGCGGTCAGGGGCAGGAGCAGACCCGTGGCGACCAGGGCGCCGGATGTCCCGAGCGTGGCGATGAGCCCCGGGGCCAGCAAGCCGCCGAGCGCGACGCCACCGTTGGCCACGCTGTCGAGCAGGCCGAGCACCGCGATGCGGCTGTCGTTCGGCGTCAGGCGCTGGATGATCGTGAAGCCGGCGACATCGAGGAAGGCATTGCTCACGCCGATAGCGAGCATCGTGCCGAGGGCCACGGCGGGCACGCTCGCGACGCCAAGGATCGCGATCGGCAGGCCCCAGCAGGTCAGGGCGACGAGGAACGCGGGCACGAGCCGCGCTCGGCCGGCGAGGGCGATCGATCCGACCGCCCCGGCGAGGCCGCCCAGACCGAGCGCCGCGTTGAGGGCGCCGACGCCCGCCTCACCCATCCCGAGGAGCTCGATCGAGGCGACCACGATCAACACCGTCAGGAGCCCGCGCACGAAGGTCTGGGCGGCGAGGTCGAAGACGACCAGGCGCGGGCCTGGCAGCTCCGCCAGCGCCCGGAACCCGGCCGAGATCTGGCCGACGACCGCGCGTGCCGTCGCATCCGAGCGGCCGACCGCCGGCACGCGCAGCCGGGCGATCGCCGCCACGCCGAGGGCGTAGACGATGACCACCGCCAGCATCGCGCCGATCGGGCCGACGGCCACGAGGAGCAGGCTGGCCATCATCGGCCCCACGAACGTGCCCAGTCCCTCGGCAGCGCTCGACGTCACGTTCGCGGCGACGAGCTGCGCCGGCGTCCGGGCGATCGCGGGCAGGAGGGCCATGTGCAGCGGCCGCGTGAAGGCGCCGAAGCCGGCCTCGATGGCGACCGCGACGGCGAGCCATTCGATCGGCAGGTCCAGGCCCACGACGGCGATCGCGAGGAGGACGGCAAGCGCTCGGACCGCGTTCACGGCGCGAAGCACGACCTCCGGCCGCCAGCGGACCGTGGGCAGGCCAGCGAACGGCGCGACGATTGTCGGGGTCAGGAACCGGGCGAGCCCGAGCAGCCCGACCGCGACGGGCCCGCCGGCGTCGTAGGCGAGCACCAGGGTCGTGACGAGGAGCGCCCACTTGCCGGTGTTGACCGCCAGCCACGCGCCCATCAGCGGTCGAAGGGCCGAGTCCTGCAGGGTCAGGCGCAGCGCCGCGACGGCCGGGCCGATCGGGTTCGTTCGAGGGCGGGCCACGACGGCGAGCATATCCGTGCCGACGCGTTCGACGAAGGCTTCCCGGCGCCGTTCGCAGCGGATATGCTGCCGCGACGCGGGGCGCCGCCACGGGGGTCATGAGGAGGGACGATCCCAACGATGGACCAGAAGCTGGACATGCTGGGCAAGGTGCCGCTCTTCGCGGGCCTCCAACGGCGCGACCTCGAGCAGGTGGGGCGCGAATGCGACGAGGTCGACCTGCCGGCCGGGCGCGTGATCGCCAAGCAGGGGTCGTGGGCCGAGGAGTTCTTCATCATCCTCGATGGCACGGTCGACGTCACTCGCGACGACAAGCACCTGGCCGACCTCGGGCCGGGCGACTTCTTCGGTGAGATGGCCCTGCTCGGCAAGATCCCGCGCACGGCGACCGTCACGGCCACGACCGCGGTGAAGGTGCTGGTGCTCGGGCATCGCGAGTTCAACAGCGTGCTGGCGAGCCACCCCAGCATCCAGAGTGCCGTCCTGCAGGCGCTCGCCTCGCGTGTCGCGACGCTCGAGCCGGAACGCCACCACTAGACCGGGGTGCAGTCAGTCCGGGCGGCCGCCCGGGGTCAGTGCACGCAGTCGCCGGTGTCGACGTCCCCGCTGCGCCCGATGGCGGGCATCACCCGAGCTGCGACCGCCGTTGGCGCCAGCGCGTACCCCACCTCCGGGTCGGTCCGCGCTTCGGCGAAGATCAGGCCGCCGATGGTGCCGTCCGCGAGCACGAAGGGACCGCCGCTGTCACCACGATCGATCTCTGCCCGAAGCTCGAGGATGTCGCGGGTGATGGTGTCCTCGCCGTAGATGTCGCGGCCACGGGCCGGATAGCGCCCGGTCACCGCGACCGGCACGATCGTCAGGCCGCCGCCGCCCGGATAGCCGAGCGACGCCCCGGTGGCGCCGCGTGATGGATCGCTCGCGGCGAAGCGGAGGACGTCGCCATCGAGCGAGCGGGCGTGCAGCACCGCGACATCGAGCGATGGGTCGAACAGGACGACCGTGGCGTCGGCCCGATCGCCGTCGGCCATGACGACCTGCGTCGCCCCCTGCGACCCGGCGACCACGTGCGCGTTGGTGACGACGTAGCCGTCGGCGATGATCGCGCCGCTCCCCGTCGACTCGAGGCCGCAGGTCAGCGCCTCCACCCGGACGGTCGCGCCCTCAGCGAGCGCACCCACCCGCCTCGCCTCGGCGTCCGACGGCCGGGTGATGGGCGGGCGCGGGAGCGGCTCGAAGCCGAGGAAGACCTCGGGCAGCCCGGACGTGCCGATCACGTCGCCGAGCTCCGCCGCGATCTCCGTGGCCGGTGGCAGCAACGCGTTGAGCGAGCGGATGGCCGTCGAGGTCTGTGCCGCCTCGCTGATCCGCGGCACCGGGCCGATCGCCGCCAGCCCGCCGACGAGCCAGATGATGAGGAGGGCCTGGGCGGCCCCGACGAACGCCCCGAAGACGCGATCCGCTGCCCCGAGGACGCCGGTCCCCAGCGACCGGGCGATGGACCGCCCGATGTGCGACCCGACCGCCTCGCCGAGGGCGACGGCGGCGATGAGCGCCGCCAGGACGACGAACGGCCGGACGACCGGGTCGAGCTCCCCGAGCGGATCGGTCATCGCCGGCAGGGCCAGCACGACGATCGCGCCGCCGCCGATGGCGCCCAGCAGGCCGCCGAGCTGCGGGAAGGCGCCGGATCGGAACCCGAGGACGATGGCGACCACGACGAGGCCGATCGCCACGAGGTCGAGGGTGTTCACCGCCCGATCGTCGCACAGGTCAGGCGACGGGGCCCCGCATGGACATCCGTCGCGCGCGCTTCGCGGCAAGGGGCCATGGGCCGGTCAGCGCGGGGCGGGCATCGTGAACACCACCCCCGCCACGCTTCCTGAGGAGTCCAGTCCGATGACCCGTCCTGTCGATCACCCCGCCGCCAAGCCGTTCCGCATCTCCCGAGCCGTCGTCGCGGCGCATCGCGAACACGCGCCGGTCCCGTTCATGGGCTGTCCCGTGTGCATCCGGCGTGGTGTCGTGGGGGCCGTGAAGGTCCGCTGGACCTCGCCACGCCAGGCCTGACCGGTCCGTCCCCCGGCGCTAGGCGGTGGCGTGCACCGTGTCGATCCGCGGTGGGTGGTCGGCCTCCCAGGCGCTGATCTCGGCGTCCTTGGCCAGGACATAGCCGAGCTCGTCCGTCCCGGCCAGGAGCATGGCTTTCGCGAACGGATCGATCTCGAAGTCGACGGTCGAGCCGTCGGGCAGGAGGACGCCCTCCTCGGCGAGGTCGACCGTCAGCTCCGCGTCCGGATCCGCGGCGACGAGCTCCTGGAGCCGCTGATGGACCGCCGGCGGAAGGACGATCGGCAGCACGCCGTTCTTGAGGCTGTTCGTCCGGAAGATGTCCGCGAAGCTCGTCGAGAAGATCGCCCGGACACCCCAGGCGGCGAGGGCCCACGGAGCGTGCTCGCGTGACGAGCCGGCTCCGAAGTTGTCGCCGACGAGCAGGATCGCGCGGCCGGCCATCCCGGGCTGGTCGAGCACGAACGGCGGATCCTTGCGCGACCCGTCCTCCTCGAACCGCCAGTCGCGGAACAGGGCATCGGCGAGGCCCGCCTTGTCCGTCACCTTGAGGTAGCGCGCCGGCACGATCTGGTCGGTGTCGACGTTCTCCGCGTCGATGGGGACGACCTTGCTCCGGAACATGCGGAACGGCTCGCCCATGGCCTCAGTGGCCCCCGACCGATGCGAGGGCGTCGATCCCGGGGAGCGTGCGCGGATCGGTGACGACACCGCTGAGCGCCGACGCGGCTGCGGTCAACGGCGAGGCGAGGAAGGTCCGGCCACCCTTGCCCTGGCGACCCTCGAAGTTGCGATTCGAGGTGCTCACCGCGTACTGGCCGGGCTGCAGCTGGTCGCCGTTCATGGCGATGCACATCGAGCAGCCCGATTCCCGCCAGTCGGCCCCGGCGGCCTTGAAGATGTCGGCCAGGCCCTCGCGCTCGGCCTGGCGCTTCACCTCGTCCGATCCGGGCGTGACCATCAGCCGGACGCCATCGGCGACATGCCGGCCGTCGAGGGCCGCGGCCGCCAGACGCAGGTCGCTGATGCGCCCGTTCGTGCACGAGCCGACGAACACGACATCGACCTTCTGGCCGATGATCGCCTGCCCCGGCTGGAGATCCATGTACTCGAGCGCGTGCTCGAGGGCCCGGCGAGCGGCCGGATCGGCCTCGTCGGCCGGGGAGGGGACGCGCGACGTGATCGGGATGCCCATGCCCGGGTTCGTGCCGTACGTGACCATCGGCTCGAGCGTGTCGGCGTCGATGGTGATCGACCGGTCGAAGGTCGCCCCGTCGTCGCTCGGGAGCGTCCGCCAGCGCTCGACTGCGGCGTCCCAGTCGGCGCCCTGGGGCGCGTGCGGGCGGCCGTGGATGTACTCGAACGTCGTGTCGTCCGGGGCGATGAGGCCGGCCCGCGCGCCGCCCTCGATGCTCATGTTGCAGATCGTCATCCGCTGTTCCATCGTCAGGCCGCGGATGGCCTCGCCCCGGTACTCGAAGACGTGGCCGGTGCCGCCGCCGACCCCGATCCGGGCGATCAGCGCGAGGATGATGTCCTTGCTGCTCACGCCGGGGGCGAGGTGGCCGTCCACCCGAACCTCGTAGGTCTTCGGATCGCGCTGCAGCACGGTCTGTGTGGCGAGGACCATCTCGACCTCGCTCGTCCCGATCCCGAACGCGAGGGCCCCGAAGGCGCCGTGGGTGGAGGTGTGGGAGTCGCCGCACACGATGGTCATGCCTGGCTGGGTCAGTCCGAGCTGTGGCCCGATGACGTGGACGATGCCCTGGTCCGGCGAACCGATGCCGTGGAGCGGGATGCCGAACTCGTCGCAGTTGCGCGTGAGCTGGTCGATCTGGGCCGCGGCCTGCAGGTCGAGCATGGGCAGGCTGCGCGGCGTCGTCGGGATCGAATGATCGGCCGTGGCCACGGTCTGCGACGGCCGCCGCACGCGCAGGCCGCGCTCGCGGAGCCCGGTGAAGGCCTGCGGACTGGTCACCTCGTGGACGAGGTGCAGGTCGATGGCCAGGACGGCCGGGGCGCCGGGGTCCTGGCTGACCACGTGATCGGTCCAGATCTTGTCGACGATGGTGCGCGGTTCGGTCATGGGGCAGCGGCTCTCAGGGTGCGTCACTTGCGGCCGTCAGAGCGTAGCAGAGCGCGCAGGATGACCCGCCGGAGGGCCCTCCTGCGCCGGCTCTGGGATCGCCGCCGGGGTGGTCCGGTGCCCCTTCGTCCTATGCACACCGGTACGACGGTGCCCGTTCGCAAGGTGCCACCGTGACCGTATAACCGCATCCGGACCAGACCACCCCGAAGGGGACCATCATCGACGACGACGCCATGGGGGCCGCGGACCTCGATCCAGCCGAAGCGATCTTCGACGGGTCGACCGACCTGCGGATCGTCCGGCTGCGCCTGTTCCTCGCCCTCGTGACGATGTTCGTGATCCCGATCGCGATCGCGACGCCGGTCATCTACGGCTTCGCGTCCAAGCGCGGCGATACGGTGATCCTGCCGACCGCGGCCATCGCCGCGATCGCCGTGCTGCTGGGCGTCCTCACGGTCTGGCTGGCCCGTCGCGTGCTGGAGCCCGCGGAGCGCCTCGACCGCGCCCGGGTCATCCTCGAGGACGCCTACGCGCGCGCGCGCGCCGAGTCCCTGCGGGATTCGCTCACCGGTCTGGGCAACCACCGCGCCTTCCAGGAGGAACTCGAGCGCCAGTGGGTCGGCGCGCAGCGCAGCCGCACCCGTCTGGCGATCGCCATCGTGGACCTCGACGACTTCCGGCTCGTCAACGAGACCGAGGGCCACGTCGGTGGCGACCGGGTGCTCGTCCACGCCGCCGCTACCCTGGCGGCCGGCGTGAGCCGCATGGACAAGGTCTACCGCACCGGCGGCGACGAGTTCGCGGTCCTCATGCCCGGATCCGACCCAGAGGCCGCCTACCTTTCGATCCGGCGCGTGCTCGCGACCGCCCTCGAAGGGACCGCCGGGCGGACCCGTGGCTCGGTGGGCGTGCCGGGCGGCCCGTGGTCGTTCACCGCCGGCGTGGCCGGCGTGCCCGGCACCGCGGGTGACCGCGCGAGCCTCTACCGAGAAGCGGACGCGGCCCTCATCTTCGGCAAGCGCCACGGCCGGACGCAGGTCACCGCCTACGACCCCGCCAAGCACTCGTCGTCGGCGATGGAGCGCCCGCTCGACGAGCTCGCGGCGGAGGTCGCACGCGTCGCGACGGTCGGGGCGCTCAAGGCCGTCTTCCAGCCGATCTTCGACCTGGGCAACGGCCACCCGCGCGGCTACGAGGGCCTCGTCCGGCCGCTGCCGGGATCGGGCTTCGCCGACCCGAGCGAGCTGTTCGCCGCGGCCGAGCTGGTCGGTCGGACCGTGGAGCTGGACCTTGCCTGCCTGGCGACCTCGATCTCCGCGTTCGCCAGGCTCGGCCTCTCGGGCAGCCTGACGCTCAACGTCTCGCCGCGGACGCTCGAGACCGACGACTTCAGCGTCCACAGCCTGGTCACGTTGCTGGACCGCCACGGCGTGGCCCCGACGCGCGTGGTCCTGGAGCTGACCGAGCGCGAGGCCGTCGAGGACATGGACCGCCTGATCCGCGCCGTCGAGTCGTGCCGAGCGGCCGGCATGCGCATCGCCGCCGATGACGTCGGGGCCGGCAACGCCGGGCTCCGACTGCTGTCCCAGCTGCGCTTCGACATCGTGAAGATCGACCTGTCGCTCGTGCAGGGCGGCGCCGTCCGGGCGACGTCCCAGGAGGTCGTCCGCACCCTCAAGGACCTCGCCGACCGGTGGGGCGCGCTCGTCATCGCGGAGGGCGTCGAGACCCCCGAGCAGCTGGCCTTCGTGCGCTCGCTGGGCATCCGCGCCGGACAGGGCTACCTGCTGGGCCGCCCCTCCGAAGCGCCGGCCACCACGGCCGTCGACCTCGACGCCCTGATCTCCGATGGCGGCGACTGGCTGGTGAAGCGCATGCGAGCGGTCCCGGCGTGACGTTGACGGCCTCGGCCCACCTGCTAGACTGCGCGAACCGCACGGCCCCGCCGGGCGGACATCGCGTTACGGAGGCCACATTGGGCCAGTTCGATCGCCAGGACCGCCGTCCGGTCGCCGTCGTCGTGACGGCTGACGGTCGCCGCGTCCACATGCCGATCGAGCCGAACGGGCTCGCCGACGTATCGCTCCTTGCGCTCCTTCGCTCGCTTCTCAGCCTTGATGGGCTCCTTGAGCTTATTACCGGCTCCCGGCGAGAGGACCGAGGAACGCGGAGGAACGGTCGCTAAGGCGACGCACCACCGAAGACCGAAGGGACCCTCGCCGGGTGGCGAGGGTCTTTTGTTTGTCCGTCAGACAGAGGGCCCACCAGATGACGACGAAGACCGACCAGACACCGGCGCCGCCGAGACCACCGAGTCCGGAGGCACGCAGCCGACGCAGCCACGTGCCGGGCGACGGCACGGCCGGCGCCGCTGCGGTCGAGCGCGCCCAGAAGGGCATGCTCCACGAGGCCCGCGACCTCAAGCGCACGCGCATCGGGGCGGACGTGCTGTGTGAGGCGCTCCTCCGCCAGGGCGTGGACGTCTTCTTCAGCTACCCGGGCGGCGTGATCCTGCCGCTCTACGACGTCCTGGGTGACTACCCCGAGCTGCGCCACGTCCTCGTTCGCCATGAGCAGGGCGGCGCCCACGCGGCGGACGGGTACGCCCGGGTGACCGGCCGCGTCGGCGTGTGCATGGGCACTTCCGGGCCGGGGGCGACCAACCTCGTCACCGGGATCGGGACTGCCCTCCTCGACTCGGTGCCGATGGTCGCGATCACCGGCAACGTGCCGGGTGCCCTGATCGGCAAGGACGCCTTCCAGGAGATCGACATCAACGGCATCACCCTGCCGATGACGAAGCACAACTACCTGGTCCGGGATGCGGACGACCTGCCCCGGGTCATCGCCGAAGCGTTCCACATCGCCCGGTCCGGTCGGCCCGGCCCGGTCCACATCGACATCACGAAGGACGCGCTCCAGCAGGAGACCCGCGCCGAGCATCCGACCGAGGACGAGGTCGTGGCGGGGTTGCCCGGCTTCCGCCCGAACCTCGACGGGCACGGCCGACAGCTGAAGCTCGCCGCCCAGGAGATCGCCGCTGCCAAGCGACCGGTCATCCTGGCCGGCCATGGCGTCCTCCATGCCGAGGCCTGGGACGACCTCAAGGCGTTCGCCGAGAAGACCAGCATCCCGGTCGCTTGGACGCTGCTCGGCATCGGGGCGATGGACGAGACCCATCCGTTGGCCTACGGCTACATGGGCATGCACGGCTGGAAGCACGTCAACCGGGCCATCCAGAGCGCCGACCTGCTCATCGCCCTCGGCATGCGCTTCGACGACCGGGTGACCGGCAACGTCCGGACCTACGCCCCGTACGCGCGCATCGTCCACGTCGACATCGATCCGGCCGAGATCGGCAAGAACGTCGCCGTGGAGGTGCCCATCGTCGGTGACGCGGGTCGCGTCCTGCGGGCCCTGACGCCGATGGTCGATGCGGTCCCGATCGAGGCCCGTGCCGAGTACCTCGACCAGCTGGCCGACTGGCGGCGCGACTCCGAGGCGTCGTCGTGGCACGGCTCGGGCGCGTGGCGCGATGGCGTGCTGTCCGCGGACTACGTGGTCGAACGGATCGGCGAGCTGACCGATCACCAAGCGACCTACGTCGCGGATGTCGGCCAGAACCAGATGTGGCTCGCCCGCTACACCGGCTTCCGCAACCCCAACTCGCACGTGTCGTCCGGCGGCCTGGGCACGATGGGCTTCAGCGTTCCCGCAGCGATGGGCGCGGCCCTCGGCCGGCCCGACCGCGAGACCTGGGCGATCACCGGCGACGGTGGGTTCCAGATGACCTCCCAGGAGCTGATGAC
>DASPHN010000086.1:0-19579 GCA_035629655.1 Saccharimonadales bacterium (SeqCode) | reverse complement strand
TGCCCTTGGTGCACAGGATCGGGATGGACAGCTTGGCGGCGCCGGAGTTGAAGGTGCCGATGTAGGCCACGACGGCGTCATTCGCGACGGCGTCATTGGCGTTCTTGATCTCGGTCGCCTCGTCCCACTGCCCGGTGGCCGCGGTCGAGTCGTCCTTGTCCTGATACTTGACCGTGTAGCCGCCGACCACGCCGCCCTTCTCTTCGATGGCGAGATTGATGGCGTTGATGATCGTGTCGGTCTGGGCCTTGTTCGAGCCCTGCCGTGGGAGGGACGACCAGATCTCGACCGTTCCCTTGCTGCCGGCGCCGGGCGTGGCACTGCACGCCGTGAAGGCGAACAGTGCGGCGGCGGCGAGCGCCCCGATCTTGGTGAGCTTCATGCATTCTCCTCCTGAAGTCCGATCGTCCGGCATGTCCCGGAGCGACCCTCGGTCGGAGTCGCCTGACCCCGTCCCGGCGCGGATGCATAGTCGCCGCCTGTTGCCCGTTCGGCTCGCGAACCGGTCGACGGGGCCCTCCCAGGACGTCGGCGGAAGCGAGCGCTCGGTGCGTGACGGACGGCGACGCAGGTCCGTGCTCGGGCGGCGCGCAGGTGACCGCCGAGACGATGCCGTATATTAGGCATCGGCGACCCGAATGCAATACCGGTCGGCCGCCCCTCGTCCACGCGTGTCCTACGCGTCGGTGAGCGCCTCGCGCCCACCCATGGATCGGGGCGCGGGCCCCGGTCCGGCCCAGGGTCGGGAACCCCGGTCGAGGGGAGACGGTCGCCGCCCTGCGAGGTACGAACCTTCGGCGTGGAATACCTGGTCCGAGCCGCCCGAGTCACCGACATCGATCGCCTCGTCGCCCTGAGCGACTCGGCGCTTGTGATGGACCCTGGCGCCAGCACGCGCCATGCCGCGGATCTCCTGCGCCAGCTCGTGTACCTTCCGCAGGCGAGCATCTTCGTCGCCGAGGCGCGGCGGGTCGTCGTCGGGGGCGCCGTCCTGGCACTCCGACCGTCCGTCCGGGCCAGCGGCTACGTCGGCACCATCGATCTCCTGGTCGTCGACCCCGACCCGGAGCACGATGCGGCTCGGATCACCGACGCCCTCCTCGAAGAGGTCGTCCGCTCCGCGAGCAACAAGGGCTGCACGCTCGTCGAGGCCATCGGTCCCGACGATCCCGCGGCATCCGAACGCTGGACCGCACAGGGCTTCGTGCCCTCCGGCCCACGCCTCCAACGACCAGTGGCCGCGGCAGGGATCGCGCGCCGCACATGAACCTCATCGCCGAGAGCCGAGCAGCGAGCACGCGCCGGCCGGGCGTCACCCCGATCCTCTAGGAGTCATCGTGAGCAAGAACGTCGCCGTCTTCGTGGACGTGGCGAACATCTTCTATGCGGCCAAGGCCGCGGGCGTGGACATCGATTACGTCACGCTCCTCAAGTCGGCCTCGGCCGGGCGCGATCTGGTTCGCGCCTACGCGTACACCGGGCTCGACCCGGACAACGAGAACCAGCGCAACTTCCACGACTTCCTGCGCCGTCACGGCTACAAGGTCGTCAGCAAGGACATCCGCAAGTACGGCGACGGCAAGGTCAAGGCCAACCTCGACATCGAGCTCGTCGTCGACATGATGAAGACGGCCCGGAACCTCGATATCGCGATCGTCGTGTCCGGCGACGGCGACTTCGCGCCGGCCATCCGCGCGGTCCAGGAGATGGGCGTCCGCTGCGAGGTCATCAGCTTCCGCGGCAACACGTCGTCGGACCTCATCGAGGTCGCCGACCTGTTCACCGATATCACCCAGCTGGCCCGGGTCGAGAAGGGGTCGCGCTCCGGCCGCCGCGTGGCGGACGACGACGCCGACCTGTCGATGACCGAGGTCCCCGACAAGCAGACCGAGGGCACCGGCGCGGGCCGCGGTCGCGGTCGTGGCCGGACCGGCCGCCGCGAGGTCGAGCCGATCGCCATGGGTGGTGCCGCGCGCGGCGGTCGCGGTCGTGGCCGCAGCGCCCAGGCCCCCAGCAACGGGAGCGATCCCGGCGTGGTCGCCCTGCCCGGCGAGCGCCTGGCGCGCGTCGGCAGCGCGGGCCTGACCGAGGCGGATCTCGCTGCGGCCGAGGTCTTCACCCTCGACTCACTCGATGCCGATCCAGGTGCGCCGCTGGCCGAGCGGCCGGTGCGTGACGACGGCGCCGAGCGCGACGGTGAGACCGACGGCGACGGCGATGGCGAGGGCGGTCGACGCCGGCGCCGACGCGGTGGACGCGGCCGTGGCCGCGGCCGTGGCCGTGACGGCGCTCCGGCCGAGGTGGCCGGCGTGGCCGAGCTCGGCCCGGAGACCGCCGCCGACATCGAAGCGGAGCAGGCCGAGGACGAGGAGCTCGAGGAGCTCCAGGTGGCCGCGCCGCCCATCGAGGCCCCGCGTGGTCCGCGCACGACGCCGTTCGGTTCGGTCTGGGACTCCCAGCTCGGGACGCCCACGGCGCCCTCGAGCGCGAGCCTCGGGCCGATCGCGGCCGACGACGAGGACTTCGACGAGCCCGAGATCCCCGAGTACCTGATCGCCGAGCGCCAGCGTGGCGCGACCGGCGGCAATCGCGGCGGCGCCCGTGGTGGCGGCGGTGGTGGCAACCGCGGCGGAGCCCGTGGCGGACGTGCCGCCTATCAGTCGGCGATGGAGCGCGAGCGCTACGGCGGCGGACGCGGCGGTGGCGGCATCAACCGGTATCCGGACGTCAGCGCCCGAACGCGCCAGGAGCCACCTCGGGAGGACCGCTCCTATAGCCGGGGCCGCGACGAACGACCGCAGCCCGCCGCGCCGCGTCCGGCCTCCTCGGCCGAGCCGTGGAGCGAGGTCCCGCCCGAGCTCGAGGCCATGCTTCGGGCCCAGGTCGCCCAGCAGGCGCCGGCGCCGACCGGATCGCGCGACGTGACGGAGGCCCCGACGGAGGAGGCCGCACCGACCGCAGCCCAGGAGCAGCCGGAGACGGCCGCGCCGAAGCGACGGACGGCTCGCAAGGCGGCCCCGGCCGCATCGACCGCGCCGACCACCGACACGACGGACGCCACGTCCGTCGCGGAAGCACCGGCCGCGCCGAAGAAGCGCGCCACGACCCGCAAGCCGGCCGCCTCGGCCAGCGCAGCGCCCGTGGAAGCAGCGGCCGACGGTTCGACCGATGCACCGGCCGCGCCGAAGAAGCGCGCGACCCGCAAGCCGTCGACCGCGAGCGCGGCCGATGAAGCGGCGTCGACCGCCGATGGCGCTGCCGAGCCTGCCGCGCCGAAGAAGCGGGCGACGCGCAAGGCGACGACGGCCGAGCCCGCCTGAGCCCGAGCCGACGTGGACGGCGCCCGGACCCGAGGCCACCCGGCCGCCCTGGCCGCGATCGGGGGGATGATCCGGGGACGCGCGCCGCACGCGGTCCTGCTCGTCGGACCAGCGGGCATCGGCAAGACGACCCTCGCCCGCGACCTGGCCGCGGGCCTGCTGTGCACGGCGGACGACATCGCGGCTCGGCCGTGCGGTGCCTGCCGTGCCTGCCGCCTCGTCGCCGCCGGTCACCACCCGGACGTCCATCGCATCGGGCCGGAGGGCCCTGGGCGGCAGGTCGTCATCGGCGGGCCGGGCGGCAAGCTTCGTGGGGTGCGTGACCTGCTGTCCGAGCTGGCGCTGCTGCCCGTGGAGGGCGGCCACCGGATCGCCATCATCGAATCGGCGTCGCGGATGAACGAGGACGCCCAGGCTGCGCTGCTCAAGACGCTCGAGGAGCCGCCGGCCGGCGTGACCCTGATCCTGTGCGCGGACGCCGAGGAGCCGCTGTTGCCCACCATCCGCTCCCGCTGTGCCCGGCTTCGGCTCGGGCCGGTGCCGATCCGCGAGATCGAGGCGATCCTGTCCGAGACGGGCGTTGCCGAACCACCGCTCGCTGGCCGGCTCGCCCGCATCTCGGATGGCCGGCCGGGCATCGCCATCGCGTGGGCCCGCGACCCCGAGGCGCTCCAGGTTCGCGACGAGCTCGGGCGGGTCCTGCTCGACCTCCTCGACGCGCGACCCGGTGTCCGTCTCGCCACGGTCCGTGCGGCCGCGGGGCGGGCGAGTCGCCTCGCGGCGGTCGCCGACCGGCCGGCGGACGACCCGGGCACGGGACCGGCGACGGCCCCGCTCCGAGGGCGGGGGACCGCCAGGACTGCCACAGGTCGCGCGCCGGCGGCACCGACCGCAGACCCGCCAGCCATGGGGACCGCTGAGGAGCCGGCGACCGCCTCCGACGCGAACTCCGACGAGGAGACGGATGCTGGCGTCGGCACGGGACGGACGCCCGCTGCCGAACGGCGTCGCGCAGCCGAGGCCCTCATCGCCCTCTGGACCGACGTCGCCCGCGACCTCGCCCTCGCCGGTCGTGGCCTGCCGGGGTCGGTCCGTGAGCTCGGCATGCTCGATGAGACCGTTACGGCCGCGGCCGTGCTGGATCCCGCCGCGATCGGCGCCTTCCTCGATCGCCTGGGCCGCGCCGGCGTGCTGCTCGCGACGAACGTGGCCCCGGAGCTGCTCCTCGACGACCTCGCCCTGACCTGGCCACGCCGCCGCGCGGTCCCGGCCTGAATCGGAGCGAGCCCGTCGTGGCCAGTGACCCGACGCCCGCCCCCGAGTCCACGGCCCGTCTCGAGGCGACCGTCGTCGGCCGCGTCCAGGGCGTGGGGTTCCGGTTCCACGCCCTGCGAGCCGGTCGCGACCTCGATCTGGCCGGCTGGGTCGCCAACGAGGCGGACGGCACGGTCCATGCCCTGGCCGAGGGTCCGCGCGACGCGCTTGAGCGGTTCTTGTCGGCGCTGCAGGCCGGCCCGCCGGCGGCCATCGTGGAGCGTGTCGTCGTGACGTGGAGTGACTCGACGGGGACGCTCGGCCCGTTCACGATCCGCAGTGGCGCGCATCGTGGTGACTGACGGCTGACCCGTTCGGCCACTCGGAGGGGGACGGGTGGGCTATTCCGCTCGTGGCGATGGTCCGCCATGGTGCGTGGACGATGGAGCCAAATTCCCCAGCCGAAGAGCTCCCTGCGCTGTACCGCGCGATCCTGGATCGCGTCGCCCAGCTCGAGCTCGAGGGCGAACGTGCCGAGGCGGCGCGGGTGCGAACGTCCGCGACCCGGTCCTATTCGCGAGCCTGGGACGACCGCGCGCGGCGCGAGCTCGAGACGCTCCTCCGTCGCGCCGAGCGCCCCACGGCTGCCGAGCGCCTGCTCGGTCGCGGCTTCGCGCGTCGCCATCGGCCGGTCGTCGCGCACGACCGCTAGCGCCATCCACTGACGGGCGACCGTCAGCCGAGGGTCCACGGCAGCATCCCGATCCGGGTCGTAGGCTTCGCCCATGCCCGACCCCGCCACCCTCGAGACCGTGCTCGCCCGCGCCCTGGCGGCCTACGACGACCTGCTCGGCCTCGGCGAGGAGGTCGAGGACGAGTGGACCTACGTCAACGACCTCGGCGCCGCCTGGCGCGAGCGGCTCGAGGCCGCCGGCGAGCTGCGGGCCGGGGCGCCGATCAGCCCGCCCGTGGAGGCGGCGGTGGACCGCGCGATCGAGGAGATCGGCGCGATCGAGGATCCCCACCGCGCGATCGACTGGCTGTCCACCTTCCCGCAGGTCGTGCTCGTCGCCATCGGGGAGCAGCCGTGAGATTTCAGGACGCCGCCCGCGACGGTCGCGCGGTCGTCTACGCCGGCATCCAGGCGGAGCCGATCGTGGCCCGGACGGCAGGGCTCCTCGCCGACGCGACGACGCCCCAGCGGATCCTCGCCAGGGCCGTGATGAACGGCGAGTCGACCGATCCGACCGCCTGGATGACGATGTTCCCGACGCTGTTCGGGGACGAGGCCGCGGCCGACGAGCGCGCCCGCTCCGAGGCGATCCTCGCGGCTGCGCTCGAGATCGCGGACCGTGGTGAGCAGGTCCGCAGCCAGCTCCGTGGCGCGCTGGTCGAGGCCGTGACGGCCGCCCTGCTCGAGCGCCGCGCCGGCACGGCTCCCGTCCGGCGAGAGCGACGCATCCTCTTCGATGGCGTGCGGGCCGAGATCCACCCCTACGACGTCACGGTCGAGGCCGACGGTGCCGCCGAGGCGTACGACTGCAAGTGGGGAGCCCGCGGCATCAACGCCGACGTGCTGCACCAGCTCGACGACGCCCGGACGCACGCCCTCGACGAGGAAGAGCGACTCTTCGTGGCGCTCGTGATCTTCGATGCCGACCGGTCCTGCCGTGTCCGCCTCGATCGCCAGACCGCCCCGACGGGCGCGACCGGTCTCGTCACCCTGGAGACGCTGGATACGCTGGCGGCCGCGCCGCCCACGTCACGGCCGGCATGATCGACGATCGCGGCGGCGAGCCGAACCGGTGCTCGGCACCGTTCCGGGTGCGCTTCGACGAAGCCGGTCCGGACGGCCGGCTGCGGACGTCCGTGCTGCTGCGCTACGCCCAGGATCTGGCCTGGTTCCACTCGGACCAGCGGGGCTTCGACCGCGCGTGGTACGCCGAGCGCGGCCTGACCTGGCTGGTCCGGGCGGCGGAGGTCGCGGTCCTCGGGCCGATCCAGGTCGGAGACGCCCTGATGGGCACGACCCAGGTCGTCGGCTGGCGACGCGTGTGGGCGCGTCGCAGGACGGAGTTTCGTGATGCGGGGGGTGCGCTCGTCGCCTGGGTGCACATCGATTGGGTACTGCTCGACGCTCGTGGGGCACCGACCCGGATCCCACCCGACTTCGATGCAGCCTTCGGGACGCCCGCCGGATCGGCCAGCCTCGCCCGCGTCCCGTTGACCCATCCGCCCGACGACGCGGCCGTGGCGCGCTTCGCGGTCCGGCCACAGGAGCTCGACCCGATGGACCACGCCAACAATGCGGTCTATGCGGACTGGCTCGACGAGCAGGTCATCGCCGCTGGGGGCCTCGCGCAGGTCCGGGCCATCCCGCGCTTCGCCCGGCTCGAATACGCTCGCGCCGCCGAGAACGGCGCGACGGTCGAGGCACGCACCTGGCCGGATCCCGACGCGGCGGGCTGGTCCTGCGCCATCGCCGACGCGGCCGGGACCGCCCTGCTCCGGGCGCGGCTCGAGGCCGCTCCGTCGTGACCGACGGCGTGGGCCCCGACGCCCGACGCCCGACGCCCGACCATGACTGGTGGCGAGAAGGCGTCCTCTACCAGATCTACCCGCGCAGCTTCCAGGATCACGATGGCGACGGAGTGGGCGACCTGCGGGGCATCATCGACCGGCTCGATCACCTGGCCGGCGGCCCCGAGTCCCTCGGCGTCGACGGCATCTGGCTGTCGCCCTTCTATCGGTCGCCCATGGCCGACTTCGGCTACGACGTGTCCGATTACTGCGACGTCGACCCGGTGTTCGGGACGCTCGCTGACTTCGATGACCTCGTGCGTGAGGCCCACGCGCGCGGCCTGCGGATCGTGGTCGACCTCGTGCCGAATCACACCTCCGACCAGCACCCCTGGTTCCAGGAATCGCGCGCGGATCGGACGAACCCGAAGCGCGATTGGTACGTGTGGGCCGACCCGAAGCCCGACGGCTCGCCGCCGAACAACTGGACCTCGGCGTTCACCCGCCGGCAGACGTCGGCCTGGACGCTCGAGCCGACGACTGGGCAGTACTACCACCACTCGTTCCTGCCCGAGCAACCCGACCTGAACTGGTGGTCGCCCGAGGTCCGCGATGCCTTCGACGGCATCCTGCGCTTCTGGCTCGACCGTGGCGTGGATGGCTTCCGGATCGACGTGGCGCATCGGATGGCACGTGACCCGGCGCTCGGTGACAACCCGGACTACGGCCTCGCCCCCGACGAGCTGCTTCGGACGTGGACCGACGAGACGGCGCCACGCGATCAGGACTGGCCCGAGGTCCACGCCATCCTGCGCGGCTTCCGAACGACGCTGGATGCATACGACGGGCGCATGGCCATCGGGGAGGTCTTCATCCTCGACCCGGCGCGACTCGTCCGCTACTACGGGGACGACGACGAGCTGCACCTCGCCTTCAACTTCTCGTTCCTGCGCGCCCCATGGTCGGCGGCGGCGTTCCGCGCCGAGGTCGAGACCTTCGAGCGGCTGCTCCCGCCCGGGGCCTGGCCGGACTACACGCTCTCGAATCATGACAATCCGCGAGCGGTCAGCCGCTACGCCCCGGACGGCGACCTCCAGCGGGGCCGCCGACGGGCTCGCGTCGGGGCGCTGATGCTCCTCACCCTCCGTGGGACGCCGTTCCTCTACTACGGGGAGGAGATCGGGCTGGCCGATTCGGTGGTCCCGGCCGATCGGGTCGTGGACGTGGCCGGCCGGGACCCGGCCCGCGCGCCGATGGTCTGGGAGGCGGCGCCGGCCGCCGGCTTCACGACGGGTGACCCGTGGTTGCCGCTGAGCGCGGACCACTCCATCGTCAACGTCGCGGCGCAGCGCCAGGACCCGAGGTCGTCGCTGGCATTCCATCGCGAGCTGCTGCGGCTGCGACGATCCAGCCCGGCCCTCCGCGGCGGCCGGTACGCCACCATCGGTGGCCTCCCCGAGGACGTCTTCGCCTATCGCCGCGATGCCGGGTCCGAGGGCTGGGTCGTGCTGCTCAACTTCGGGGAGGCCGCGGTCGACATCGAGCTGGGACCCGACCTTGCGGACGGCCGCCTCGTGCTCTCCACCGATCCCGATCGCCCGACCGGGAGGGTCGTCGGCCCGCGCATCACCCTGGACGCGGATGAGGGCTGGCTCGTTCGACGATGACGCGCTGCAAGCGACCTGCAAGCACCGGGGGAGAGCCGCAACGGCGAAGAGGGTGCGGCCGGGGGAAGATGCGGGTTCCCCACCGAGACTGGAGACGGACATGGACCCGAGCGCGCTGCGAGAGGGCGTCAAGGCGCCGCGCGTCGATGACGGCGACCACGATCGCGGCTGGCCGATCGAGTTCGATGCCCACGCGTTCCGGATCCCGGTCAAGGATCCCTGGGTCTCGCTGGTTCGCTCATTCATCCAGGACTTCCGCCGCGGCGACCGCCGGGCGAGCTTCGATCGCTGGGACGATGACGTGACGTGGATCGTGCCCGGCCAGGGGCCGATGGCCGGTGAGCACCACGGGACCAACGCCATCGTCGATTACCACGAGGAGCTCCGCCGGCGCAGTGGTGGCACGTTCCGCCAGCAGCTCATCTCCCTCGAGGCGGGCGGCGGGCCCATCGTGGAAGGGCACCTCCGGACGATCGCGCAGCGTCCGCCGCGGTCGCTCGACCTCTCGACCCTGCTCGTGTTCGAGCTCGCGGGGGGCCGCCTCCGGCGTGTCACCGAGCTGCCCGGCGACCCTCGTCAGTGGGACGCCTTCTGGGCCGACTGACAACGGCTCCGCGAGAGCCGGTCGGGGCGCGAACCGGTCGGTAGAATCAGCGCTCGTGCAGGTACGACCGGGCGTCTTCCGTTTCGCGGACACCGTCAACGTCTACCTGCTCGCCCGCGATGGGCTCGGCCTGCTCATCGACTTCGGCAGCGGCGACGTGCTCGACCATCTGAGCGAGTTCGGCGTCGAGCATGTCACGGACCTGCTGCTGACCCACCACCACCGCGACGTGGTCCAGGGCCTGGCCCGTGCCCGTGACGCCGGGATCCGCATCTGGGCGCCACCGACCGAAGCGGACTTGATCGCCGACATCGATCTCCATTGGCAGGCCCGTCCGCTCGACAACGTCTACGACCTTCGCGAGGATCGGTTCTCCCTGCTCGAGAGCGTCCCCATCGACGGCGTCGTCGCGGAGTACCGGACGCAGCGCTACGGCCCCTTCGATGTGCTGACACTGCCGACGCCGGGCCATACGGCCGGCTCGGTGAGCTACGTCATCGACGTCGACGATGCCCGCCTGGCCTTCACGGGCGACCTCATCACGGCGCCCGGGAAGGTGTGGTCGCTGGCCGCCACCCAGTGGACGTATACCGGGATCGAGGGCCTCGGGTCGACGATCCTCTCGGGCCTGGACCTGCTGGACCATCGGCCCGACCGATTGCTCCCTGCGCATGGCGACCCCATCGAAGCGCCACGCTCGGCGGTGGAACTGTTGAACGGGCGCCTCCAGGAGCTGATCGACCTGCGCAGCCCGGAGTGGCGACCGGCCGACCTTCGGGCCGTGCCCTACCTCGAGATCTCGCCGCACCTGCTCCGCAATCGGACGAGCACGTCCAACTCGTACGTTCTCCGCTCGGACAGTGGGGCCGCCCTGCTGATCGACTTCGGCTATGACTTCACGACCGGCCTGCCGGGCGGGACCGATCGTTCCTCGCGTCGACCGTGGCTGCAGACGATCCCGGCGCTCAAGCGCGAGTACGGCATCGACCGGATCGAGGTCGCGATCCCGACCCACTATCACGACGACCACGTGGCCGGCTTCAACCTCCTCCGCGCCGTCGAGGGCGCCGAGGTGTGGGCGCCGGCCAACATGGTCCCCATGCTCGAGGACCCGTGGCGGTTCGACCTGCCGTGCCTCTGGTACGACCCCATCCCCGTCGATCGGACGCTGTCATTCGGCCAGACGGTCAGCTGGCGCGAATACGAGATCACCGTCCACGAGCTGCCGGGCCACACCCTGTTCGCGGCCGCGATCGAGTTCGAGGTCGATGGCCGCCGTGTCCTGGCGACCGGTGACCAGCAGGACGGCCGGTGGGTGGCGGACGAGCGACCCGAGTTCCTCAACTACCAATACCGGAATGGATTCCGATTCGACGACTTCCGCGAGAGCGCAGAGCTGTATCGCCGCCTCGCCCCCGACCTGCTGATCAGCGGGCACTGGCTGCCCCGCCCGGTCACGGAGGGATACCTGGATCACCTCCTGTTCACCGGCACCGAGCTCGCCCGGCTGCACCGCGAGCTGCTTCCGCTCGACGTGGTGGACCTGGGCGCCGGCGGATTCGCCGCGACCATCGAGCCATACCGGTCGGAGATCCCGGCGGGGTCCGACATCGAGCTCACGGTGGTCGTGCGCAACCCGTACCGTCGGGTCGAGCGGGCGTCGATCGTCCTCGTCGCGCCGACGGGCTGGCTGGTCACGCCTCGGGATCGATCGCTGGATCTCGAGCCGTCCGCCGAGGCCCGGGTGACCTTCGTGGTGCGGCCCACTGCGGACCCGGTGCGTCGGGCGCGCGTGGCGGCCGACGTCACCGTCGGCGAGACCCGGTTCGGACAGCAGGCCGAGGCGCTGGTGACCGTGCGATGAGCCCCGCGGCGACGGACGAGATCATCTTCGAGGGTCCCGGCCTGCGGCTGCGCGTCAGGCCCGACCAGGCCGTCGCGATCCTCGAGGATCTCGCCGGCGATCGCTGGGCCGAGCTACGGTTGCTGGCATCGGTCGATACGACGGACGGGCTCGACGAGACCTTCTCGCTCAGCGGGCCGCAGGTCGAGACGGTCCCTGAGATGGGCGCCCGCCGACCCGCGACGACCCGCCTGTCCTGGGCCCTGACCGGCAGTCGATGGGTCGAAAAGCACCTGGTGATCGAGGTCTCGCGGACGGCCGTGACGGCACACGTGGACGTCGTCGGGGATGCCGCGATCACGGATGTCCGGCTCCTCTGGGGGCGGATCGTCGGCCCGCGGGCCAGCGGGACCGTCCGGAGCGGTGCCTGGTTCGAGACCGTCTGGTCCGCTGGTCCGACCGATCCCGGCCGCATCGTCCGGTCGGCCCGTGAGTCGGCGTCGATCGGGGTGGTGTCGGGGCCCGAGCCGGGTCGCGGCGACTGGTTCTTCACCCCCGGCCCGTTCTGCTTCGCCCTCAGCCGCGCCGCGGCGTCCGACGCGACGACGCCTCCGTCCGGTCCCTGGCTTGCTCTTTCGCTTGGTGTCCGACCAGGGGAGGCCGGGTTCACGGGCGTGACCTACGACGCGTTGGACCGCGGATTCGGCGTGTCGTTGAGCTACGAGGGCAAGACCGCGGCGATCGGGCGATGGCGATCCCCACGGGTCGTGCTGTTCGCGGCCGACGACCCGACGGATGCGGTCAGTCGACATCGATCCTGGCTGGACGTCGCGGGGATGCTTCCCGCCGCACCGGACCGACCCCGGCCGGATTGGTGGCGGGAGCCGATCTTCTGCGGGTGGGGAGCGCAGTGCGCGCTCGCGATGCAGACCGACGGCACCCTCTCGACGGCCGCCACCTATGCCACCCAGGATCACTACGACGCCTTCCTGGAGCACCTGGCGACCCGAGGTGTGGTGCCGGGGACGGTGGTCATCGACGACAAGTGGCAGGAGGCGTACGGGACTCCGGCGGCGGACCTCGCGAAGTGGCCGGACCTGCCCGGCTGGATCGCGACCCGTCGGGCCGCCGGGCAGCATGTGCTGCTCTGGTACAAGGCCTGGGACCCCGAGGGCCTGCCACCGTCGTGGTGCGTCCGGACGTCGGCCGGAGTGCCGCTCGCCGTCGACCCGACCCACCCGGATGGGGCGGCGTCGATCCGACGGACGGTCCGGGGGATGCTCGGCGGCGACGGCCTCGATGCGGACGGCCTGAAGATCGACTTCACGGCGCGGACGCCGAGCGGTGTGGCCACCCGGCATCATGGTGATGCGTGGGGAGTCGAGCTCCTGCGGTGCCTGCTGGACCTCGTCGCCGAGGAGGCGCGGCAGGTCAAGCCGGAGGCGTTGCTCATCGGTCACGTTCCGAACCAGCTGACCGCACCGGCGGTCGACATGCTGCGGTTGAACGACGCCATGCGTCTCGACGATCCGCGACCCGGCGTCGACGTGGTGACCCAGATGCGCTATCGGGCCGACGTGGTGCGGGCGGCCTGCCCGGAGCATCTGATCGACACCGACGACTGGTGCGCGCCCGACCTGGCGCGCTGGCGGGCCTACGCCGAGGCCAAGCCCTCGCTCGGCGTCCCGGCGCTCTACTACGCGACGGGCCTGGATCGGTCCGGTGAGCCGTTCGACGATGGTGACTACGCGTTGCTCCGGCGGACGTGGGCGGCGTATCGGGAGCGCGAGGGCCTGGCCGGCCCGGCGGTCTCGTGACCATGGATCCGGCCGGTCGACGCCCGACGATCGGGGATCTCGCCCGGGAGGCGGGCGTGTCGCCGTCCACGGCGTCGCGGGCGATGTCGGGGGGCGGGTACGTCGCGGCTGCCGTCCGGGTGCGCGTCCAGGAAGCCGCCGAGCGGATCGGGTACGTCCCGGACACCGTCGCCCGGAGCCTTCGCCATCGGACGACCAAGGCGATCGGCGTGCTCATCTCGGACCTCCGGAACCCCTTCTACGCCGACGTCGCGACCGCCGTGGAGCAGCGCCTTCGCGCCGAGGGGTTCCACATCATCCTGGCCAACAGCGATGGGCTCGTCGACGAGGAACGGGCCGCGGTCACCCTGTTCATGGGCTCCCGCGTCGCCGGCGTGATCATGGCGCCGGTCTCGCCCATCGCCAGCCGCCTCGCCGATGCGGGCGTGCCGACCGTCGAGTTCGATCGCCAGATGGTCCCTGGCCGCTGCGACGCCGTGCTCCTCGAGAACGAGGACGGGGCGCGGATCGGCACCGAACACCTCGTCGGGTGGGGCCATCGACGCATCGGCCTGCTCCTCGGCGAGATGAGCTGGTCGACCGGGCCGGAGCGTCTGGCCGGCTATCGGGCTGCCCTGGACGCCGCCGGACTCCCGTTCGATCCGGCCCTCCTCGTCCACGGCATCGCCCACCCGACGGAGCCCGAGCATCTCGCCCGCCGGCTGCTGGAGCAGGCGCCCGACGTCACGGCCATCTTCGCCACGAACAACCTGATGGCGGAGGAGGCGATCATGGAGATCCAGCGGCGCGGCATGCGCATCCCCGACGACATCTCCCTCGTCGCCTTCGACGACATCCCATGGATGTCGATCGTGCAGCCGGGCATCACGGCCGTCGCCCAGCCCACGCTCGAGATCGGCCGCCGTGCAGCGGAGCGGCTGCTCGCCCGGATGACCGGTGCACGGACCGAGGAGCCGGACGTCACCCGCCTGGCCCCCACGCTCGTCGTCCGGGGCTCCGTCGGACCGCCGAGGAGCTGATCTGCGGCGCGCGCATCGGCGATGCTTGATCCTCGAGTCAGACCGGCCGCAGCACCTGTCGATCGGCCTTGAGGTGGATCCGAAGCTCTTCGACGTCCACGTCGTGGGCCTTCGACCCGTGGCGCGACGCGATGGCGGCCGCGACGCCCGCGGCGTGGCCGACGGCCATGAATGTCGGCTCCATCCGCACCGACGAGAAGGCCACGGCCGACGCTGACAGCGCGGTGCTCACGATGACGTTCTCGAGCTCGGATCGACGAGGGAGGAGCGAACGGTACGGGATGCCATATGGCGGCACGGGGACGCTCAGGTAGCCCTCCACGAGGACCTCGCGGTGCACATCCGGAAAGCGCGAGATCGGGCAGGCCACCCACTGGACCTCGCGGATGTCGATGTTGTACCCGCCCATCGCGACCGTGTCGCCGGGGATCCGTCCCTCGGTGAGGTCGGCTTGCGTGAGCACGTGCTCGCCCTGGAGCCGGCGCGCCTCCCTGACATAGAGCTGGTGGGGCCATCCACCATCGGCAACGAACTCGTCGCGTGGATAGCCCAGCGGCGTGACCAGCTCGGCGATCTCGCCGGGCACGGCCGCATCCGTCGCGAGGAAGTGGAGGAGCCCCTGCGCCCACGTCCGGTGCGCGGCGGCGATCCGTGACCGCTCGTCGGCTGTCGCCTCCGGATAGGCCCACGCCGCCCCGAGGAGGTCGGTCGAGAACGGCCCATGGCTGTTGACGTCGACCTTCTGGTTGGGGAGCTCGGACAGGCCGATCACGTCGTGCATCCGGGGCCGGATGCCGTCGGCGATCAGGGCCGTCAGGTAGCGGTCCACCGCCACGTAGGTCGATCGCGTGTAGCCGGGCGGTGGGTCGAGCGGCAGGCGGTCGTCCGCCGAGGTCAGGCATAGGCGATAGCAGTACGCCTGCACCTTTCCATCGCCGTCGCCCGGCGCGCCGAGATCCTCGTACGGCACCACCCGCGGGAGCAACCGACCATCGTCGGCGAGGGCGGAGACCGGTGCCCGTGCCTGGTGCGGATTGGGCAGGATCTCGCGGCGACCCGCGAGGGGTTCGGCGTGGTGTGTCCGTGCCTCGCGTCCGACGGCGTACGTGGCGCCTGCCGCGGCGAAGAGGTCGCCCTCGTACGACGCGTCGATCCAGGTGTGGGCCTCGAACCTCGAGCCATCGGTCGCCTGCATCGAGCGCAGGCGGCGAGACTCCACCTGGGCGCTCGCGAGGGCGCCGCCGCGGATGAGGTCCACGCCGGCCTCGACCAGCAGCTCCTCGAGCACGGCGCTCGCGACATGCGGCTCGAATCGCCAGGCCACACGTTGCCCGTATCGCGCCCCGATCCGCTGGAAGACCTCTGCCGCGAGGCCGCCGATGAGCGTCTCCTGCCGCTCGACGTCCGTCCGGCTCAGGCCACCACTGAGCATGCCGCCGACATGCTGACCTGGCTCGACGATCGCGACGCTGGCTCCCTGCCGGGCTGCCGCGACGGCCGCGACCACGCCGCCCGCGGTCGCTCCGTAGACGAGGACGTCGGCCCCGCCCGCGAGTCGGGTCAGCCCTTGCTGCCCGTCGTGGCGATGCCCTCGATGAAGTGTCGCTGGGCGAGGAAGAAGACGATGATCATCGGGATGGTCACGATGACGCTGGCCGCCATCACGAGGTGGAACTGCCCCTCGCCGCCGGCCTGGGGGTGGAAGCGGACCACGAGGTCCTGCAGGCCGCGCGGCAACGTGAACAGGGCGATGTCCTTCATGAAGATCAGCGGCCGCATGAGGTCGGTCCAGCTGGCCTTGAGCTCGAAGACGAAGACCACGATGAGAGCCGCCCGGGTGAGCGGCATCGCGATGCTCCAGAACATCCGCGGGTAGCTGGCGCCGTCGACCCGGGCTGCCTCGAAGACCTCACGCGGCAGCCCCAGGAAGAACTGTCGCAGCAGGAAGATGTAGAACGCGGAGGCGAACAGGTTGCCGGCCCACAGGGGCGCGAAGATCGGCGAATTGACCTGGCCGAGGGCATTCCAGATCAGGAAGTTGGGGATGAGGGTCACGGCCCCCGGCAGCATCATGCTGGCCAGCACCAGCCCGAACAGCGCGTTCCGGAACGGGAATCGGAAGTAGGCGAACCCGAACGCGACGATGGCCGAGCTGACCGTCACCGTGGCCGCCGCCAGGAGCCCCACGACGACGCTGTTGAAGAACCAGCTGGCCACCGGTGCGATCTCGAAGACCCTGGTGTAGTTCTCGAACTGCAGCGGGAAAGTGAAGAGGTCGTTGCTGAAGACGCCTGCCTGGGTCTTGAGCGACGCACTCAGCAGCCAGACGAAGGGGAAGACGAAGATCACCGTCGCGATGAACAGCCCGACGAAGAACAGGATCCGCCGGAGCGGGCTGGTGGCCTTCCGCGTGTCCACCGCCTTGACCTTGGTCGCGGTCTCCGCACCTGCGCGCACCACCGGCGCGGCGGGGGGTGCCCCGCCGACGCCGCCCTGCTGGACGGTCACTTCTCGTCTCCCGCGTAGAAGACGAAGCGACGACTGACCCGGATCTGGAACAGGGTGATGATCAGGATGATCACGAACAGCACCCATGCCAACGCGGACGCGTAGCCCAGGTCGAGGTCCTGGAAGGCTTTCTGGAAGAGATAGATCGTGTAGAAGAGCGCGGAGCCCTGCGCAGGCCCGCTGCGTGTCCCGAAGAACATCGTGAAGACTTCGGTGAAGATCTGGAGTGACGCGATGGTGTTCACGATGAGGGTGAAGAAGATCGCGCCGCTGATGAACGGCAGGGTGATGTTCTTGAACCCCTGCCACGCGTTGGCGCCGTCGATGCGGGCCGCTTCATACAGCTCCAACGGCACATTGCGAAGCGCCGCGAAGTAGATGACGACCGTGCTCCCCAGCGTCCAGAGGGACATCATCACGATGCCCGGCTTCACCCAGTCCGGGTCGGTCAACCAATTGGGCCCGTCGATGCCGACGGCGCCGAGCATCCGATTGATGAGTCCGTTGCCGGCCAGCAGGAGCAGGAACAAGGTGCCGATCGCGACCGCCGGCGTCAGGCTGGGGAGGTAGAAGGCGGTCCGGAAGAACCCGGCCGAGCGGCCGACGTGCAGCAGCATCATCGCCAGCAGCAGCGAGATGATGATGACGCCCGGCACGTGCAGGACAGCGTAGAACGCCGTGTTGGCGAGGGCCTGGGGGATCCGCCGGTCCGTGAGCATCCGCTCGTAGTTCTCGAGCCCCACCGGTTCCGGCGGCTTGATGACGTTGTACTCGGTGAACGAGATGGCGAGGCTGGCGATCATCGGGCCCGCCGTGAAGATGACGAACCCGATGATCCATGGCAGCAGGAAGATGAACGCCCAGCGCGTCTGCTCGTCAGGGCGCCACCGCGCCCTCTTGGGTGCGGTGGCGCGCGCTGCGGTCATGCGAGCCCTCCTGCCTTCAGACCGGGGAGTGGCCTACGGCTGTGCGGCGTCGATGGCGGACTGCGCCTCGGCATCGGCGTCGGCCAACGCCTCGGCCGCCGGGACGCCTTCGTTCATCACCCGCTGGACGGCTTCCTGCCAGATCCGGGTGAATTCCTCGGCGGCGGCGTTCGGGGGAAGCGAGAAGGCCACGTCGGCCGTCTCCTGGACGAGCTGGACGCCCGGCCAGTACGCACCGGCGGACTCTTCGGTGACGATCTCGCCGAAGATGACCTCGTCGGCCTTGCTGTTGCCCGAATAGACGCCGGTGAACGCCTGATTGTCAGCCGCGCGCATCTCTGCGCGCGCCCTGGCCGCGGCGATCCACGAGTCGGCCTCGGTGATCACCTTGATGTACTCGCAGGCGGCGTCCTTGTTCTTGGCGGCGGTGGGGATGGCCAGCGCCGATCCACCGGAGAGGCTGATGTTCTGACCGGTCCGATCGCGGAACGGCTGGAAGCTGATCTTCTCGTCCGGGGTGTCGTTCGCCAGGACGTTCAGGTACCACTGCTCCATGGGGAACGCGCCCACGGAATCCTCGGTGAACTGGTTCTCCGGCCCGAAGAAGGCGCTGCCCGGACCCGTGCTGCGGAAGTCGAAGAACGCCGGGGCGCTGCCGTGGGCGGTGATCAGCGAGACGGCATAGTCGAGCGCCTCGGCGACCTTCGGATCGTCCAGCTGCGAGGTCTTGCCGTCGGCGGAGATGATGTCCGCGCCATTGGCCTTCGCCCACAGCGGCAGGAACTCGGGCAGCTTCGGGTCGAACCCGATGCGGGTGATCTTGTCGCCGTCCTTGGCCATCAGCTTGTTGTTGACCTCGGTCAACGCAGCCCAGTCGCTGGTGTTGATGTCCTCGGGGGTGAGGCCGACCTCGCTGAGGACGGTGTCGTTGATCAGGATGATCCGGCTGTCGTAGAACTCCGGGATCGCGTACACCGTGCCGTCGACCGTCACGGAGTCGACCGCCGGCTGGCGGTACTGGCTCATGTCGATCCCGAAGGTCGAGATGCACGAGTCCAGGGGATCGATCGCGCCCTCGGCGACGTAGGTGCCGATCAGCGCGCGGTCCATGCGAACGACGTCGGGCGGGTTGCCCGCGGCGACCGAGGTCAGGAATTCCTGCGCGTTGAAGTCGGCCTCGGTGAAGTCGAGCGTGACCTCGGGATGCTTCTCGGCAAAGAGGTTGACCCGGGTGTAGGCGATCTCGTCAGCCGCACCCTCGGTGCCCTCGGCGGGGACGCACGGAGCCGGCTCGCAGCCGTAGCGACCGCCGACCTGGAGCGTTCCGCTGATGGCCGGAACGGCTGCGCCGCTGCCAGCCGGACTCGCCTCCGCGCTGCCCGCGGGGCTGGCCGCGGAGCTCGCCTCGGCACTGCCGGCGGGTGCGGGCTCGCTGGCGGCGCCAGGGGCGCTGGGGGATTGCGATCCGCTGCCGCAGGCGGTGGCGATGAGTGCCACACACATGAGCAGCGCGATCGACAGTGAACGTCGCGACATACCCCGACCTCCTCCTATCGTCCTCACCCGAGCACCGGATCCCGGGCCGTGGCGAGCGCGTCCGCCCATTGTTCGCCGCACTGTGGGAACGTTGTCAATACGCTGGCACATTCGGTACCTTAGGTTCCCATTACAACTGCCGCCCACAGACCCGAGAGTCAGGTACATGCGCCGCGACACGATCGAGGACCCGCCGCCGTCAACGGATCTCGCCCTGGGACTCGACGTGGGCGGCACGAAGCTCGCGGCCGGCGTGGTGGCCGGCGACGGCAGGGTCCTGTCGCATCTGGCCGTGCCGAGCCACGTCGAACAGGGACCCGAGCGGATGATCGAACGGCACCTGGAGTTGGGGCGCCGGGCAGTCCTCGCGGCGGGCGTGGGGTGGTCCGACATCGCAGCCATCGGCATCGCCTGTGGCGGACCCCTCGACCCGGCTGCCGGCATCATCCAGTCACCACCGAGCCTGCCGGGCTGGCACGACGTGCCGATCGTCGAGATGGTGTCGAACGCACTCGACCGACCCACGGTCGTCGACAACGATGCGACCGCCGGAGCGCTGGCGGAG
>DASPHN010000085.1:0-5511 GCA_035629655.1 Saccharimonadales bacterium (SeqCode) | reverse complement strand
GCGACCGGTCTGCTCGCGGATGATCGCGTGATAGCGCTCGACGACCTCCTTGAGGGCGTCCACATCGAGGTCCGTGTCCGACGTGGCCCCGCGGGCCTCCTTGACCTCGTCGAGGACGTCGTCGAAGCGGTTGTACTCGGCCCGCGTGCCGTCAGGCCCGGTCTCGACCCGTGCCTGGACGTCCATCACGATGCGCCCGAACATCGCGATGAAGCGCCGATAGGCGTCCCACGCGAAGCGGTCGTTGCCGGTCAGGGCGATCAGGCCCTGGACGGTCGCCTCGTTCAAGCCGAGGTTGAGGACGGTATCCATCATCCCGGGCATCGAGAACTTCGCGCCGGAACGGACGCTCACCAGCAGCGGGTTCGCCGGGTCCCCGAATCCTTTGCCCGTGCTCGCCTCGACCTGGCGGACGGCCTCGAGGACGTCCTCCCAGAGGCCCTCGGGAAGCTGCTCGCCGTTGGCGAAGTAGTCGTTGCAGGCCTCGGTCGTGATCGTGAAGCCGGGCGGCGTCGGGAGGCCCGCCTTGGTCATCTCGGCGAGCCCGGCGCCCTTGCCGCCGAGGAGGTCGCGCATCCCGGCGTCGCCCTCGGCTCCCCCATCGCCCCACGCGTAGATGTAGCGCTTGGCGGCCTGGTGCGGACGGTCGCTGGACGGGGCGGTCGTGGCCATCGGTGGGTCCTCCGGGGGCGGCGGGCTGGCGGCCCGCGGGGAGATCTGGAGATCCATCGGATTGTACCGTCGCGGTCCGGCAGCCACGGGTTGCGAGGCGGTGGTGGACGGTCGCCGACTGGCCGCGGACCTTCAGGAAACGGCGTCGAGCCGTTCGATCCCGGTCGCCCAGGTCGCGATCTCCGTCCGGCGCGACGCGCCGAGCTTGGCCAGGATGTGTTCGACGTGGGCACTCGCCGTCTTCGGCGCGATGCCGAGCTCCTTGGCGATCTGACCGTTCGTGAACCCGGCGGATACCAGGCGAGCGACCGCGAACTCCCGGCTGGTCAGCGGCCGCCACGGCTCCTCGTCCATGACCCGGCCGCGGGCGAGGCGCAGGATGGCGTCCGCTCGCTCGGCGAGGGGCGGCGATGCCAGCCGCGAGGCGACCGTGCGCGCGTCGACCGCGAGCGGGACGGCATCGGCGAAGCGGTTGGCTCGGATGAGCCCGTGAGCGAGATCGAGGCGCGCCCAGGTCGCCTCCCAGATCCGGCCGTGCTCGTCCCAGCCATGCACCGCGGTCTCGAGCGCCCGGCGCGCGACGCCGGTCTGGCCACCCGCGAGCGCGACCAGGCCCTCGCCGTGGTCGAGGGCGGGTCGGGCATAGGCGGGCGTCGCCGACAGGAACTCGGTGCAGGTGACAAGCCAGCGCTCGGCCTCGCTGGGCCGACCTGCTGCCTGGTAGGCGCGGATGCCGGTGACGACGAAGGGCGCGAACAGGGCGCGCTCTCCGACATCCCGCGCGACTCCGAAGCCGGTCTCGCAATGGGCGACGGCCGCGGCGGGATCGTCCTCGACCAGGGCGAGCTCGGCAAGGCCCCAGCGCGGCGGGAGCTGCCATTCGACCACTTCGCTGTGATCGCCGAACGCCTGGGCGTCACGCAGGACCGCGGTCGCGGCGGCCGTCTCGCCCCGCCCGAGCGCCACGTACCCTAGGCCCCACCGAGCCATCGCCGGCGCCTTCGCGCAACCCGGATCGGCGACCGCCTGCTCACCGGCGACGATCGCCTCGTCCCAGCGTCCAGCCGCCCAGTCGACGCTCGCGACGACGGCCGCCATCACGTGCGCGCAGTGCGATTGCTGGACGGAATCGGCGTAGGACATCCCCTCCGCGAGGGCGCGCTCGGCGACCTTGTAGTCCATCGCCCGGATGGCCGTGGCCGCGGTGTCCCGGAAGGCGGTCACCCCGGTCTCCTCCCGGCCGTCCGCGCGTGCCTGCTCGGACAGCCGGAACATCCGCTCGAGGCCATCGTCCGCCTCGCCGCGGATGACCGCCGCCATCGCACCGCGGAGCTCGATGTCGAGGACCAACGGCGCATCCTCGGTCCCACGAACCACGTCGCGCAGCGTGCCGATCCGCTCCTCGGCAGTCTCGAGGTCGTTGGCATCCACATCGATGATCAGCCGGTCGAACGCCAACCAGCGGAGGGCCCGATCCCGGACCGGTCCGGCCGGCACGGCATCGAGGTCGGCCTGCTGCGCGTCCGCGATGGCGCGACGCTCATGGAGCGATCGGCCGGACCGACGTGCGAGGGTCAGCTCGCTGCCCTCCACCCAGGCTGCCAGGTCGGGTCGGCCGGCCTCCAGGTAGGCCGCCCGAGCATCGAAGACCGCTCGCTCGGCCAGATCGTTGCGCTCGATGGCCCCGGCCTCGTCGGCATAGTGCTCCAGAAGCTCCGCGCGCTCGAGGGCCGGCAGGTCGTCGGGCATGTGCTGCACGGCGCGGCGGTAGAGCTGGAATGCCTCCCGGTGCGCGGACACCCGGACCGCGTCGGCGGCGCCGGCCACCGCCGAGCGATAGGCCTGCTCCCGAAGGCCGGCCTGCGCGAAGTGGGCGGAGGCGTGGACTTCGGTGGATCCCTCCAGCTGGGCACCGAACTCGGCGGCCCGAGCGTGGTAGCGCCGCCGCTCACGCTCGGGCGTCTGGCGATAGAGCGCCTCGCGCAGCAGCTGATGGCGGAAGTCGTGAAACCCGACGTCCTTGGACCCGAACGGGTAGAGGATCGCGTGGTCCACGAGCTCCCGAAGGGGCGACTCCAGGTCGGCGGCCGGCGTGTCCATGACCCCGGCCAGGACCTCCGGCACGAAGCATCGACCGATGACGGCACCGGCTTGCGCGACGGTCTGGGCCATGGGTGTGAGCTGTGCGGTCCGTGCGAGGACAGCGTCCTCGATCGTGTCCGGGACCCCGGACGTGCGGATGGCGTCCACGTCGACGGGCCCGGTCGCGCGGATCGCGGCGATGAGCTCCTCGATATGGAGCGGCACCCCATCGGATCGGTCGTGGATGGCGGCGGCCACATCGCGCGGCACGGGCAGCCCGGTCCCGAGGAGCAGGGTGGCCACGGTCGACGTGCCAGCCAGGTCGAGGCGCTCGAGGCGCAGCTCCTCGGCACGGCGCTGGGTCAACAGACGAGCTCGCCACGCCCGCAGTGGCGCACCCGGTGGCGCCTCGTCGAGCCGATAGGCGCCGACCACGAGCAAGGGCAGCCCATCGGCGATACGGGCGAGTTCCGCAACCCCTTCCAGGCTGAGGTCGTCGGCCCATTGCAGGTCCTCGAAGACGAGCAGCGTCGGCCCGCCGATCACGTGGCGGACGATGTCGACGATGTCGAGGACGAGGGTCCGGCTGTAGGTGCCGTCGCCGCTCGTGGCGGCCCGCCAACGGTCGAGGATCGCGTCGCCCGCTGCCGCCATCGCGGGAACCGTGCGCATCGTTCGGGCGAGGTCGAGGAAGGCGGCGGCGGGGACCTCCTGGTCGCCGGGGGAGATGTCGGCCGTGATGGGCAGGAGGCCAAGCTCGCGGGCTCGGCGGACGGTCGCGCCGAGCAGGCGGGTCTTGCCGATCCCCGCCTCGCCGGCGAGGAGCAGCGCCCGCCCGCGGCCCGCCAGGGCGTCGGCGAGTCTCGCGTCGATCGTTTCGAGATGGGCATCGCGCCCGACGAGGATCGGACTGAGCACGGGGTCGTTCCTGCGCATGCCCCGGGAGTGTAGGGACCGATCGTAGCAGCGCATCGGTCATTCGACGGATGACGACCGCACGCAGGAAGACGAGCCTCCGGTCACGGCCCGATCAGCGGGCCACCCGACATCGACGGAGGCTCTTGATGGCCAAGTTCATGGATATCCACGACGGCTTCTTCGGCGTGACCGCCGAGCAGCTCGCGGAAGCACACCGGCGCGACCTCGACCTCGAAGCCGACGAAGGCGTGCACTACGAGCACGCGTGGCTCGATCCCGAGGCGGGCAAGGTCTTCTGCCTTGCCACCGGCCCCAGTCGCGAGGCGGTCATGCGCGTGCACGACCGCGCCGGCCACCCGACCCCGCAGGTCTTCGCCGTCACCGTCGAGGTGGCGTGATGCGACCTCGAACCGTGATGCCCCTCTTCCTCGTCATCGCCCTGGGCCTCCTGACCCTCGGCCTGGCCATCGGCGTGAGCGCCAAGCAGAGCAACGATGCCGCGGTCCGCAGCGTCACCGCCCGGTTCCACTCCCTCCGCCAGGCCGAGAAGGCCGGCTACGTCCCGTTCTACATGTGCGCCGAGCAGCCCGGCGTCGGCACCATGGGCCAGCACTACGTGAACTTCGACCTCGTCGGTGATCCGGCGATCGACCCGCTGCGGCCCGAGGCGCTGGTCTACGAGCCGCAGCCCGATGGCAGCCTCAAACTCGTCGCGCTCGAGTGGGTCCGCGTCGGCGCGCCGGAGGCCACCGGCCCCACCGTCCTGGGCCAGCCGCTGTTTTACCGCTCGGCGCCGAACCGCTATGGCATCGAGCCCGGCTTCTACGAGCGCCACTACTGGCTGTATCGATCCAATCCAGCCGGCGCGTTCGAGGACTGGAACCCGACCGTCTCCTGCCACGGGACGGGGGATGGCGGCGGCTGATCGCACCGTCCGCAGCGCCAGGGTCGGGCGTGTCGTGCCAAGATGGCGGACATGTCCGACCCGTTCGATTTCGACCACTTCGTCGCCCTCCCCCGCCTCTCCGGCCTGCGCCTGTCGCCTGACGGATCACGGCTGGTCGTCGCGGTCGCCACGCCGGCCCCCGACGGCAAGAAGCTGCGGACCGCGCTCTGGAGCGTGGACCCAGAGGGCAAGGGCACACCCCGCCGCCTGACCCGATCTGCGGCCGGCGAGAGCAGTGCCGCGTTCCTGCCCGACGGCTCGATCGTGTTCACCTCGGCTCGGCCGGATCCGGATGCCAAGCCGGATGGCGACGATCCGCCTGCCGGGCTCTGGCACCTGGCTGCCGAGGGCGGTGAGGCCCGACTCCTCGTGGCGCCGCCCGGTGGCGTCGGCGGGCTCGCGGTCGCGGAGGCATCCGGGGCGCTCGCCCTGATGGTGTCGATGCACCCTGGCGTCGAGGACTTCGAGCAGGACGGGGAGCGTGAGAAGGCGCGCAAGGAGGCCGGCGTCCAGGCCCTCCTGTTCGAGGACTACCCGATCCGGTTCTGGGACCACTACCTCGGCCCGCGCGACCCGCGCATCTTCATCGCCGATGCGCCGGCCGGTGATGCGGCGCTCGGCCCGTTCGCCGACGTCACGGGCTCCAGCGGCACGGCCCTGCCCGAGGCTTCGTTCGACATCGCGCCCGACGGCTCGGCCGTGGTCACGACCTGGCGGCGCGACACCGTCGGGGACACGGGCGACGACATCGTGCTCATCGACCGCGCGACGAAGGCTCGCCGGGCCCTCACCGAGCACGGCTGGTACGGCGACCCGGTCTTCTCGCGCGACGGCGCCTCGATCGCCGCCATCCGCGGCTCGCAGGCCGGTCGCGACGACCCGATGCGGACCGA
>DASPHN010000084.1:0-16659 GCA_035629655.1 Saccharimonadales bacterium (SeqCode) | reverse complement strand
CGGTCGGGTCGGATATGTCGGGGGCAGCGGGATCGAGGACCACTACAACGACGATCGGTTCTACGACGTCATGTGCCGTGTCACCGGACCGGTCGTGCATCAGCTGCAACTCGTCTTCCTGGCGAGCTGGCAGCACGAGGGTGGGAGGATCCCGGATCCGGCCGTCGCGCTTGATCGATGGTTCGCACCCGACGTGATCGAGCTTCAGGAGACAGCGGGGCGACGCATCCCGACCACCATCCTCTGGAACGTGCCGGGCACCGGACACCACCCCATCAGCGACGCGATCGAAGCGGCGATCGATGGGGCCCGGACCCGGATCGACATCGTCAATCCGTACATCAGCAACCGAGCGATCCTTGGCCGGCTGCTTGCTGCCGCCCAGCGCGGGGTGACCGTGCGGTTGATCGCGCCGGGCAAGCCCACTCCGCCCTACCCGGCGGCGGCATTCCGCCACCACTACGAACGACTCATCGGTGCCGGCGTCGAGATCCTGCTCCACCCGGAGATGGCCCACGCCAAGGTGCTCCGGATCGACGACCGGGTCTTCATCGGCGGCTGCAACCTCGACGACCTGTCGCTCTTCCGGAATGACGAGCTGAACCTGCTGTTCGACGATCGCGCCGTCGCCGAGGACACCGAGCGGCGCGTGTTCGGCGAGCTCGTCGGCATGTCCGTCCCTGCCCTCGTCCCGCGCGGGGTGCGCACGCGAGCCTGGGATGCGGCGATGGACCGGGTCTCGAGGCTCCTCTAGTCGACGACGACCAGCGTGCCGCCCATCCCCTCGTGGATCGTGCATGCGAACGGGTAGACCCCCGGCGCCGGGTGGGCCAGGTGGACCTCGTCGGACGCGTCCGGTTCGACGATGGTCCGCGTGGCGCCGGTCAGCACGCCGGTGAACACGAGGTTATGCGTCAGGCTCGAGCCGTTGCGGAAGGTGATGGCGATCGGGCCGCCGGCCTGGACCGTCGTCTCGGCTGGCTCGAACGCCAGCGTCTCGCCGGGCGCGGTCGCGATCGTGAGCCTTACCGGCGCGGCGGTGGCCGGCGCACACGCGGCGACGCTGGCGACCACGACGAGCGCCCGAAGGCCGCTCGGCCACCTCGACCGCCCGGGGGTCAGCGGATGTCGACGCACGCCGTGTACGTCTCGAGGTCGTCGTTCGACCGATGGATGTTGACGGCGAGGTTTCCAGCGAACAGCTCGTCGATCGGCGCCGGGACCTCCGTCTTCGAGACGCCGTCTCGAACGTTCTCGAGCGGAAACTTGGGCTGCGGCGTGAGGTCTGCGCACGTGCCGGGATGGATGTGCGCCGGCATGTCGAGGTTGCCGCCCGGCTCGACCGTGATCTCTACGGCGGTCCTGGCGCCCAGATCGGCGAAGGAGACCGTGCCGATGACACCGGAATCGTTGAGGCTCTGCAGCGTGACGATGCGCGCCGGGCTGGCCGGAGTGCGACAGGCGGTCATCGCCGTGGCCATCACCACGACCAGCGCGATCAGGCCGAGCAGCGCACCCGCGCGCGCGGCTCCTGGAACGATGGGCATCGACATTCAACGAACCTCGTCGGCGAGCGGTTGACCTGGATGGGGCGCACGTGAACGCGGCGCCGTCGGAGTACCGGCAGTCCCCTCGGGGGCCAGCCCGTGCACGAGGAGGTGGCGGAGCGCCTCTGGGCGCATGGGGCGAGCGAAGAGGTAGCCCTGACCGCGCCGGGCGCCCAGGTCGCGGAGCGCCCGGTGCTGGACGGCGGTCTCGATGCCCTCAGCGACGGTATCGAGCTTGAGCGTGGAGCTGAGGTTGAGGATCGAGCGGACCAGCGCGACGGAATCGCGGCTGCCGTCCAGGCTGGCCACGAAGGAACGGTCCACCTTGAGGATGTCGATCGGGAATTGGCGTAGGTAGCTCAGTGACGAGTAGCCCGTCCCGAAGTCGTCGATCGCGAGGCGGATCCCGAGCGCCTTGAGAGCCCGGAAGGCGCTGACCGTCAGGTCGACGTCCTGGATCAGCACGCTCTCGGTGATCTCCAGGATGAGGCTGCGCGGGTCGAGGCCAGACGACGACAGGGCGAGTGCGACGTCCCGGACCAGATCCGGGTCGGCCATCTGGCGACCCGAGAGGTTGACGCTCACCGTGAACGGCAGGCCCGTCTCGTCCTGCCAGGCCTTTGTCTGCCGGCACGCGTCCTCGATGATCCAGCGCCCGAGCTGGAGGATGAGACCGCTCTCCTCCGCGAGCGGGATGAACTGCGCGGGCGGGATCGTGCCGCGCTCGGGATGGTCCCAGCGCATGAGCGCTTCCGAGCCGCTGATCGCGCCCGTGTCGAGCTCGACGACCGGCTGATACGCGACGTGGAGCTCGCCGCGCTCGAGGGCGCCTCGAAGGTCGGCCTTGAGATCCATCCGGGCGACCGTCGCCCCGTAGAGCTGCGCTTCGTAGACGACGTGGCAATGGCCGCCGCGTGCCTTGGCGGCGTACATCGCGATGTCGGCACGGCGCAGCAGCTCATCGGCGTCCCCGCCGTCGACGGACTGGATGGCGATCCCGATGCTCGCCCGCACGGCCACTTCCCGCGTCCCGAGCGTGAACGGCCGGGTCAGGGCCTCGAGGATCCGCGTGGCGGATCGCGCGGCCTCGGCCGCGTCGGTCTCCTCGACGATCACCGCGAACTCGTCACCACCGAGGCGCGCGACCGTATCGCCGGTCCGCGTCGACCGCCGCAGCCGTTCCCCGACGGCGATGAGCAGGCGATCACCTTCGGCGTGGCCGAGGCGATCGTTGACGGACTTGAAGTCGTCGAGGTCGAGATAGAGGACGGCGGTCGGTCGGCCGCCGCGGCTCGCCCGAGCGAGCGCGTGCCCAAGGCGATCCCGGAACAACGACCGGTTGGCCAGGCCGGTGAGCACGTCGTGGAACGCCTGATGGCGGAGCTGTTGCTCGAGCGCATTCCGTTCGGTGATGTCGCGGTAATTGACGACCACCCCGCCGACCGCGGCGTCATCGAGCAGGTTCTTCGCGATCGCCTCGAGGGTCCGCCACGACCCGTCGGCGTGCCGAGCCCGAAATTGGACCGACAGCTCGAGACCGCCCGAGGCGGCAACGTCCGCCAGCAGGCGATCCACGATGGACCGGTCGTCACGGTGCACGTCGGCGGTCACCGGCTGACCGATCCGGGCCTCGACACTGCGTCCAAGGATCCGTTCGACGGCCGGGCTGTCGTAGCGCACGAGTCCGTCCTCCGTCAGCACGACGACGCCGTCCGAGGCGTTCTGGACGAGCGACCGGAACCGCTCCTCGCTGCGCTGCAGATCGACCAGGAGCAGCCGTTCGGTGGTGGCCTGTTCCTGGAGCCGCCGGTTCTGTCCGGCCAGGACGCGCGACGCGCCCCCGAATGCCAGCCAGATGAGCACGACGAGGAGGCTCGAGGCGATGATCGCGACGACGAATACCACGGCCCGAGTGGCATCGATCCGCTGCTCGATGAGACGGGCGTCCTGGTAGACGTCATAGACCCCGATCGGGTTGCCATCGACGGCGCCGCGGATCGGGACCAGCAGCTCGAAGTAGTGGCCGGACATGGCCGGCAGGTCGGAGCCGACCTGACTCCCGACGCCGTCCGTCGCGCCATCGGCGACGTAGCGGGCCACGCCGTCGCCGGCATACGCGTCGGCGATCTGGGGCCCGATGGAGAAGCGCTGGCCACGGAGCTCGGGCAGGTTCGAGTAGACGATCCGGCCGTCGCGCGACCAGATGTTGATCCGTCGGATCTCGCCCGACTGGGTCAGTCGCTCGAGTTGTGCGTCGATCGCCGGATCCCGTGGAGCGCCGAGGTCGAGGCTCGAGGCACGCATCCCGGGATCGACGTAGCCACGGACGATGGCCTCGACATTCTGGACCGCAGAGTCCGTGGCGCTCCGGCGCAGCTCGTCCGCAACGCTGTTCGAGACGACGATCGCCATGCCGACGATGACTGCGACGGCCGGTGCCACGACCATCGTGCGAAGGCCCGGCCGACGGCGCAGTGACGCAGGCGGGCGCGCGAGGGCAAGGAGGGGGGATCGCGTACGCATGTCCTGCGGCGCACCGTACGAAAGGTCGTTGCTCCCCCGCTATGACCGATTGGTACGGGCGATGGGCACGTGTCCTGGCCCTCGGTCCCGCTGCTCAGTCCTTCACGAGCACGACGTCGAGGATCCGTGGACCGTGCACGCCTTCGACCCGATGCAGCTCGATGTCGCTCGTGGCGGACGGGCCGCTGATCCAGGTCTGCGGGCGTGTGGGGTCGAGGCGTTCCAACGCTTCGGTCACCGTGCCCACGACCTGGTTCGCCATCACGACGCAGATGTGCACGTCCGGGAGGAGGCTGATCGCCCGGCGGCCCTGGGCCGGACCTGCGTCGAGGATGACCGTCCCGGTCTCGGCGATCGCCACGGCGCAGCCGGTGATGACCCCATCGACGCCGTCGAGCTGCTCGAAGGTCAGCGGCGGATCGTCGGTGACGCGCTCCACGTCGGCCGCGGCGAGCCACGACGGCGGGACGTCGGTCGGCGTCGCGAGTCGGCGGACACGGCGACGGGCCAGCACGGCCGCGAGGGTCGCCGGCAGGCCGACCGCCGAGGAGCGCTGGACCTCGGCGCGGTAGTCGCCGACACGTTGGGCGAAGAGATCCGTGATCGAGACCGTGGCCGGCAGGGCTCGTTCGTAGTCCCGCGGGACGGGTGGCGATGCCGGTCGGTCGGCGAGCGCGACGCGGATCCGTCCCAGCACGGCCTCACGCGCCTCGGCGTTGCGCGCGGCGTCGTGGTCGCTCACGGGTTCCCTCCCCCGTCACGGCCGCCGTGGGTCCGGCGCCACCACGCTCGGAAGGACTCGCGAGCGGGCGTCGTCAGGTTCCGGGCGGCGAACCAGGCACTCACGGGCCACGGGCCGCGCATCCGGCCGATCCGACCGCGGCGACCGACGACGCGCCCGGCCAGGCCGGCGACCCGTTCGGCGAGGCCGAGGCGCCGTGGCGTCCGCAACGTCCACGCCGCGACGCGCATGCCGGCGGCCTCGGTCGTCGGTACGCGATGGGTGGCCTCGGAGTGGCGGACGATCTGGCCGCGCAGGTGGACGAGGACCTCGGGGATGTCGATGCGAACGGGACAGGCATCGAAGCAGGCGCCGCACAGCGAGGAGGCATACGGCAACGACGCCGTCTGTGCGTCGACCGGGTGCTTCGCGATCCCACGCAGCTGGGGGGTCAGGATCGCGCCGATCGGCCCGGGGTACGCCGAACCGTAGGCCTGCCCGCCGGTCCGCTCGTAGACCGGGCACACGTTGAGGCAGGCCGAGCAGCGGATGCATCGCAATGCCTGGCGGCCCGTCGGGTCGGACAGGACGTCGGTCCGCCCGTTGTCGAGCAGGATCAGGTGGAAGGTCTGCGGCCCATCACCCGGCGTGACGCCGGTCCAGATCGATGTGTACGGGTTCATCCGCTCGGCGGTGGATGATCGGGGCAGCAGCTGGAGGAAGACCTCCAGGTCCTGCCAGGTGGGCACGAGCTTCTCGACGCCCATCACCGTGATGAGCACCTCGGGCAGGGTCAGGCACATCCGGCCGTTCCCTTCGGACTCGAGCACGACCACCGAACCGGTGTCGGCCACGCCGAAGTTCGCGCCCGAGATCGCGACCCGTGCCCGAAGGAACTTCTCACGCAGGTGCAGTCGCGCGGCCTCGGCCAGCTCGGCCGGGTCGCTACCGAGGCCGGTCGGCGCCGGCCGCCCGACCCGGCCCATCTCGTCGATGAAGATGTCACGGATCTCGGTCCGGTTGCGGTGGATGGCCGGGACGAGGATGTGCGACGGCAGGTCGTGACCGAGCTGGACGATCAGCTCGGCGAGGTCGGTCTCCCAGACGTCGATGCCCTCGAGCCGGAGCGCCTCGTTGAGCTCGATCTCCTGCGTCGCCATCGACTTGACCTTGACGACCTCGGTGGCGCCGTGGTCCCGGACGATCGCGGCGACGATCGCGTTCGCCTCGGTCGCATCGCGGGCCCAGTGGACGATCCCGCCGGCGGTCGTCACGGCTTGTTCGAACCGCTCGAGCTGGGCTGGCAGGTCGTGGAGGACCTCGTCCTTGATCGCCGCGCCTGCGAGACGGAGCGCCTCCCAGTCGGCACGCTCGCCGACCGCGGCGGCACGTTTCGTCCGGATGGTCGTCGTCGCGCGCCCGAGGTTGGCGCGTAGCTGGTCGTCGGCCAGCGCACGCCGCGCGGCCTCCGGGAACGGCGGAGTCCCGTCGAACGTGCGCTCGGCTCGGTCGCGACGCGGGGTCGGCGGTGGCCCGGTCCCCGCGGACGACGTCATCCGTCGGTCCCCGTCGCCGCCAGGATCTCGGCCATGTGCATGACACGGACCGGTGAACCACGGCGGGACAGCAGCCCGCCGATGTGCATCAGGCACGACGTGTCGCCCGCGGTCAGCACCTCGGCGCCGGAGCCGAGGACGTCATCGACCTTGTCGTGGCCGATCGCCACCGAGGTGTCGGGGTTCTTCACCGCGAAGGTCCCGCCGAAGCCGCAGCAGGCGTCGGACCTGGGCAGGTCGACAAGGGTCAGTCCGTCCACCGCCGACAGCAGCCGGATCGGGCGATCGCCCACCCCCAGCAGGCGCGTCGAGTGGCAGGTCGGATGGAACGCCACGGAGTGCGGAAAGCTCGCGCCGACGTCGGTCACGCCGAGCACGTCGATGAGGAACTCGCTCAGCTCGAAGACCCGCGGCGCAAGGGCGGCGACGTCCTGCACGATTGCCGCGCCCTCGCCCTGCTCGACGGCCAGTTGCGCCACCGCGGGGTGGTAGCGCCGGACCATCGAGGCGCACGAGCCTGACGGCGTGACGACGGCGTCGTAGCCGGCGAACGCCGCCGTGAAGCGCTGGACCAGCGGGATGCAGGCGTCCTGGTAGCCGGAGTTGTAGTGCATCTGGCCGCAACAGGTCTGCTCCGCCGGAAACGCCACGTCGTGACCCAGACGGCGGAGGAGCCGAACCATCGCCCGACCGACCTCCGGGTACAGGAGGTCGTTGTAGCAGGTGATGAACAGGGCCACCCGCATCCCGGTCAGGCTCCGCGTCGGGCGGCAGCCGTCCGTGGCTCGTAGCGGCGAACGTCCTGTGTGCCGCGAACGAGCGCCCGGAGCGTCTCGAGATCGCCGCCGAGCAGGCCTCGTGCCCGGGCCTGGACGAGGACGTTGCCGAGCGCCGTCGCTTCCACCGGGCCCGCTGACACCGGCAGTTCGCAGGCATCGGCGGTCAGCTGGCACAGGAGCGTGTTCCGTGCCCCGCCCCCGACGAGATGGACGACCCGCACGTCCAGCCCGGTCAGCTCGCTCGCCGCCCGGACCGTCCGCGCGTAGGCCTCGGCCAGGCTGTCGAGGATGCACCGGACGACGGCGGGCCTCGTCGACGGCGGTCGCTGCCCGGTGCGTCCGCAGGCGTCCCGGATCCGGGCGGCCATGTCGCCGGGCGGCAGGAAGGCCGCATCGTCAGGATCGATCAGCGGTCCGCCGGCCCGCAGCTCCGCGGCGGCGATCAGCAGGGCCGGCAGGTCGACCGGGCCGCCACCTTCGAGCTCCCATGTCCGGATCGATTCCTGGAGGATCCAGAGGCCCATGACGTTGCGCAGGTAGCGGACCCGATCGTCGACACCGCCTTCGTTGGTGAAGTTGGCCGCTCGGCTCTCCTCGGTGACGAGGGCCAGCTCGAGCTCGACGCCGACCAGCGACCACGTCCCGCACGCGATGTAGGCGAACGGCACGTCGCCGGCCGCCGGCACGCCGACGACCGCCGAGGCGGTGTCGTGCGATCCGACCAGGGTGAGGAGCGACTCCGCCGTCATCCCGAGATCCGCGCGCACCTGCGGGCGGAGGGGCCCGATGACGTCGCCCGGCGCGGCAAGGGCCGGGAACAGCCCGCGCGGCAGGCCGAGCGTCGCGATCAGGTCGTCGTCCCAGACCCGCCGATGGACGTCGAGGAGGGCGGTGGTGGATGCATTCGTCCGCTCGGCGACGACGACACCCGAGAGCCATAAGCCGATCAGGTCCGGGATCAACAGCATGGTCCGGGCCACAGCGAACGCCGGATCGTGGGAGGCGGCCGCGAGCTGGTAGATCGTGTTGAACGGGAGGTGCTGGATGCCGGTCCGCTCGTAGAGCTCCGCCTGGCTGATCGTCGCCTCGACCTCGGGGATCACCGCGGCCGTCCGGCCGTCGCGATAGTGGACGGGATTGCCGAGCAACGACCCGGCGTCGTCGAGAAGGCCGTGGTCCACGCCCCACGAATCGATCCCGATGCTGACCAGACCGTCGGCCGGCTCGGCGGCGCGCGCCGCCGCACGGAGCCCGACGAGGACCTCCCGGTAGAGCCGCAGGATGTCCCAGTGGAGCGCGTTCGGCAGTCGGACGGGCTCGTTCGGGAAGCGATGCAGCTCCGTGAGCTCGGGCTCGTTCGGGGCCACCCGCCCGACCATCACCCGGCCGCTCGACGCCCCGAGATCGACGGCCGCGACGAGCCGGCCGGTCACCTGAGGAACGCCGCCGTGACACCCGCGTCGACCGGGATGTGCAGCCCGGTCGTCTGGCTCAGGTCGCCGCCCGCCAGCGCGAAGACGGCAGCCGCGACGTGCTCGGGCAGGACCTCCCGCTTGAGCAGCGTGCGCTGCGCATAGAACTCGCCGAGCTTGTCCTCGGGGATGCCGTATGTGCGCGCCCGGTCGGCCCCCCAACCCTTGGCGAAGATGCCCGATCCGCGCACGACACCGTCGGGGTTGATGCCGTTGACACGGATCCCGTACGGGCCGAGCTCAGCGGCCAGGAGCCGGACCTGGTGGGCCTGGTCGGCCTTCGCGGCGCCGTACGCGATGTTGTTGGGCCCGGCGAAGAGGGCGTTCTTGCTGACGATATAGATCACGTCGCCGCCCATCGCCTGCTCGACGAGGATGCGGGCGGCCTCGCGGGCGACGAGGAACGAGCCCCGAGCCATCACGTCGTGCTGGAGATCCCAGTCGGCCGCACTGGTCTCGAGCAGTGGCTTGGAGATCGACAGGCCGGCGTTGTTCACGACGAGGTCGACGCCGCCGAAGGCGAGCACGGCGCGCTCCAACGCGGCCAGGATCTGCGCCTCATCGGTCACGTCGGCGACGACGCTGACGGCCGTATCGGTGGATCCCAGCTCGCGGGCGACGGCCTCGGCGCTTTCCGGGTCGATATCCGCCACGACGACGCACGCGCCCTCGGCCGCCAGCCGATGCGCGATCGCCTTGCCGATCCCAGACCCAGCGCCGGTCACGAACGCGACTCGGGCGGCCAGCGGCTTCGCAGCCGGCAGCCGGGCGAGCTTGGCCTCCTCGAGCGCCCAGTACTCGATCCGGAATTTCTCCGCCTCGCTGATGGGCTGATAGGTGGAGAGCGCCTCGGCGCCGCGCATCACGTTGATGGCGTTGACGTAGAACTCGCCAGCGACCCGCGCTGTCTGCTTGTTGGGACCGAACGAGAACATCCCGACCCCCGGGACGAGCACGATGGCCGGGTCGGCTCCACGCATCGCCGGGCTGTCCGCGGTGGCATGGCGCTCGTAGTAGGCGTGGTAGTCGGCTCGATAGGTCTCGTGGAGCACACGCAGACGGGCGACCACATCGGGGAGATCGGCCGTGGGCGGCAGGTCAAGGACCAGGGGTCGGACCTTCGTCCGCAGGAAGTGATCGGGGCAGGACGTGCCCCGCTCGGCCAGGCGGGGATGCTCCGCCCGCGCGAGGAAGTCGAGAACGACGTCGCTGTCGGTGTAGTGACCGACCATCGGGCGATCGGTCGAGGCGAGGCCGCGGAGGAGCGGGGCCAGCGCGGCAGCCCGGACCCGTCGCTCGGCCTCGGGGAGCGGCACCAGGTCGGCGAGGGTCGGACCGAATGGCTCGGGCCGGCCCTCCGCGGCGATGAACCGGGCGGCGGTCTGGATGATGTCCAACGAGCGCGCCTCGCACTCCTCTGAGGTATCGCCCCACGCGGTGATCCCATGACCGCCGAGGATGGCTCCGATGGCCTGCGGGTTCGAGCGCCGCACCTCGGCGATGTCGAGGCCCAGCTGGAAGCCCGGCCGCCGCCAGTCCACCCAGGCGACACGGTCCCCGAAACAGCGTCGGGTCAGCGCCTCGCCATCGGCCGCGGTGGCAAGAGCGATGCCCGAGTCGGGATGGAGATGGTCGACGTGGTCGGCCTCGACGAGGCCGTGCATCGCCGTGTCGATCGACGGCGCGGCGCCGCCACGACCGTGGAGGCAGTAGTCGAAGGCATCGACCATCTCGTCTTCGCGCTCGATCCCCGGGTAGACATCCACGAGCGCCCGCAGCCGGTCAAGGCGCAGCACGGCCAGGCCGGACGAGGTGAGCGTGCCGAGGTCGCCACCCGATCCCTTGACCCACAGCAGGTCGACCGGCCGGCCGGTGGCCGGATCGATCCCGACGCCCTTGGCCGAGGTGTTGCCACCGGCGTAGTTCGTGTTCTGGGGATCCGACCCGAGGCGGTTCGACCGCTCGAGAAGGGCCGCCACGGACGAGGTCGAGTCGGGACGGACGGAGCCGACGCTCATGCGCCCCACCCGGCCTGCTGCCCACCGATCCGGTCGGCGACGATGCGCTCGCCATAGCCGGAGCGGGCGTAGGCGGCGAGCGGGTCCGGATCGAGACCGAGGTCGCTCCGGACGTCCGCCAGCAGCGGCCGCACGTCGGTGTTGTACGCGTCCATCAGGACGGCGTTCGCGCCGAGGACGTCGCCGCGGGACTGGGCCTCGGCGATGGCGGTGGCGTCGACGAGCAGCGCCTTGGCCGTGGCCTCCTGGACGTTCATGACCGACCGGATCTGCCCGGGGATCTTGGGCTCGATGTTGTGGCACTGGTCGAGCATGAAGGCCACGCCGGAGTCGGCATCGAGGCCGCCGGCACGAACCACCTCGTACATGATCCGAAACAGCTGGAACGGGTCGGCCGAGCCGACCATGAGGTCATCATCGGCGTAGAACCGCGAGTTGAAGTCGAAGCCGCCGAGGCGGTCGGCGCGCAGCAGCGACGCGACGATGAACTCGATGTTGGTGCCCGGTGCGTGATGACCGGTATCGACCACGACGTGCGCCTTGGGTCCGGCGGCGAGGCACTGGATGTAGGCGGTACCCCAATCTGGGACGTCCATCGTGTAGAACGACGGTTCGAAGAACTTGTACTCGAGGAGCATCCGCTGATCCGGCCCGAGTCGGGCGTGGACCGCGGCCAGCGCCTCGCCCAGGCGGTCCTGACGGTCGCGGATGTCGTCCTGGCCGGGGTAGTTCGTCCCGTCCGAGAACCACAGCTTCAGGTCGCGCGATCCGGTCGCGTCCATGACGTCGATGCAGGCCAGGAGATGATCGAGCGCCTTGCGGCGGATCCGTGGATCCGGGTTGCATACGCTGCCGAGCATGTAGTCGTCGTCCTGGAAGACGTTCGAGTTGATCGTGCCGAGGCTGACCCCGAGGTCGGCGGCGTGGCGCGCGAGCGCCGCGTAGTCGTCGACGCGATCCCACGGGATGTGCAGCGCGACGCTCGGCGCCACGCCCGTGAACCGATGGACCTGGGCCGCGTCCGCGATCTTCTCCTCGGGGTCGCGCGGCACGCCCTGCTGGGCAAAGACCTTGAAGCGCGTCCCGGAGTTGCCGAAGGCCCACGACGGCAGCTCGATCCGCTGCGCGCGCAGCGTCGCGACGACCTCCGGCCTGCTGTCGACGGCGGGGTTGCTGATCACATCTGCCTCCGTGCCCTCGTCGGGCGGCTCTGGCCGAGCATCCCGGCCCTCACGATCGTACGCGTCGCGCTGGGGTGGATCCCGACCCGGTCGGTGACGGAGACGTCCGGGCGCCGGAGGAGCTGGCATCCGGTGCGCCACCGACCGGGTCGGGGTGCCACGGCCGCCGGACGACGTCCGATGGACATCGCTTGGGAGCGGTCGGCGTGGCCATGGTGCGCAGCCTGCCACAGGTTTCGATTAGTTGCAATTGCTTTCTTGACATTACATTCTGATGGAGGGTACTGTGCCACCGGCAACCGATCGAAACACCATCGGTGCCCGTCCCGACCCCTTCGAGGAGCCGCGTGACCGAACCCGCCAGCACCGCGACCCGCGACGTCTTCGCTCGTGAGCGGCAGGAGTCGATCGCCCGGATCGTCGAGGAGCAGGGCCGCGCTCGCGTGAACGATCTCGCGGCGCAGTTCCGGGTCTCGGCCGTCACGATCCGCAAGGATCTCCTGGTCCTCGAGTCGGAGCGTCGGGTCCTCCGGACGCACGGCGGCGCGATCGCGCCGGATCGCGGGCGACCCGAGGTCGCCTTCGAGATCCGCGAGCGGCTGCAGTCCGTGGAGAAGAGCTGGATCGGCGCGGCCGGTGCCGCCCTGGTCGAGGATGGCGAGAGCATCGTCCTCGATGCGAGCACGACCGCCCTCTCCGTGGCGCGCCATCTCAAGGCCCGCGGCGGCTGGAGCCAGCTCACCGTCCTGACCAACGGCCTGCGCATCGCCTCCGAGCTGGCCGGTCACCCCGGCATCACCGTCCTCATCCTGGGCGGTCGCGTCCGCTGGGAGGCCCTGTCCGTCGTCGGGCAGCTCGGTGACGGCCTGTTCAGCCGGATCAACGTCCAGAAGGCGTTCCTCGGCGCGGCCGGCTTCACCATCGATGCGGGCCTGGCCGATGCGACCGAGGAGGAGGCGCAGATCAAGCGCTCCATGGTCGCCGCCGCGCGCGAGGTCATCGCGATCGTCGATCGGACCAAGTGGGGCCGGGCCGCGGTCGCGACCTTCAGCCCGACCGACCGGGTCACGCTCGTCCTGACCGATGCCGGAGCACCCGACGAGATGGTCCGTGCCCTCGCCACGCGGGGCATCGAGGTCCGTCGGTTCGGCGCCACCGAGTCGACCGCCGGCGCGCCGACGGGTCGCCGCGCCGCCACGACGGTGGTCCGATGACGGCCGAGCCCGTGGCGGCCGTCGCGCCCCGCATCGAGCTGCGCGGCATCTCGAAGCGATTCCTCGCGACGCAGGCGCTCGCCGACGTCTCACTCGAGCTCGTGCCCGGCGAGGTGCACGCCCTCGTCGGCGAGAACGGCGCCGGCAAGAGCACGCTCGTCAAGATCCTGGCGGGTGTCCATCAGCCGGACTCGGGCATCATCCGCCTCGACGGCGGGGACGTGCAGATCCAGGGCCCAGCGCACGCCCGCTCGCTGGGGATCGCCGTCGTCCACCAGGAGCCCCGCCTCTTCCCCGACCTGACCGTCGCCGAGAACGTCTTCCTCGGACACGCCCCGTCCGGGCGGCTCGGGACCATCGATTGGGCGGCCATGCGCCGCGCCGCGACGGCCCTGTTCAAGGAGCTCGATGTCCAGTTCGACGTGGGTGCGCCGGTCCGCGGCCTGTCCATGGCCGACCAGCAGCTGATCGAGATCGCCAAGTCCCTCTCGCTCGAGGCACGCGTCCTCATCCTCGACGAGCCGACGGCCTCGCTCTCGGCCCACGAGGTCGAGCGCCTCTTCACGATCGTCCGTCGACTGCGCGACCGTGGCGTCTCGGTCCTCTTCGTCAGCCACCGGCTTGACGAGGTCTTCGACCTCTGTGATCGGGCCACGGTCTTTCGCGACGGTCGCCATGTCGTGACGACCGCGACGAGCGAGCTGACGACAGCGGACCTCGTCCGCCACATGGTCGGCCGGACCGTCGAGCTCTTCCCCAAGGTCCCGACCCCGCTCGGTGACGTCCTCCTCGAGGTCGAGGGCCTCACCCGCGAAGGCGTCTTCCGCGACATCGGCTTCGATGTCCGAGCCGGTGAGATCGTCGGATTCGCCGGCCTCGTCGGGGCCGGCCGGACGGAGGTGGCCCGGGTCCTCTTCGGCATCGACAAGCGCGACGCAGGCGTCGTGAAGCTACGCGACGTCCCCGTCGAGTTCGCCAGTCCGTCAGCCGCCATGCATGCCGGGATCGCCTACCTGCCCGAGGATCGCCACCAGGAGGGCCTGGTCCTCGACTTCACGATCGCCCAGAACGTCACGCTGCCGATCCTGCCCCGCCTCTTCCCCCGACTGCTCGTCCGAGCGTCCGAGGAACGAGCCGTCGCCACCGAGCACACGCACCAGTTCAACGTCCGGATGACCGGCGTGGACCAGCTGGTCGGCGCGCTCTCGGGCGGCAACCAGCAGAAGGTCGTGCTGGCCAAGTGGCTGGCGACCAAGCCGACCGTCCTGATCCTCGACGAGCCGACCCGAGGCATCGACATCGGGGCCAAGGTCGAGGTCCACCGGATCATCTCGGAGCTGGCCGCCTCCGGGCTCGGGATCATCCTCATCTCCAGCGACCTGCCCGAGGTCCTGGCGATGTCCGACCGCATCGTGGTCCTCCACGAGGGGCGCATCACCGCGGAGATCCCCCACGAGCGTGCCACGCAGGAGCGGGTGATGTACGCCGCGACGGGGAGCAGCGACGACGGGCACGACGTTCAGCCCGGCTCCACGGTCACCGGGATCCGTGGCGATGACTGAGGTCGGCGCGACGACGCCCATGCGCACGACGCGCTCCCGAGGTCAGTGGCTGGCCGGTCTCGCGAAGCAGCGTGAGCTCAGCCTGGTCGCGATCATGCTGGTGCTCGGCGCGCTGGTCTCGCTCTCCGCGCCCCAATTCCTGACGATCTCCAACATCAGCCAGGTGGCCGCCCTCGCCTCGGTCATCGCCGTGGCCGCGGTCGGCCAGGCCCTCGTGGTCATCACCCGCAACATCGACCTCTCGGTCGAGGCGACGATCGGCCTCGTGGCCTACGTCGTCGCGTCCACGCTCGAGGCGAAGACCTTCGACGCCCCGGCCGCCATCGCCGTCGGGCTCGGGCTGGGCCTCCTCCTCGGGATGGTCAATGGCGTGATCGTGACCGTGTTCAAGGTCCCGTCCATCGTGGCCACCCTCGGGACGCTGAGCATCTTCCGCGGCATCGACTACCTCATCGCCGGGAGCCACCAGGTCCCGGTCGCCGGGCTGCCGCCGGGGTTCACCGACGCGGCGCGCGACACCGTCTACGGGATCCCGATCTTCGTCCTCATCGCCGTCGTCGTCGTCGTGATCGGCACGGTCATCCTCCGCTCCACGCGGTTCGGACGCCAGCTCTACGCGGTCGGCAGCAACCCGGAGGCCGCGGCCATCCTGGGCATCCCGTCACGTCTGATGGTCTTCGCGGCGTTCTCGCTGTGCGGCCTGCTCGCCGGGTTCGCTGGTGTGATGTGGGTCATCCAGTTCGGGACGATCAACGGGACCTCGGCGACCGGCGTGGTGCTGGCCATCGTCGCGGCCGTCGTGGTCGGCGGCGTGAACATCTTCGGCGGCTCGGGGACCGTCGCCGGCGCCGCGCTCGGGGCGCTGTTCCTCGGCTTCATCGCGAATGCCCTCATCCTCGTGGGCCTGTCGCAGTTCTGGCTGCAGGCCATCTACGGGTTGGTCATCCTCCTCGCCGTCAGCGCCGACGCATTCATCCTCCGACGGATCCAGCGGGCGACCGCCGCACGGAGGATCCGGTGACCGCCGAGACCCGCACGGCCGGCGGCCCCTCGCGGCTGACCCGCGTGCTCGCGCGCTGGGAGACGCTGCTCGCGGTGGCGCTGCTGGGCCTGATCGTCCTCGGCAACAGCCTCTCGCCCTTCTTCCTGACGCCGGGCAACTTCTCGAACCTGATCGCAGCCCTCATGGAGGTCGCGATCATGGCCCTGCCGATGACCCTGATCATCATCGCGGGCGAGATCGACCTCTCCGTCGAGTCGATGGCCGGCCTGACGAGCGCCCTGCTCGGTTTCCTCTGGGCAGCAGGCGTCCCGCTGCCGGTCGCCCTCCCGCTGGTGATCGGCGCCGGCGCCCTGGGCGGCCTGCTCAACGGCCTGCTCGTCGCGCGGGGCGGCCTGCCCGCCCTCGTGGTGACGCTCGGCACCCTGGCACTCTTCCGCGGCCTGGCCCTCATCGTCCTGGGGCCGATCGGCGTCAGCGACTTCCCCGAGTGGTTCACCGAGATCGGCTTCGGCCAGGTGCCGGGCACATCGATCCCCTGGCCGTTCGTCATCTTCCTGTCGCTGGCCCTGATCCTCGGCATCGTCCTGCACCGGACCTGGATCGGCCGCCACGTCTATGCGATCGGCAAGAACACGGGCTCGGCCCGCTACTCCGGCGTCCGCGTGACTCGCGTGCGCGTGGGCCTGTTCGTCCTGTCCGGCATCGTCGCCTCGATCGCCGGCATCATCCTGACCTCCCGCCTGTCCAGCGCCCGTGCGGATGCCGCGACCGGCATGACCCTGACGGTCGTGACGGTGGTGCTCCTCGGCGGCGTCAACATCTTCGGCGGCCGCGGGACCATCCCGGGCGTCGTCCTCGCAGTCCTGGTCGTCGCCGTCATGCAGAACGCATTGCGGCTCGCCAGCGTGTCGGTCGAGGTCCAGAGCATCGCCCTCGGGCTGCTCCTGATCCTGTCCGTCGTCATCCCAACCTTCGCTCACCAGGCCAAGTCGGCGATCGGTCGAGTCCGCACTGGTCGGCCCCCGCCGCCAGGCTCGGTCCCATCGGTGAGCGAGCAAACGTAGAGGAGGAACCACACCTTGA
>DASPHN010000083.1:0-13824 GCA_035629655.1 Saccharimonadales bacterium (SeqCode) | reverse complement strand
TCGCCTGGATGCCCCCGAAGACGGCCCGCCAGCTCGACCGGTTCAGCCAGTTCGGGATGGTCGCGGGCCGACTGGCGCTCGATGACGCGCGGCTGACGCCGGGTGCGAACGGAGCCGCCGACCCGGAGCGGATCGGGATCTACCTCGGATCGGCGCTCGGTGGCATCGCCTACGCCGAGGAACAGCACGAGCGCTACCTCGCGAAAGGCATCCGGCAGGTCGCCCCGAACCTCGCGCTCGCCGTCTTCGGTGGCGCCGCACCGGCCAACCTCGGGATCGCCCTGGACGTCCGGGGCCCGATCCTGTCGACCGCGAACTCCTGCGCATCGGGTGGCGTGGCGCTCGGAGAGGCCCTCGGCGACCTGCGCGAGGGCCGGGTCGACGCGGCCATCGCCGGTGGCTGCGAGATCCCGCTGTCGCCGTTGGCATTCGGCGCGTTCGACATCATCCGGGCCCTGTCGGCGGGTCACAACGACGATCCAGGCGCAGCCGCTCGTCCGTTCGATGCCGGACGCGACGGCTTCGTCATGGGCGAGGGCGCCGCGCTGCTCGTGCTCGAGGAGGCCGGAGCCGCGCGACGTCGTGGCGCGACCCCGTACGCGGAGCTGCTCGGCTACGGCGCGACCTCGGACGCCCATCACATGGTCCAGCCGCGAGCCGACGGACGGGAGGCGGCCCGAGCCGCCACGATCGCGCTCGACGACGCGGGCGTCGACCCCGGCGAGATCGACTACGTCAACGCCCACGCGTCCTCGACGCCGATCGGCGACGTGGCGGAGGCCCGGGCGATCGCGATGGCCCTCGGCGAGCGCGCCGCGACGGTACCCGTGAGTGGCACGAAGGCGCTGTACGGCCACCCGCTCGGCGCCTCGGGCGCGATCGAGGCCGCGATCTGTTCGCTGGTCATCGCCGATGGGTTCGCGCCCGCATCGGTCAACCTCGTCGAGCCGGATCGGGACGCGGTGGCGCTGCTGCCGGGACTGCTGCGCGACGGTCGGCCAGGGGCCTACCGACGGGTGCTGAGCACCTCGTTCGGCTTCGGCGGATTGAACGCGGCCCTGGTGTTCGGCGCCCCGGACTGAGTGAGCGGCAGCGTCTCGAGCGACGTCTCGGCAGGCGCTTCGAGTGGGGCCGCCGTCGGCGTGCTGGCCGCAAGCCCCGGGGTGGTCGCCCCGGCCTCGGCAGCCGCCTCGGCCGTCGTCGCCGCGGTCGCCGCTCGCTTTGCGGCCTGGATGCGGCGCCACCAGACGAAGGCACCGATCCCCGTGGCCAGCGACAGCACGCCACCGATGAGCACGGTCTCGAGCACGCCGACCGTCGATGCGAGCGCGCCGGCGGCGAGCCCACCGATCGGCACCGATGCGGCGAACACGGTCGTGTACACGCTCATCACCCGGCCACGCAAGCCATCGGGGACGTTGAGCTGGATCGTGGCGTTGGCGGTCGCGGCCATCACGATGCCGCCGGCGCCGATGGGCACCATGAGCAGGAGGGAGATGGGGAACGAGGTCGAAGCTGCGAGCACGATCGAGGCGAGACCGAGCACGAGGGCGCCGGCCGCGATCCGCGATGGCCGAGGCTTGCCCGCCGCGACGAGCCAGACGGCGGCCACGAGCGCGCCGAGCCCGGAGGCGGTCATGAGGAACCCGAACCCGGTCGCGTCGCTGTCGAGGATGTCCTGGGCGAGCGGCGGCACGATGACACTGAAGTTCATGCCGAACGTCGCGACGAGGCCGACGACCGTGACGGCCATCAGCACGATCGGCGTCTGGCGCACGTAGCGGAGCCCCTCGACGAGGTTTTCGAGCACGTCCGACATGGATCGCGGCCGGGGCAGGAGGCGGGGCGTATGCAGCTCCTCGTCGCGCATCATCGAAAGCGCGACGATCACGGCGAGGAAGCTCGCCGCGTTGATGGCGAACGCGAGGGCGATGCCGAATGCGCCGATCGTCAGGCCGGCGATCGCCGGGCCGACCACGCGCGCTCCGTTGAACATCGCGGAGTTGATCGAGACCGCGTTGCCGACATCGCGCGGCCCGACCATCTCGATCGCGAACGACTGGCGGACCGGCATGTCGACCGCACTGGCGCAGCCGAGGAGGATCGCCAGCAGGACGATGATCCAGACGTTGATGAGCCCGGTGGCGGTCAGGACCGCCAGGATCACGGCAAGGGTCATCATCACGACCTGGACGGCGAGGAGCGTCTGGCGCTTCGGGAGGGAGTCGGCCAGGACCCCGGCGAACAGGCCGAGGACCATGACCGGCACGAACTGGGCGGCAGCGACGACACCGAGCCACAGCGGATCGCCGCCGCTGACCTGGAGGACGAGCCAGCCCTGGGCCACCTGCTGCATCCAGGTCCCGACCAGGCTGATCGCCTGACCGCCGAAGAAGAGCCGGTAATTGCGATGCCGGAAGGCCGATGTCGCCCTGCTCCGCCCAAGGCGACGCGGGGTCAGTGCGGAGGGTCCGGTCATCGGCCGGCCTTCGCGGCCGCGGGTGTCGTCGGCGCTGCCTGCGGGGCTCGCTCGGGATGCGGATCGGGGCCACCGTCGAGCTGCGACAGGTGCGCATCGAGGTGCGCCCGACGGCCGCGGGCGGTCTCGATCATCTCGGCCAGCCGGCCGGCCTTCTCCTCGAGGGTGGCGATCTGGCGATCGACCCGGCTCCGCGCATCGAGTGCCAGGCGTCGCCGCTCGTCACGATCGTCCGTCGCTCGGAACTCTTCGCGATCGCGTTCGCGCGCCTCCTCGTCCTCGAGGAGCTGCGAGATCTGGGCGAGCGAGAAGCCGGCATCGTCGCGGAGGCTGCGGATGAACCGCAGGCGCTCGAGGTCCGACGCATCGAACAGGCGGTAGGCGCCATCGGATCGACCGGCCGGCTCGAGCAGGCCGACCTCCTCGTAGTAGCGGATCGCTCGGGTCGTCAGGCCCGTCTCGGCCGCGACCTCCTGGATCTTGAGGAGACGGGGCCCGGTCGCGGGCGTGGCAGGGTCGAGGGCAGGACGTGACATCCCCCCGATGGTACCACAACCTTCACGTTGACGTGAAGGTGAGCCTCAGGCCACGAGCGGTGCTTCGAGGGCCTCGGCCACGGGCTCGGACAGGTAGGCCGGCGGTGCGAGGGGATGACGCAGCACGTCGAGGAAGATGGCTGACCACAGCATCGATTCCTCGCCGATCATGATCCAGCGCGGACTCACCCAATTCTGGCCATTCGCGTCCATGACCTCCCAGAACGTGCCGTCGCGCTCGATCCAGTCGACGTAGCGGGCGCGCTCCGTCGCCTCCAGCACGGGATCGACGGTGCGCAGGACCTGGAGGTACATCGCGCCGAGACTCGTCCAGACGGTGCTGCCCTGGTAATCGGGCAGGACGTGGCGGGTCAGCCAGACCTCGCGTTCGGGACGGCGGCTCGTCTCGTAGCGCAGCGGGTACGGGTCACAGAAGCCGTGGCGATCGAGATAGGCGAGCGCCGGCGCGACGATCGCGGGATCCCCGATGACGCCCGTGTAGAAGGGCCAGATGTTCGCTTCGCCGGACACCGTCTCGTCGCCGAGGGCGTCGCGAAAGTGGTCGTCGACCCAGAAATGGTCCAGCAGGAGCCGGTCGTAGTCGCCGGCGAAATGACGCTCGAGCGGCGAGGCGAACCAGCCGGTCTCCGCGATGGTCTTGGCCAGCAGCGCGACCATCGTGTTGCCGAAGGCATTCGACCGATTGACGACCGTGTCGCGATGGGCGCTGAACTTGCGGTCGGCCCGCACGAGGCCCGTCGCCGGGTCGACCACGCGATCGACGAAGTGGGCGACCTCGGCCTCGAGCCAGGGACGATGACGCTCCACGAGCTCCTCGGCGTCGGCCGCGCGCAGCGCGGCCAGGAAGAGCGGCAGCGAGTCGACGCCGTACTCGTACACGTCACCGGGCCGGTCGAAGTAGTGGATCGTCGTCGTGATGTGGCGTCGGCGACGGGTCCAGACGTCGAGCGCATAGCCGAGCGACGCGCGGACCCGCTCGCCATGACCCAGGCGCACGAGTGATGGGGCCGAGAACGACAGGTCGCGTGTCCAGAACATGTCGAAGTGGCCCGGGCTCGCCGTGAAGGTCCGGTCGTTCCAGCAGCGCTCGATGCAGGCGGCGACGATCTCGTCGGCCGAGCCGGCATGACGGGTGTGCCCGCGAAACTGGCGGCGCAGGCGGATGCCCGCGTTGTGGGTGTACTCGGCAAGGACGGCCGGGGCGATCCAGGGGGCGATGGCCACGCGATGACTCCAGACGGGTGACGGGGATGACCCGGCTCGCCCGGGTGCGACGGTCCCCCTCCGACGGTCAGGGTGACGGGATGGGCGTGGTCCATCGACCGCTCGGTGGTACCGAGTGTGCACGGTACTCGCCCTCGCCGAACCTGGCTGCCGGGTAGATGGCAGATGCGCGCCCCGGGCACCGACCTCAGTCGAGCGTGAAGTCGTCCGGGTCCTGGTAGCGGCCGGTCCGCTGGAACTCGATCTGCATCAAGACGTCGTTGAGCAACGTCGATGCGCCGAAGCGGAACCAGTCGGGGGTCATCCAGCGCGGACCGAGGGTCTCGTACAGGACGACGAGGTACTGGATCGCCTCCTTGGCGACGCGGATCCCGCCGGCAGGCTTCATCCCCACCTGGCGGCCGGTCGCTCGCTCGAAGTCGCGGATCGCCTCGAGCATGACGAGCGTGACCGGCAGCGTGGCGGCCGGTGTGACCTTGCCGGTCGAGGTCTTGATGAAGTCGGCGCCGGCGGCCATGGCCAGCACCGAGGCACGGCGCACGTTGTCGTAGGTCTCCAGCTCGCCGGTCTCCAGGATGACCTTGAGGTGCGCCTCGCCGGCCGCTTCCTTGACCTCGACGATCTCCTCGAAGACGGTCGCGTAGTCACCCGACAGGAAGGCGCCGCGGTCGATGACCATGTCGACCTCGTCGGCTCCGGCGTCGACCGCCGCCCGCGTCTCCGCGAGCTTGATGTCCCGGAACGTCTGGCCACTCGGGAACCCGGTCGCGACCGAGGCCACCTTGACCCCCGAGCCCTTGAGGGCCTCCCTGGCCTCCGCGACGAGCGCCGGGTAGACGCAGATCGCGGCGACGTGCGGGATCGTGGGGTCGCCCGGTTGCGGGCGGATCGCCTTCTGGCACAGGGCTCGGACCTTGCCCGGCGTGTCCTTGCCCTCGAGCGTCGTGAGATCCATCATCCGGATCGCCAGCTCGAGCGCCCACAGCTTCGAGGCCTTCTTGATCGAGCGCTTCTTGAGCATGTCGACGCGCTGATCGACGCCCACCTGGTCCACCGTGCTGACCCGTCCGAGCATGCCGCCGAGCGAGCTGCCGATGCCGCCGCCACGGCCATCCCAGGCCGCGACCAGCTCGTGGGCGCGGTCTCGGGCGAGGCTGTCGGGGCGTCGCGTAGCCGTCATGGGACGGAGAGGATACACCTGGTCCGAACGATGTCCCGACGGGCCATTTCCGGGTCGCAGGCCGGCGACGACCTAGCGGCCGGCGCGCACGGCGGGCAGCGGTGGCAGGCCGCGTTTGCCGTCGACGAGGAAGTGGCTGAACCACGATCGCACGATCTCGAGGTTCTCGATCCGCCGGAACGGCGTCCCCGAGCGGGTCAGCTCGTGGGTCTCCTCGGGCACGCGCAGGAGGCGCACCGGCCGCTTGTGCGAGCGGAGGACCGTGAACAGCGCTTCGGCCTGGCCGATCGTCGTGCGGATGTCGCGCTCCGAGTGCTGGATGAGCAGCGGCGTCGTGATCCGGTCGGCGTAGGACAGCGGCGAGATCTCGCGGTAGTAGGCCGGGTCGCTCCACGGCGTCTCGGCGAACTCCATCTCGGCCCAGTCACCGCCACCGATGTCACCGGTCAGGAACAGCATCGACATGTCGGAGACCGAGCGGCAGGTCATCGCCGCCGCGAACCGGTCGTCGTGGCCGAGGATCCAGTTCGTGAGGTAGCCGCCGTACGACCCCCCGGTGACGCCGAGGCGGGTCGGGTCTGCGAGACCGTCGTCGACGAGCGACTCGATCCCGGCCATCACGTCCCGCATCGGGCCGGGTCCCCAGTCACGGTGGTTCGCGGCGTTGAAGTCCTGGCCGTAGCCCTCGGAGCCGCGCGGATTGCAGTAGAAGACGCTCATCCCGTTCGCGGCCAGGATCTGGAATTCCCAGAGCAGCGACCAGCCGTACAGGGTGTGCGGCCCACCGTGGATCTGGGTCACCAGGGGCTGGCCCTTCTCACCCGACGGCAGGAACCAGCCCTGGATGTCACGGCCGTCCACCGTCGAGTGGCGCTCGACCGGCTCGATCAGCGTCAGCTCATCGAGGACCTCGGCGTTGAACGAGGTCAGCCGGCGCGGCTCCCCCGCCCCATCGATCAGCCACAGGTCGGGCGGCTCGGTCGCGCTGGAGCGCAGGTAGGCGATCCGCGCCCGACCGCGCGCGCCGGCCACGGCGTCCCAGCCCGAGATGTACTGCTGGCCGCGCGTCAGGCGCTCCACGTCACCGTCGCTCGTCGCGATCCGCCACAGCTCGTAGGCCCCGTCGACGGGCGCAGTGAACGTGATCGACCGGCCGTCGGGCGACGGCCACATCCGCGCGTTCTCGCCGCGGGTGACATCACTGTTCATCCCCGAGCCGGGCATGAGGTCGTGGCGAGCCGACAGGTTCCGTCCGCCGGTCGGCGACGCGTCCGACCCATCGGCGGCGAAGAGCCAGATGTCGCTCCGTGATCCAGCGAGGCCCTCGAGGCGGTGGCCGAGCGCCGCGATCGAGCGGCCGTCGGGCATCCACGTCGGCAGCCCGAAGACGGAGCGCGGACCGGCGGTGATGGCGGTGATCGCCCGCGTCTCGGCATCCACGACGTGCAGGGACTGGCGGAAGGCGAGATCGGCGTCGCGGCGGCGGTTGGACGCGAAGGCGACGCGGGTGCCGTCGGGCGACCAGGCGGGTTCGTCGTCCGACACCGACCCGTCGGTCAACCGCGTCGCGGCACCCGTCTCGGCGTCCACGAGCCACAGGTGCGTGATGCGGTCGTACGTGTAGCCGGTGCCGTTGAGCATGTAGTCGAGCCGGTCGATGAAGCGGTAGTCGGACGCGGGCGGCGAGCCGGGGGCGGGCTTGCGATCGCGGCCGCGCCGCTTGCGGTCCTCGTCGAACGTGGCGCCGATCGACGTCGACACCGCGACGAACCGCGTCCCGTCGGGCGACCATTCGATGCTCCCGACGCCGCGCGGCAGGTCGGTCAGGCGACGTGCCTCCCCCGGCCCGTCGAGCGGAAGCAGGTGGACCTGGGTCACGTCCTCGCGCTCCTTCAGGTCGGACGGCCGGGACGGCTCCTCCTCGAGGATCGGCCGACGATCGGACAGGAACGCGAGCGTGCGGCCGTCCGGGGAGAAACGGGCTCCCTGGTCGTGCCTGGCGCCGAGGGTCAGCTGGCGGGGTGGACGCGATCCGTCCGTCGCGATCAGCCACAGGGCATGGCGGTAGCCATCGAAGCCGGGCGCCACGGTCTGGAGGGTCACGACCGCCCAGCGGCCATCCGGCGAGAGGCGCGGATCGGTGGCGACGCGCAGGCGATAGAGGTCGTCGGGACGGGGCGGACGCGGCACGGCTGGGGGTCCTCCAGGGCGCCGCCGCATCGGGCAGCGCGGGCTGGGCCGCGGGCGACGGGACGCGCGAGGCCGGGCGAGTGGCGCCAGTCTATCGGGGTCGGGGGTGAGTGTCCGGGTCTACCATCGCGTCACGATGGCCGACCAGCTCTCGCTGCCGCTCGACGCGACCGTCACGGACCGCCTGCCCGACCTTCCGGACCTGCGCCCGATGCTGGCACGACCCCTGCCCGAGGCGTTCGACTCGGCAGACCACCTGTTCGAGCCGTGGTGGGGCGGCGTCCGGGCGCTCGTCCTGATCGGGCCAGCCGACGTGGCGGGGGCCGGCGATGTGCGGATCGTCGACGCGGACGGCGTGGACCGGACGGCGGCCCTCCCCGAGCTGGCCGGCACGGCCGTCCGCGTCGCGGCGCGGTCGGCGATCCTCGATGGCGAGCTCGTGATCGTGGATGTCGACGGCCGGGCCGACAGTGCGGCCCTCACCCGCCGGCTGGCCGGCGAGCCCGGGCGGACGGCCGCGTTCCTCGCCTTCGATCTCCTGCATCTCGACGGCCGCTCGCTGCTCAACCAGCCACTCGTGAAGCGCCGCGAGGCGTTGCGTCGGATCCTCCGGCCCGGGGACGAGGTGGTCGCCGTGCCGGCCATCGCGACCGAGGGTCGGGCCCTTTTTGACGCGATCGTGGGCCAGGGCCTCGCCGGGATGATGGCGAGGCAACGACAGGGCCCCTACCTGGCCGGCATCCGCAGCCGGCTCTGGCGGTTCATCCCCGCGGCGGCGGGGACGGTGGCCGCCGCCGACATGGCCGCGGCGCCGGACGAACCCGCGGCATCGGCGACCGCCCCGGTCCTGGCGATCCTCAGCCGGCTGCCACTCGATGACGAGAGCTGAACGTCAGCCCTTGCGGCCCGCCGCGATGAACGCCCGCAGGCCGGGGCGCTGGCCATAGAGCAGGACGCCGGTCGCGTAGACGCGGATCGCGAACAACGCCACGAGGACGATCGAGGCGAGGAGGATCGCGACCGACAGCACGACCTCCCACGGCTGGACGTTGCTGACCATGAGCCGGGCCAGCATCGCGAACGGGCTGAGCGGTGGGACGAACGACGCGAGCCGGGCCAGCCAGCCGCCACCGTCCAGCAGCACGAGCAGGGCCGAGAAGTAACCGGCCATCGCGATGAGGCTCAGCGGCAGGGACAGGGTCTGCAGGTCGTCCGGGCGGCTGACGAACGAGCCGACGGCCGCGTAGACGAACGCGAAGAGGGCGAAGCCCATCAGGAAGAAGGCGCCATAGGCGACGAGCAACCCGACCGTCAGGCCGCCGGTGGGCAGGCCGGCGCCCGCGCTGCCCAGGATCGCGCCGGCGATCGGTTCCTGGAACGCGAGGACGAGCACGGCGGGGATCGCGATCGCAGCGTACTGGGTCAGCCCGGCGCCACCGATGCCCGCCACCTTTCCGAGCAACAGCTGACGGGGCGAGGCGGCGCTGATCATCAGCTCCATGACACGACTGCTCTTCTCGGTCGCCACGCCCGTCGCGACCCACATCCCGTAGATCAAGATCGTGATGAACATGAGGATGATGAAGACGGTGCCGAGGAAGCTCCGGCTCGCGACCTGGACCGCGTCGACCGCCTGCCCGCCCTCGGTCGGGCCGCTCAGCGAGCGGGTCGTGAACTCCGGCGTCTGGAACTGACCGAGCTGCGAACCCGGTGGCAGGGAGCTCGTCCAGTCGAGGATGCCGACCGACATCGAGGTGAAGCCCGCGTTCGTCAGCCGGACCGTATCGGCCGGCCCGTAGGTCAGGTACTCCACGGCGAGGCCGCCATCGGGATTGCGCTCGAGGGAGATGACGCCGTCGATCCGACCGGAGGCCAGGGCTGCCTGCGCCGCGGAGCCATCGGTGCCCCGCTCGATCGCGTACGGCCTGGCCCACGTCGAGGGGTCGGCCCCCGGCGGGGGCTGGTTCATGATGCTGTCCGCGACCGCGATGGTCCTGAGCGCGAGGTCCTCATCGCTCGAGATGACGACGATCGTGTCGACCGTCTGGCGATCGAGGTAGCGGATGGCGATGGGGGCGAGGGCGACACCCAGCGCGAGGGCCATCAAGATGAACGTCGAGGCGACGAAGAGTGGGCTGCGGACGCGGTCGCGGTACTCGCGCCGAGCGACGATCCCGGCGTTCGGCAGGAGCGGGTCGCGGCGGGTCATCAGGCCGCGCCTTCGATGACCCGGCGATCGAGGCCGGTGCCATCGTCATCGGCCGCATCATCGTCGCCGGCCGCGCCGGTCGCGAGCGTGGCGACGTCATCGGCCGGGCGGCCGACGCGCTCGATGAAGATGGCCTCGAGCGACGGCTCCGCGACCTCGAAGCGCGTCACGGATGCGCCACGGGCCACGACGAGCGCGAGCACGTCCCGTGGCTCGACGCCGGCCGCGATCTCGACCTCGGCGAAGCCCGCGCCCGGGCGCATCGCCAGCACGCCGGGCAAGGCGCCGAGCCAGGCCGGCATCGTCTCGCCTTGGACCCCGAGGCGGACGGTGCGGGCGCCGCTGGTCCGCTTCAGCTCAGCGAGCGTGCCGCCGGCGACGAGCCGTCCACGGTCGACGATCGCGACGGACTCGCACAGGGCCTCGGCCGCCTCCATCTGGTGGGTCGAGAAGAGGATCGTGCGGCCCTGGTCGCGCAATTCGACGAACGCCTCGCGCAGGAGCGCGAGGTTGACGGGATCGAGCCCCGTGAACGGCTCGTCCATCAGCAGCACGTCGGGGCCGTGCAGGATCGCGGCGATGAACTGGACCTTCTGCTGGTTGCCCTTCGACAGCTCCTCGGCGCGTCGGTCGGCATATTCGGGGATCCGGAAGCGCGCCAGCCAATGGCGTGCCTCGCGGCGAGCGGTCTCGGGCGGCTGCCCGTAGAGCGAGGCGAAGTAGACGAGCTGGTCGAGCACCGCCATCCGCGGGTAGAGGCCGCGCTCCTCGGGCAGGTAGCCCCAGGTCTGGCGGGGAAGCTCGGTCGTCAGCGTGCCGTCCCACCGGACCTCGCCAGCGTCGGCGCGGAGGATGCCCAGGCAGACGCGCATCGTCGTCGTCTTCCCTGCCCCGTTCGCGCCGAGGAAGCCGAAGATGCGCCCGCGCGGCACGTCGAAGGTGAGCTCGTCGAGCGCGACGGTCGTGCCGAAGCGCTTCGTGACGTGGTCGATGGTCAGGGTCACGCGCCCGAGGATAGCCCGGACCTGTCCATGCCGCCGCTGGTCCGATGGTCCGGGGTGTGCGACGATCGACCGCGATGACAACCCCCTCGGACCCGGCGATGCGCAGCCCAGGGAGCGGGCCGGCGGACGGGCCGGGCAGCGCCGCCGGCCAGGTCGCCGCCCCGAGCGGCCCGGGCGCGACGACGCCGACCGCCATCCACGCCGACCGGGAAGCCGGCACGCTCGCGCTGACCTGGGCCGACGGCCATGCCACGACGTTCGACGCGCTCACCCTGCGCTGGCTCTGCCCGTGCGCGTACTGCCGCGGCGAGGCGGGCATGCCCGGCTGGCTCGACAGCGCACCGACCCTGACGCCGGACCAGACCCGGCTCGTCGACCTCCACCTCGTCGGCAACTACGCCATCTCGCCCCACTGGGCCGACGGCCACAAGACGGGCTACTACCCGTTCGTGCTGCTGCGCGATCGATGTCCCTGCGCGGCCTGCTCGGCGCGTCGCGACGCGGCCGTCCCGCCGGTGGCCGGCGCTGGCACGGCCGGACGTCCCGCCGCCGGCAGCCATGAGGAGCATCGATGATCGTCGTCACCACGCCGTACCTGCCCGGCCATCGGATCACGGAGTCCAGGGGCATGGTGTTCGGCCTCGTCGTGCGCAGCCGCGGACTCGGCGGCAACCTCATGGCCAGCATCCGCTCGCTCGGTGGCGGCGAGATCCACGAGTACACGAGCCTCCTCGAGGACACCCGCCGCCAGGCGCTCGACCGGCTCGTCCGGAACGCGACGCTGGCTGGCGCGAACGCCGTCATCTCGATGCGCTTCGACTCGTCGGAGCTGTCGGGCACGATGTCCGAGATCGTCGCGTACGGGACCGCCGTCATCGTCGAGTCGGACGGATCCACGATCTCCATGCCGGCGCGCACCACGGCCGACTGACGTGAGCGGACTCGGTCTGGTCCGGACCTTGATCGTCGCGTTCGGCGCGCTCATGGTCCTCGCCGGGTTCGCGGGGATCATGATCGGCGGCCCGTCCGGGGCGGCCGCGGGGATCTGGAACGTGGTGGTCGGTCTCGTGGTCATCGCCGCCGTCCTGCTCGAGCGGTCGCGGTATCGGGCGGACACCCATGCGGCCGACGAGGCTCGCCCGGGGCTGGCGGGCGGGGAGCCATCCGGGGCGGCGCTGGACCCGCGCTTCCGACCGACCGACGAGCGCTTCGAGGATCCGACCACGCGCCAGCGGATGCGCGTCTGGCTCGACCCGCGCTCGGGTGAGCGGCGGTACGTCCCCGAGGACTGAGGGCGGTCCGGCGGAGGCCGGCCAAGGCCGAGGTGCTATCCTCGCCGGCCAGAACGAACCGCCGGATCGCGCGAGGAGCCACGCCCAAGGATGGCCGCCGTCGAACAGGGAACACCCGCCAGGAGTGCGGCCCAGAGCCGTCCCCGCCGCGCCCCGACGCCTCCGGCCGAGCTCCCGTTCCTCAACCGAGAGCTGTCGTGGCTGGAGTTCAACGCCCGCGTCCTCTTCGAGGCACGTGACGAACGCAATCCGCTCCTCGAACGTGCCAAGTTCCTGGCCATCTTCGCGGGCAATCTCGACGAGTTCTTCCAGGTCCGGATCGCCGGTCTTCGTCAGCAGGTCGAGGCCGGGGCCGTCGCCCGCGCGCCCGATGGCCACACCCCCGCAGAGCAGCTCGCCGCGGCCCGCGCCCGGGTCCTCGAGCTCGTCGCGGAACAATCGACGGTCTTCCTCGACCTGCGGCGCGAGCTCGCCGGCGAGGGCATCGAGATCGTCGACTACGTGGACATCCCGGAGCACCACGACGTCCTCCGCCAGCGCTTCCTCGACGAGATCTTCCCGGTCCTCACCCCGCTCGCGGTGGACCCCGGGCATCCGTTCCCGTACATCTCGACCCTCAGCCTCTCGATCGCCGTCGGCCTGCGCGATCCGGATACGGGCGAACGGGTCTTCGCCCGCGTGAAGGTGCCCCAGATCCTGCCCCGGTTCTTCGAGGTCGAGCCCGATCGCTTCGTCCCGATCGACCAGGTGATCGAAGCCAATCTCGCTGACCTGTTCACCGGCATGGACGTCATCGAGCACCACCTCTTCCGGGTGACCCGCAACGCCGACCTCGCGCTCGAGGAGGACGAGGCCGACGACCTCCTGATGGCGATCGAGGAGGAGCTGCGGCGTCGGCGCTTCGGCGAGGCGGTCCGGCTCGAGGTCGAGCGATCGATGCCGGCCGTCACCCGGACGCTCCTCACCCGCGGCCTGGGCCTGGAGCCAGACGACGTCTACGAGGTCGCAGGCATCCTGGACCTGACCGCGCTGTACGCCATCACGGAGCTGGACCGGCCCGAGCTCAAGGCCGAGCCCTGGACCCCGGTCGTGCCGGCCCGACTGGTCCCGCCTGACGAGGACGAGCCGGCCGACGTCTTCGCCGCGATCCGGGCCGGCGACATCCTCGTGCACCATCCGTACGAGTCCTTCGGGGCCTCCATCGAACGGTTCATCACCCAGGCCGCCGACGACCCGGACGTCCTGACCATCAAGATGACCCTCTACCGCACGTCCGGCGATTCGCCCATCGTCCAATCGCTGATCCGGGCCGCCGAGCGGGGCAAGCAGGTCGTCGTCCTCGTGGAGATCAAGGCGCGCTTCGACGAGGAGGCGAACATCATCTGGGCACGCAAGCTGGAGCGCGCCGGGGCGCACGTCGTCTACGGCCTCGTCGGGCTCAAGACCCACTCGAAGACCGCCCTCGTCGTACGGCGCGAGGGGTCCGGGCTGCGACGCTACGTCCATATCGGGACGGGCAACTACAACCCGAAGACCGCCCGGCTGTATGTCGACATCGGACTGCTCACCGCGCGACCCGAGATCGGTGCCGACGTGACCGACCTCTTCAACGTGCTGACCGGGCTGTCGCGCCAGCGGACGTTCCGACGGATCCTCGTCGCGCCACACAGCCTTCGCGCCGGCTTTCTG
>DASPHN010000082.1:0-2719 GCA_035629655.1 Saccharimonadales bacterium (SeqCode) | reverse complement strand
GCGGCCTTCTTGTCGCCCTTGCTGGTCGAGGCGTAGCGCTCGAGGCGGTCCGAGATCCCGGATCCGCCAGAGCTCGCGACACCGACCGCGATGAGCACGATGGCCAGCGCGGCGATGCCGGCAACGGCGATGGGCATGATCTCCACGGTCGGTCGGTCCTCCCTTCGCCTAGTAGGTGAAGCCGAAGAGACCCGGAGGCAGGTTGATGCCCATGATCTCGAACTTCTCGACGAACTTCGGCCGGATCCCGGTCGCCTTGAGGCGGCCCTGGATCTTGCCCTCGATGACGCCCGTCTGTTCGAAGACGAAAACGTCCTGCATGACGATGATGTCGCCCTCCATGCCCTGGACCTCGGTGATGTTCACGATCTTCCGGGTCCCGTCCTTGAGGCGGCTCTGCTGGACGATGAGGTCGACAGCCGAGGCGACCTGCTCGCGGATGGCCCGCAGTGGCAGGTCGACGCCGGCCATGAGGACCATCGTCTCGAGGCGCGAGAGCATGTCGCGCGGGCTGTTCGCGTGGCCGGTGGACATCGAGCCGTCGTGGCCCGTGTTCATGGCCTGAAGCATGTCGAGTGCTTCACCGGACCGGCACTCGCCGACGATGATGCGATCGGGCCGCATCCGGAGTGCGTTGCGCACGAGCTCGCGGATGGGGATGGCGCCCTTGCCTTCGATGTTGGGCGGGCGCGACTCGAGGGTCACGACGTGCTCCTGGCGGAGCTGCAGCTCGGCGGCGTCCTCGATCGTCACGATCCGCTCGTCGTTGGGGATGAACGACGACAGGACGTTGAGGGTCGTGGTCTTGCCCGAGCCGGTGCCGCCGGAGACGAAGATGTTGAGGCGGGCCTCGACGCACGCCTTGAGGAAGTCGAACATGTCGGCCGTCGCGGTGCCGAAGCGCACGAGGTCGTCGACGGTGAAGGGCGACGCCGAGAACTTCCGGATGGTGATGACCGGTCCGACGAGGGACAGCGGCGGGATGATGGCGTTGACACGCGAGCCGTCGGTCAGTCGTGCATCGACCATCGGCGAGGACTCGTCGACGCGTCGACCGATCGGGGCGATGATCCGATCGATGATGCGCATGACGTGGTCATCGTTCTGGAAGACGACGTTCGTGAGCTCGAGCTTGCCGGAACGTTCGATATAGACCTGGCGCGGGCCGTTGACCATCACCTCGGTGATGGACTCGTCGCGCAGGAGCGGCTCCAACGGGCCGAGACCGATGATCTCGTCCGTGATCTGCTCGAGCATCCGGACCCGCTCGGCACGCGTCAGGGCGAGGCCTTCCTCGTCGATGACCTTGCCGAAGATCTCCTCGATCTGGCGCCGGACCTCGACCTGGTTGGACAGGTCGAGCTTCGGGTCCAGGTCCTGGATGACCCGGTTCTGGATCCGGAACTTCACATCCCGGAACGACTCGCGCACCGGAGCCTGCGACTGGAGGCGGGGGGCCGTCGGCATCGACGGCGGGCCTCCGGCCGGAGCCGGCAGGTTGGAACCCGGCGCCCCGCCGGCCGGTGCCTCCGGGGCACCACCGGGTCGAGCGCTCTCGATCCGCTTCAACAGGGACATCGCCTACACCCCTTTTCGGCCCGACGGGCCCGCTTCATACGCGTGGATCGGCACCGTCAGCGCCATGCGAACATCGATTTCTTCTGCTGGGACTTCCCGCTGTCGGCGCCGGCCGCGACCTGCGACCCCTCGCCGACGACCGACTTGGCCAATCGGAGGATGTCCTGGGAGACCTGTGCCTCCCGGTTGCTGAGGAAGAACGGCACGCCCCGATTGAGCGCGTACACCACGCTCCGGCCGTCGCTCACGATGGTCTCGTCCACCTTTCGGCCGATCGAATGCTCGACGTCCGCGACGCGGATGCCGAGCGCCGAGTCGGCGCGGTTGAGGATGAGCCGGACCTTGCCACTCTCGTAGCCCAGCTGTTCTGCGACCTCCAGGAAGAGGCGCATGTTCTTGATGCTGGTGATCTCGAGGCTGAGCATCGTGAGGATCGTGTCAGCCGAGTCCAGGATGGCCAGCGTCGTGTCATTGAAGAAGGCGGTGCAATCGACCACGACCAGGTCGTGGGTGAGCCGCAGCGCTTCGATGATGCGCTTGATGCCGGACGGCGTGATCAGCTCCGCCATCTCTGGCGATGGGGGAGCGAGGAGGACCCGGATCCCGGCCGAGTGGTTGATGATGAACGTGTCGATCGACTCGAGCTCTGCGCCGGCTTCGAGTTCGGGCACGAGGTCGGCGATCGACTTGTTCTTCGGGTTCAGGTTCAGCAGCACGCCGACGTCGCCGAACTGGAACGAGCCGTCGACGAGGACGACCTTCTTGCCCAGCTCCGTCGCGGCGGCCACCGCCAGGTTGACGGCGACCGTGGTCCGGCCGACGCCGCCCTTGGGACTGAAGACGGCGACGACCGTGCCCGGTTCGGTGGCGCTGGTCGATCCGTTGACGTTCGGTCCGCCGGCGGCCGGGGCCGCGACCGGGTTGACGACCTGCATCCGGCTCTGCTTCTCACGCTCACGCGTGTGCACCTGCCGGATCGACGCGGTGAGCTCATCGCTGCTGAACGGCTTGACGAGGAACTCGCGCGCACCGGCCAGCATCGAGCGGCGCAGGTAGTCTGCCTCGCCCTGGACCGACATCATCACCACGGCCGCGGACGGCACGGCATGGGCGAGGAGCTCCGTGGCGGCGATCCCGTCCA
>DASPHN010000081.1:0-7911 GCA_035629655.1 Saccharimonadales bacterium (SeqCode) | reverse complement strand
GAGCAGGGCGCCGCGCAGCCCAAGGTCACGTATCGCCTGCGCGATTGGCTGATCAGCCGCCAGCGCTACTGGGGGACGCCCATCCCGGTGGTCTACTGCCCGACCGACGGCATCGTCCCGGTCCCCGATGCGGACCTGCCGGTGCTGTTGCCCGAAACGGTCGACTACCACGGCAGCGGCTCCAACCCGCTCGACCATGACGAGACCTTTCTGCACACGACCTGTCCCAAGTGTGGCGGCCCGGCGCGGCGCGAGACCGACACGTTCGACACGTTCATCGACTCCTCCTGGTACTGGTATCGGTACCTGGCGCCGGACAAGGACGACGGGCCGCTCGACGGCCGTCTCGCGGCGGCTTGGACACCCGTCGACCAATACACCGGGGGCGCCGAGCACGCCGTGATGCACCTCATGTACAGCCGGTTCTGGACCAAGGCGATGCGCGACGTCGGTTTGATCACGGACGACGAGCCGTTCCTGCGCCTCTTCAACCAGGGCCAGATCCTGGGCCACGACGGCGAGCGCATGTCCAAGTCGCGCGGCAACGTGCAGGACCCTGACGAGCTGGTGGAGCGCTACGGCGCGGATGCGGTTCGCCTCTTCCTGATGTTCATGGGGCCGTGGGACCAGGGCGGGCCGTGGAGCCCGACCGGGATCGGCGGCGTGGCGCGCTTCCTGAACCGGGTCTGGACGCTGGCGCTCGACCCGACCGGACGCGAGGGTGGCGACCCGGATGCGGGTGCCCTGCCCGACGGCGAGACCGAAGCCCAGGCCGAAGCGGCGATCCGCATGGCCGCCCACCGGACGTTGCGTGACGTGACCGAGGACTACGAAGGCTTCCGGTTCAACACGATGGTCGCCAAGCTCATGGAGCTGGCCAACACGCTGTTCCGATACCGCGGCACGAGCGTCGCGGAGGGACCGGCCTGGAACGAGGCGATCGAGCTGCTGCTGCTCATGCTTTCCCCTGCAGCCCCGCACGTGACCGAGGAGCTGTGGTCGCGGCGACTGGCCGCCGCGGGTTCGGCGTGGTCGTCGATCCACAGCCAGTCCTGGCCCATCGTCGATGCGGCCGCCATCGTCGAGGCGACCCGTGAGGTGCCGATCCAGGTCAACGGCAAGCTGCGCGACAAGGTGATCGTCCCGAGCGATCTGGCGGGCGCGGAGCTCGAGGCCGCGGCACTGGCCGCCCCACGCATCGCCGCCCTGCTGGCCGGGCGCACCCCGGATCGGGTGATCCAGGCTGGCGGCGGCCGGATCGTCAACATCGTCCTCCGCGACGGGTGAGCCGACGGGTCGCTGCCCGTTGCGGTGTCCTTGCGTTCGCCGCGTTCGCCCTCGGCGCGTGTGGCGCGGTTCCCGGCCCACAGCTGCACATCGACAACCAGACCGACGTCGCGGTCGCGATCCACGTCAACGACACCTGGGTCGGCACCTACCCGGCCGGGGCCCGAACAGCGATCCGCCTGCCCGAACAGACGGGAGCGTACGACGTCGAGGCGCGGTCGCCGAGTGGCGCGGTGCTCACCTCGCTGATCGGCTCAGCGGCGATGGTCGAGGCGGCGGATGCCGGCGAGCAGGCGCTCAGCGCCTGGAACGAGGTCCCATGTGGTGTCGTCGCGCTGGCGATCGGGCCCGTCGCGCCACCCGTGCCGGCCCCGGATCAGCGGCCCGAGCCCTGCCCTTGACCTTCCGGCGAGCGACGTGCGTCAGCGAAGGCTCGTGACCGTCGCCTCGCCCCGAGCCGTCGCGTCCGCGCGCATGCGTCGGTAGGTCGCCCGTTCCAGGATCAGGTGCGCGACGAGCCCGGTCCAGCCCGTCTGGTGGCTCGCGCCGAGTCCGGCTCCCGTGTCACCGTCGAAGTACTCGTAGAACGTGATCTGGTCGCGCCACGCTGGCTCCGTCCACGGGCCGGGACGCGCGCCATCGGCGGGTCGGTTCCCCATGGCGTCGGGCGTGAAGACGCTGATGAGTCGCGTGGCGAGGTCCTCGAGCGCGTCCACGAGGGGACGTCGTCGACCGCTGCCGGTCGGATACTCGACCTGGAAGCCGTCTCCCAGGACGTCGGCATAGCGCAGAAGCGCACCGATGACGAGCACGTTGAGCGGGAACCACACGGGTCCCCGCCAATTGGAGTTGCCCCCGAACAGGCCGGTCTGCGACTCGGCCGGCTCGTAGCCGACGGTGAAGTCGACGCCGTCGAGCTCGAAGGCGAAGGGCTCCGCGAGATGGCGCCGGCTGAGCGAGCGGATGCCGTGGGGCGACAGGAAGCCCCCCTCGTCGAAGACGCGGCGAAGGACGGCCAACATCCGATCGATGCCGACCACGCCCATCACGAGGTCGGTCCGATCGCCCGTCCGAGCGATCATCCCGAACCAGTCGGCATGCTCCGGACGATGCGCGAGGAACCAGCGAGCGCGCCTCGCGAACGCCGTCGCCGCCTCCAGCTGCCGCTGATCGACCGACGCGCTGGCGACGAGTGGCACGAGACCCGCGATCGATCGGACCTTGATCTCGCGAGTCGTCCCATCGGCCCCGACGAGCCGGTCGAAGAAGAATCCCTGCTCCTCATCCCAGAGCCCGAGGCCGTTGAGGGCTGTCGCGATGTAGCTGAAGTGCTCGAAGAACTTCGTCGCGACGTCTTCGTATACCTCGTCGTGGCTCGTCAGCTCGAGGGCGATGTCCAGCATCCAGAGCGAGTACGCGGCCATCCAGCCCGTCCCGTCGGCCTGCTCGAGGCGCCCCCCGAACGGCATGTTGGAGCGGTCGAACGGGCCGATGTTGTCCAGCCCAAGGAACCCGCCCTGGAAGAGGTTGTTCCCCGCTTCGTCCTTGCGGTTGACCCACCACGTGAAGTTGAGCAGCAGCTTCTGGAAGATCCGTTCCAGGAAGGCGCTGTCGCGTCGACCGTCGATCTCGTAGACACGCAGCGCAGCCCAGGCATGGACGGGCGGATTGACATCACCGAACGACCACTCATAGGCCGGCAGCTGGCCGTTCGGGTGCATGTACCACTCACGGCACATCAGGATGAGCTGGTCCTTGGCGAAGGCCGGGTCGATGTGGGCGAACACGACCGCGTGGAACGCAAGGTCCCAGGCCGCGAACCATGGGTACTCCCACGGGTCGGGCATCGAGATCACGTCGGCCGCCTGGACCTGCCGCCATGTCCCGTTGCGACCATCGAGGCGGTCGGCGGGTGGTGCCGGGCTCGCCGGATCGCCCGCCAGCCATCGACCGACGTCGTACGCGTAGTACTGCTTGCCCCAGATCATCCCGGCGACGGCCTGACGGAGCGTGTTCGCCTCCGCTTCGGTCGTGCCCTCGGGGGTGAGCTCCGCGAAGAACTCGTCGGCTTCGCGTTCGCGCATCGCCATCACCAGATCGAAGCCCGCACCGAGCGGATCGTCGGTGCCGACACGCGGCTCGCTCGGGTCCGTGGGTGATGCCGTGTCTTCGGCGAGCCGAAGCCGGATCTCGAGCGTCTCACCCGGCTGGGCGGTCAGCCGGTACCACGCCGACGCCTTCGTGCCGACGCCATCCGCCGCAAGCCGGCCACCGCCGGTCACGACGTGGTCATTGATCGCGTTCTTCGGATGGATCGCGCCGTCGTCGCGAGCGCCCCACAGGCCCACCGCGTCGGTCTCGTTGTCGCAGACGAGCCACGTCGGCAGGCGTCCGTCCGGCCCCGGCGCCACGGTCATCGACAGGTGGCCCAGCGTCGCGTGCTGCATCTCCAGTCGGCCGGGATCGTCGGTGGTTCGAAGCTCGGGACGGGTGTCGTCCAGACCCCAGGACCAGGTGTTGCGGAACCAGGCCGTCGGCAGCACGTGCAGGGTCGCCTCGTCGGGCCCGGCATTCGTGATCCGGATGCGGGTCCGGAGGTCGTCGGGCGCCGCCTTGGCGTGGTCGACCTCGACGATCCAGAACCGGTCGTCCGCGAAGACCCCGGTATCGATGAGCTCGTATTCCGGATCGAGCCGGCCGCGCCGCGCGTTCTCGCGGACGAGGTCGCCATACGGAAAGGCGGCCTGCGGGTAGTGGTAGCGCCAGCGCAGCCAGGCATGGCTCGGGAGGGCGTCGGTGTACCACCAGTACTCCTTGACGTCCTCGCCGTGATTGCCCTCGGGTCCGGTGAGGCCGAACATCCGCTCCTTGAGGATCGGATCGACGCCGTTCCAGAGGCTCAGTGCGAGACACAGGCGCTGGCGGCGGTCGGACACACCGGCCATGCCGTCCTCGTTCCAGCGATACGCTCGTGACCGCGCCTGGTCGTGCGTGATCGAGGACCACGCATCGCCGTTCGCCGAGTAGTCCTCACGGACCGTGCCCCAGGCTCGCTCGGACAGGTAGGGACCCCAGCGATGCCACGGACCCTGACGGATGGGATCGGCGAGGTCGTCCATGGAGGCAAGGCGGGCACGCTCGGCACTGGTCATGTCCCGAGTATGCGGTCGGGCGGGTTCGGCGATCAGCCGTCGATCGGCGGGTGCGTCAGCCACGGCTCGTGGCCGACCCGGTCGGCCCCGACATCGGCGACATCGCACACCGGCGACCGGGGCCCCGGAGCCGGCTCGAACCCGCACGTGAGGCCGACGAGCCGGCGGCCGCCGTCCGACAGCTCCACGATGACGAGCACCGGGTGGCGGAACCCCCCGGTCGTCTGCAGGATCCCGGCCCGTTCGCCGGTCCGGTCGTAGAACATCCCGGCGCGCTGCGTCAGGGTCGCGCGGTCGGTCGCGAGCGACGGTTCCGTGTCGGCCACGTGCGCGATGGCCGTCTCGACCGCGACCCGGCAGGTGGGCTCCGACGCGCCCGTGTCGCAACCGGCTTCGGGCCCGACCCAGTAGCCATCGACCACGTGGGTCGCGGGGTCGACCCAGGTCGAGCGCGGGCGAACGACCTGGTAGGTCGCGATCCCGGCAAGCGCAAGCACGAGGCCCGCGACGGCGAGCCAGCGGGTGACGGTCATGCCAGCCAGCCTAGGCACGCCCGCGCGCCGTGTCACTCCCCCCGGCCGGACGGCCATCGCGGTACGCTTGGCCGCCCGATGCTCCGTGGAGGTCTCGACTTGGCCGACATCACCCTTGGCGCCCTGTGCTGGAACCAGTACACCGACTGGCCGACCCTGCTCGAAGCCGGCGTGCGGGCCGACACCCTCGGGTACGACACGTTGTGGACCTGGGACCACCTGTACCCGATCGTCGGCGACCACGAGGGCCCGATCTTCGAGGGCTGGTTGACGCTGGCGGCATGGGCACAGGCGACCAAGCGCGTGCGCGTCGGGTTGATGGTGGGGGCGAACACCTTCCGCGAGCCCACCCTGACCGCCAAGCTGGCGACGACCCTCGATCACATCTCGAACGGACGCGCGATCCTGGGCATCGGTGCCGCCTGGTTCGAGACCGAGCATGTCGCCTACGGCCTCGAGTACGGGGACGGCCCGCCCGAGCGCCTGCGCTGGCTCGGCGAGGCGCTGCCGGTGATGCGTGGCATGCTCCATGGAGAGCGACCCTCGGCGTCCGGTCCGCGCTACCGAGCCACGGACATCCGCAACGATCCACTCCCGATCCAGGAGCGGCTGCCACTGCTGGTCGGCGGCGGAGGCGAGCAGGTCACGCTCAAGCTCGTGGCCCGATACGCCGACGCGAACAACGTCGGCGGTGGGCTGGAGCAGGTCCGGCGCAAGGAAGCGATCCTCCTGCAGCACTGCGAGACCGTCGGGCGCGACCCCGCCGAGATCGAGCGGACGACCGGGATCGGCACCGTCGTCATCCGTGATTCACGGGCCGAAGCGCTGAAGGTCCAGAAGGAACTGGCGTCCCGCAACGGCGGCGCGGATCCCTGGAAGGACCAGCCGGTCGGCACGCCCGAGGATGTCGCCGAGCGGGTCGCCCCGTTCCTCGATATCGGCTACCGCCACCTCATCGCAGGCTTCCCGTCGTCGTACGACGAGGAGTCGATGACCCGCCTCGCGACGGAGGTCCGGCCGATCCTGGAGCGCGCCTGACCTGACGCGCGGGCGATCAACGGGTCGACGGCGCCTCGTCGGCGCGGATGGCCCCCTCGTCCACGGCTTCCTCGGCCGCCTTGGCACGGGCCCGGTGGCGGGCGGCCTTGGCCCGGTTGCCGCACGTCGCCATGTCGCACCACCGGCGTTTGCCGGTGCGGGAGGTGTCGTAGAACACCCAGCGGCAGGTCTCGTTGTCGCAGATGCGGATCCGCTGGGGATGGCCCGAGGTCAGCTCCGACACGAGTGGATCCGCCAAGCGGGCGAGGGCGTCGTCGATCGGGTCGCCGACATGTCGATGGTCGACACTCACGCCGTCCGGGGCGGGTACGAGCTCGATGACCTGGCGGGCGTGGAGCGCCTGATTCACGGTGTCGAGCGAGCTGACCTCCGGGACGCGCTGCTCCGCGATGGCATCCGCGACCTCGCGCAGGGCATCACGGACGCGATGGATCCGGGTGAGGTCGCGGGCCGCCGCCTCCGGGTTCGCGGCGGCCTCGTCACGCAGTCGGTCCGCTCCGTCGTGGTGGATGACGCCGCGCTCGACGAACCACGTCAGCGCCACATCGAGCGAGGGCAAGCGCTCGAGCGGGAAACCATTCTCGAGGTCGTTGGTGTTCAGGAAGTCGAAGGTGCCGTCGAGGCTGACGTCATGGGCGTGGTGCCCCTGAGCCGCTGCGGCGAGGGTGTTCGTATTCATCGCACTAACCACTTTAGACCTGTTGACAGGTTACGCGCAAGGGGCTACAGTGGACGCAGTAACCGATAAAGCGTAGCTAAGCGGTTATCACAGACCTGGAGGCCGGACATGGAAGCCATCGTCACCTTGATCGTCCTGGTCGTCGGATTGTCGTCCTTCGCCCTCACCTCGATCTCCTGGGGCGCCGACTCGCGCGACGCCCTTCCGGACGATCACCGCCGCTGACCGTGCGGCGTCCCCACGCCGTCACCGCAGCCGCGGACAGGAGTCCCCTGATGAACTACTTCTACACCATCGTCGCGCTCGACATCGCGCGCGACCGAGCCTACGAAGCGGCGCAGGCGCGTCGCATCGCCGACCTCGCTCCCGAGCGTCCGTCGCTCATCCGGCGAAGCCTCGCCCATACGCTCGCCGCGGTCAGCCGAGGCAGCGCGGCCATCGCCCGTCGCCTCGACGACGGCACCGCTGACGACCTCGTCCGGAGCCTCGCGCCCGGCAAGTAGGCACGACTCCCCATCCGGACCGCCGCGGTCTCGTGGGACCACATCGCAACGACCACGTGCCCTGCGTCCGGGGCGTGAAGCGACCCCGGCCGATGCACACACGCGGACCGGGGTCGTTGGGCGCACGATATCGAGCTGCCGACCGCGCCAGGCGCTGCTGTGCCGCTCGGTTCCCTTGCAGTCGCCTAACGGGAGAAGCGGAGCCCCCGGCCGTCACCGGGGGGTGAACGATGTCCACCGGGAGCCCCGCGGGTGGGATCCGGTCTGCGCATGACCTCGTGTGGGTACGTTCGGATCACCCGGGAGAGTGCGGCCTCGCGGGCCAGCAATCGGGTCCGGTCGTCGCTCCCCGCTGCCGACATCCGGAGCTCACGCAGCAGGACGCGGTATTCCGCCACGAGTCTCGCCAGCACGGCGACATCGTCACGAGCGGGCGCCACACGCGCTTCCATGACTCCGACATTGGACCGGCGTCAGGCGATCGGCCACCACATCCCTTGCATAGTTGCTCTTGCAGCGATAAGTCGCAGCTAAGCGGTCGACCCTACTGTCGCGCTGACGTCTCGCCGCGTCGGAAGTGCCCCCAACGTGGCGAGACGTCGCGGTCCTGACCGCTTCTCGGCACGGTCCGCCCGCCGCGGAGTGCGACGTGGATCCGATCGCGACCCATCCCTGGCGCACGCTCGAGGCGCCGACGG
>DASPHN010000080.1:0-5657 GCA_035629655.1 Saccharimonadales bacterium (SeqCode) | reverse complement strand
ATCAGCTCAGCGCGGAGCTCGAGGCGCTGCTCGGCGAGGTCCAGGAGGCGTATGGCTGGTTCGGCCTGACGCCCCGCTTCGCGTTCGCGACGCGACCGGACAAGGCGATCGGCGACCCCGCGCTCTGGGATCGGGCCGAGGGGATCATCAGGGACACCCTCGACCGGACGGGGGCGCCGTACGTCACCAAGCCCAAGGACGGCACGTTCTACGCACCCAAGATCGACATCTACATCGACGACGCCCTCGGTCGCGAGTGGCAGATGGCGACCATCCAGGTCGACCTGACGATGCTGCCCGAGCGCTTCGACCTGACCTACATCGATGAGGACGGCCAGCCGCAGCGACCGATGGCCATCCATCGAGCCATCTACGGCTCCCTGGAGCGCTTCATCGGGATCCTGGTCGAGCACTTCGCCGGCGCGTTCCCGCTCTGGCTCGCGCCGGTCCAGGCCGTGGTCATCCCGATCGCCGATCGGCACCTCGATGCGGCCGCCGAGCTCGAGACGGTGCTGCGCTCGCGCGGGCTGCGCGTCGAGGTCGACAGCTCATCGAACCGGATGCAGTACAAGATCCGAGCCGCACAGGGCCAGAAGGTGCCGTACATGGTCGTCCTCGGCGATCGCGAGATCGAGGCTCGGACGGCCTCCCCGCGCACGCGGAGCGGCGAGCAGCAGGAACCCCAGGACTGGGAAGCCTTCGCCGATCGGCTGGCGGAGGAGAGCCGGGCGCGCGGCGTCGCCTAGCCGGCCTGAGGACGGAACGCTCACCGTCTCCAAGAAGGCAAGCATCGGCGGGCCGTTCCAGATCACCGTCAAGGGCACGTTCACGGTCGTCCGCGGGAGCGGCGAGTAGGCCCTCGCGTTGTCCGTTCCAGCGACGCTGTGCTATCCTGCCGCCTCGCCCGGGAAGGGGACGTATGCCCCCATGCCGGTCGAACGATCATCAGTAACCGACAAGGGGTGAACCATCAGTCGAGACCTGCGCGTCAACCAGATGATCCGGATCCCACAGGTCCGGGTGGTCGATGAAGAGGGAGCCCAGCTGGGTGTGATGCCCACGCCGAGAGCCCTCGAGATGGCACAGGAACGGGGATACGACCTCGTCGAGGTCGCCCCGATGGCGCAGCCCCCAGTGGTCAAGTTCCTCGACTTCGGGCAGTACAAGTACGAGCTGACGAAGCGGGAGAAGGAGGCCAAGCGCAAGCAGCGCTCGGTCACCTTCAAGGAAGTCCGCCTCACGCCGAAGATCGGCGTCGGGGACTTCGATACCAAGGTCAATCGCGCGATCGAGTTCCTCGAGGACGGCGATCGGATCAAGGTGACCGTCCGCTTCCGCGGCCGGGAGCTGACCCACCCGGAGATCGGGCGGGGCCTGATCGCCCGGTTCGTGGAGCGAGTCAAGGATCACGGAGTCGCGGAACGGACGCCGCTGCTCGAAGGCAAGTCGATGCACATCACGATGGCCTCGACCCACAAGCCCAAGAGCCACGACGCCCCGGACCGCAAGCACGCGGTGGACGAGGTCCCGGCGGATGCCGTGGCCGAGACACCGGATGCGACGACCGATGCCGTCGTGACGGCCCCACCGGCCGCCGAGCCGGCTCCACCGACGCCAGCAGCGGCTCCGGCCGCCGAGGCAACCGCCGACACACCGGCCGCAATCGCCGAGCCGTCGGACGACGAGACCGCAGCGGCTCCGGCCGCCGCACCGAAGACCACCGCCGCACCGGCCACGGCCGGTGCATCGAAGACAGCCCTCGCACCGGCCGCGGAGCCGGTGACCTCAGGAGAGTGAGACCACGGTGCCGAAGATCAAGAGCCACAAGGCGGCCCAGAAGCGCATCGGCGTGACGGGCTCGGGCAAGTTCGCCCGGGTCAAGTCGTGGCGTGGCCATCACCTGGAGATCAAGTCGTCCCGTCGGACTCGCCGCTATGCCGGCAAGGCCATCATCGGGCCCGAGCACGCCAAGCAGGTCCGGCGCCTGCTGCCGTACCTGTAGGAGCCAGAACCCGTCATGGCACGAGTCAAGCGTGGCGTCACCGCCCACAAGCGCCACAAGCGCCTGCTGAACGCGGCCGAGGGCCGCAAGGGGACCAAGTCCCGTCTGATCAAGCCCGCCCGCGAGGCGCTCCTGCACGCCCTCGCCTACGCGACCCGCGATCGCAAGCAGCGCAAGCGCCAGATGCGCGAGCTGTGGATCATCCGGATCAACGCGGCGGCCCGCCAGAACGGCATGACCTACGGCCAGTTCGTGCACGGCCTCAAGAAGGCGGACATCGAGATCGACCGCAAGATCCTGGCCGACCTCGCCGTTCGCGACAGCGCAACCTTCGGCGCGATCGCCGAGCTCGCCAAAAGCGCGTAGCCCCGTCCGACATCCCGCACCTGACGACCGCTCCGAACCCTCGACGTCAGTGACGGCCGAGGGTTCGTGATTCTCCGCCAGATACGAGGACTTGCGTGGATCTCGCCGACCTGACCCGCGACCTGGAGACCCTGCGCGACGACGCGCTGGCCTCGATCGCGGCAGCGCCCGACGCCGCGACGCTCGATACGCTCGAGCTGGACGTGCTGGGCAAGAAGGGTCGCCTGACCGGGGTCCTACGCGGGATCGGGGCGCTGCCCGGCGAGGACCGGCCCAAGGTCGGGGCCATCGCGAACGCCGTCCGCGTCGACATCGAGGGTGCGCTTGCGGCGCGCGGCGGCGACCTGCGCGGCAGCGAACTCGCGGCGCGGCTGGCCGCCGAGACGGTCGACGTCACGACGCCTGGCCGGCCGATCCGGCGAGGGTCGCTCCATCCGAGCATCGAGGGGATGAGCGAGATCGCCCGGATCTTCGAGCAGTTCGGATTCGTGACGTACGAGAGTCCCGAGATCGAGGACGACGTCACGAACTTCCAGATGCTCAACATCCCGCCCGATCATCCGGCGCGCGACCTCTGGGACACCCTCTACGTCGACGTCGAGGGCCGGCTGCTGCGGACCCACACCTCGCCTGGCCAGATCCACGTGATGCGTACCGAGTCGCCGCCCATCCGGGCGCTGCTGCCGGGGCGCTGCTACCGCTACGAAGCGGTCGACGCCAGCCACGCCTCGGAGTTCTTCCAGGTCGAGGGCCTGATGATCGACGAAGGCACGACGATGGCCGATCTCAAGGGCCTCCTCGACCAGTTCGCCAAGGCGATGTTCGGCGCCGACAAGCGGACCCGCTTCCGGCCGGGCTATTACCCCTTCACGGAGCCGTCGGTCGCCTTCGATGTCGAGTGCCTGGTCTGCGGCGGCAGCGGCTGCCCGGCCTGCGGGCGCACCGGGTGGATGACGATCCTCGGCGCCGGCATGGTGCACCCCGTCGTGCTGCAGTACGGCGGCCTCGACCCCGAGCGCTACCAGGGGTTCGCGTTCGGGATGGGGCCCGAGCGCATCAAGATGCTCAAGCACGGCATCACCGACCTGCGCCTCTTCCTCGATGACGATCTCCGCTTCCTCGAGCAGTTCAGATAGCGTCGAGTTGACGCATCGCGTGCGATGCGAGGCCGACATCGCGGGACTGCCATCGCGCCTTGTGGTCCACCTTACGCACGACGGCCGGTCGGCGATAAGGAGCACCTCCGCGACGCTCCGCCGACGAACAGCGGATCCGCCCGCGCCGTAGTACCTGTCACTCATCCGGGCTACCGTCGGCCGATGGAGCACATGAAGCCGACCGATGCGCCGCCGCCCGCCGGCGAGTCGACCGGCAGGATCTCGGCGGATGATCGGCCGCTGCCGCCATCGGTGACGCGCGCGGATCGCCAGCGGATGCTCGACAAGCACCCGCCACTCAAGGCGGCAGCGGCGGCGTGGGAACGTCGTTGATCTGCAGGGAGCCGGCGCGGCGGGAGGAAAGCGCAACGCGCCGGCTCCGTTTCAGGGGCATTCCGGTCCCAGCCCGACGAACGCTACGCCGGGAGCCGGAACGCCCAGGCAAGCGTAGTCCGGCCGTCGCACGCATACCGGGCAGAGCGACGCCAGGAGGGCCTACGGGTGTGAAACGGCCCCCGGTACACGACCGGGGGCCGTCCCCCTGGACCGGATCGGCACTACACCGGTCCTAGCGAAGACAACGACGCTCGCTGCGAGCCGTTAGCGGTAGAAGCGCTTGGCGCTTCCGGCGCACGCACGCACCAGTTCCTCGGCCGTTGACTGCCGGATCCTCGATGGCCGAGCCTATGCTGCGCTCCTAGTCGTGGGGTGAGGACGCACGATCCGAAGCACTGGTCGCCGGGATCGTGCCGAGCCAATGGCGATACCGACCCGACTCCCGGGCGACCGGCCGGCTACCGCCGAGCCGGCGTCCATCGTGGAGGCTGGGTACATGTCTCATCGTCCTCGCCGCGTCCTAGGCGGCTTCGCAACCGCGCTCGTCCTGCTGGTACTGGCGGCCGCCCCAGTCGCGGCCGACACGGTCCCGCAGGAGGACTTCTCGTTCAGCCAGTCGGGCCTCAGCGCCGACGCGTCCACCGAAGTGTGCGTCGAGAACGCCGATGCGACAGCGACCTGCTCCGGCACGGGTGTCTTCCTCTTCGCCGGCAAGGCCCGCGTGGGCGGCGAGGGCGCCATCCGAGGTGCCGAGCTGTGCGCGCAGGCGTTCACCTATACGCTCGTCACTGCGACCGGCGAGGCGATCGACTTCAGCAATGAGTTCGGGTGCACGATGGACCTTGGCGCGGGCTCGGTCATCGCCAAGGACCTGAGCACGGCGACCCTCACCCCGACGACGGTCACCATCCAAGGCGAGACCTGCGATGAGATCAGCTGCGTGCCCGCTGGCACGCCTCGTGACATCGTGGTCGAGGGGACCTGGACCGGCGTGGGTCAAGTCGTCCGCGAACAGTACCGCTCGGTCACCGACGATGGCGTGTGCGTCTCTCGCGACCGATCGAAGGGCTCCTTCCGGGAGGCCACCTTCGCGGGCACGTTCGACGGTCAGCCCTTGGATGCCCAATACGCCTCGTTGCGCAACGGGAAGTTCTCGTTCAGCGTCAGCTGCGCGATCTAGCCATACGGTCGTGGTTGTGAGGCTGCCGATCGCAGTCTGAACCGGACCAGCGAGATGCGGATCTCCGCATCCAATATCGCCGGGGGCGGAAAGGGGTTAGGACGCTATGCGTCGTGTCTCAGCTGTGCTCGCGTTGTTGGCGAGCCTCATCCTGGGCAGCGTGGCCTCGGTCCAAGCGGCGGGACCGGACCATTCGAAGCTCGAAGCCTTTACGGTGGACTTCGCGGCGGGCCAGTCGTGTGCGTTCGCGACACGCTGGGATTTTCCTGCCGGCGGCAATGAGCTCACCTTCCCGGTGCGGGAGAACGGCGACCAATTGGTCCGCCAGATCAGTAGCGCCCCGCTCACGGTCACCAACCTGGAGAGCGGTGAGTCCATCACCTTGCGCGGCGGCGGCCGGATCGATCAGCTCTTCCATGCGGACGGGTCGCTCGACCTGTTCGCTCGCGGCACCCTGTACATCGCACTCTTTCCGGAGGACGAGGGTGGCCCCGGGATGTATCAGTACCGCGGCCACTACGAGGTGGACATCGCGGCCGACTTCACCTTCACGAACGTGCGCTTCAAGGGCCATGTCACCGACATCTGCGCCGCGCTAACGTAAGACCCTCCACTG
>DASPHN010000079.1:0-9744 GCA_035629655.1 Saccharimonadales bacterium (SeqCode) | reverse complement strand
GCTGATGATCGCCGCCGCCGCGGATCGGGGCGCACTGCTGGGACCCGGCTTCGGGTCGTGTCCCGAGTGCACCTCGCTGCACGGCGACCTGCGGGCGATCGTGGCCGCGATCGCGCTGGCGACCACGCCGAGGCGTCCGCGCGACTACCGCCTGACCGAGGACGACGCGCGGCGGCTGCGGTCCACGGGGATCCGCGGCTGGCTCCGCGCGTTCGCCACGCCGGCGGACACGATCAGCCGTCCGATCGCCACGACGCTCGCCGCCCTCGGCCTCGTGGGGCTGCTGGTCGGGACGGTCCCGGCGACGATCGGTGATCTCGCGCCCGGGGCGGGGGCCGCCCCCGGTGACTCGACCCACTCCACGGCCGGCGGCTCGGCCGGCCCGACCGTCGAATCACTGCAGCTCGAGGCGCCGAGTGCGCCCATCCACGGCCTCGGTGGTCCTGGCCCGGCCGACGGCGATGGCTCGGCACCCAGAGCCGTGGGCCCTGGCGGCCCGGTCACCGATCCGACGCCGCTGCTCGTCCTGTCCGGGTCGATGGTCGTCGCCGGTCTCGGGCTGTTTGGCCTGCGACGGTCGGTGCGCCGTCGCCGGGCGATGCGATGATGGCCATGGAACGCACGGTCGCCCTCGGGAACCGTGTCTTCGCGACCGCCGTCTGACGAAGGACATGACCGCTCCACGCACGCCCACCGATCCCGTCACGCATGCCGCGCACGACCTCCTGGCCATCGCCGAGCTCGCCGACCAGCGGCCCGACGACCTGTCGCCGGAGGTGCGTCGACGCGCCGAGGCGCAGCTGGCCGAGTGCCTGGACTGCGCGGATCTGCATGCGGATCTCCTCGCCCTGGCTGCCGCGGCGCCGACCGCGGCCATCCCGCGACGCCCCCGCGACTTCCGGCTGACCGAAGACGACGCCGCTCGACTCGGCTCGCGGGGCTGGCGCCGGTTCCTGGCAGGGTTCGGATCGCCGCGTGACGCGGTCAGCCGGCCCCTGGCCATCGGGCTCACGACGCTGGGTCTCGTGGGCATCCTCGTCGGTACCGTGCCGGCCGCCCTGCCGTTCGCGAGTAGCGGTGCCACGCGCTCCACGGTCGGCACGGCGGTCGAATCGAGCGATACGTCCGGCCCGACACTCGCCGCCCCGGGCGCGTCAGGAGCGGCAGCCGCGACCGAAGGCCTCACGATGTCCGCACCGCCCCCATCCGTCGACGACGGGGGCGTGTTCACCGGCGGTGACAACGGCGACGGGCCGGCGGCCAGCGCTGCGGAGGCGGGTGGCCAGGCGGCGCCAGGTCCCACCGAGCTGGCTGTCCGCGACGACCCGAGCGGGCGGTCGGCGCTCATCGTCGTGGCCGGTGCGCTGTTGATCGCCGGGCTTGGCCTGTTCGCCCTTCGCTGGAGCGCGCGCCGAGGCTGAGTGCCGGCGGCCGAGCGGGCCGGCGGAGGTCGCCCGACCCGGGTCGGCGGGTACACTGGGGTTGACGCCCCTGGTCCCACCCTCGTCGCCGGTCAGCCCGCGACCGCATCCCCGGAGCCGATCGATGGAACGCCTGATGCTGCTCGACGGCTATGGGCTCGTCTACCGCGGATACTTCGCCCTTCCTCCGCTCACCACGTCTCGCGGCGACCTCGTGAACGGCGTCTTCGGCTTCGCGAGCATCGTGTTGCGCGGACTCCAGGACCTCCAGCCTGACTATCTCGCGGTCTCGTTCGACCTGCCCGGGCCGACGTTCCGACACGAGCAGTACCCCGAGTACAAGGGCACGCGCGTGAAGATGCCCGACGACCTGCGCGACCAGTTCCCGAAGGTCCGCGAGGTCGTCAAGGCGCTGCGCATCCCGGTCTACGAGATGGCCGGATTCGAGGCCGACGACGTCATCGGCACGATCACGCAGCAGCTCGACACGCGGGAGGACCTCGAGACGACCATCGTCACGGTCGACCTCGACATGCTCCAACTCGTCACACCGCGGGTGCGCTTGATGACCACGCGGTCCGGCGTCGAGAACACGGTCATGTACGACGTCGCCCGGATCGACGAGCGGTTCGGACTCCGGCCGGACCAGATGATCGACTACAAGGCGCTGAAGGGCGATCCCACGGACAACATCCCCGGCGTTCCCGGGGTGGGGGAGAAGACCGCGGCCAAGCTGATCCGCGAGTTCGGGGACCTCGACTCGCTGATCGCCCGGCTCGACGAGGTCAACCCCGAGAAGCTTCGAGAGAAGCTGCGCGAGCACGTCGACCAGATCCGGATGGGCAAGGACCTCTCGACGATCGTCCGGGACCTGCCGATCGAGATCGACCTGGAGGCCGCGCGCCTCGGCGACTACGACCGAGACACGGTCGTTCGGCTCTTCCGCGAGTACGAGTTCCGCACGCTCATCGAGCGCCTTCCGCCGATCTCCGGCGAATCGGCCGAGCAGCGCTCCGAGAGCCTCCGGAACGTCGTCCAGAGCGGCTACGTGCCGGCCGCCCGGGTCGCCGGCCGGCCGGACGGCTGGGCCCCGAGCCGCCAGGCCGCGCGACCGGATGCCGGCGAGCTCCAGCTCCGACTGGACTTCGATGCGGTCACGGGGCCGGCCGCCGCCGGGGCGACCACGACCGATGCCGATGGCCTGGACGGCTCCGCCGCCGGGGATCCCCGTGCCGCGCGCGACCTGGCGGGTGCCGCCGACAGGGCGGCGACGGCGGACGATCTCCCGACCGCCCTGGCCGCGGCGATCGTGGATCCGGGTCGGATCGAGGTCCGCGGCGCCGACGGCATCGACGATCTCGAGCCGTGGCTATCGGCCCAGCCCGCGGTCGGGGTCTACCTGCTCCTCGACGACCCGCGGCCGCGACGCGGGACCCCGCTCGCCCTCGCCGTCGCCGGGGCGGACGGTCGGACGATCGCCGCGGACGGTTCCGAGGCGGCCGATGCGCTGCGCCATCTGCTCGGCCGGACCCGCACCCCGCTCGTGGGGCACGAGGTCAAGCCGATGCTCGTGGCGGGGTTCGCGGACGATCCCACCGTCCCGCCGCTGCCGGTCGCCTTCGACACGCAGGTCGCGGCCTACATCCTCAACGCCGCGCTTCGCAGCCAGACGATCGCCGACGTCGTGGCCGAGAACCTGGACCAGATCCTGCCGTCGGCCACCGACCTGCCGGGGACGGCCCGCGCTGGACTCGAGGCGCTGTCCGCGTTGGCCGTCCGCGAGCCCCTCGAGCGCCGGCTGGCGGAGACCGAGCTCGACCGCCTCTTCCGCGAGGTGGAGCTGCCGCTCATCCCGGTCCTCGCCCGGATGGAGGCGACCGGCGTGGCGCTCGACGAAGAGGCGCTCGGGGTGCTCGACCGGGAGTTCACGGCGGAGATCACCCGGCTCGAGCAGGAGATCTACGTCGACGTCGGGCACGAGTTCAACCTCGGCAGCCCCAAGCAGCTCGAGCAGATCCTCTTCTACGAGCTCGACCTGCCCAAGGGCAAGCGCACGAAGACGGGCTACTCCACCGACGCGTCCGTGCTGGAGGAGCTCCGCCCCGCCCATCCGATGATCGACAAGCTCCTCGAGTGGCGGGTCTATACGAAGCTGCGGTCCACGTACGTGGAAGCCCTGCCGACCCTGGTCGCCGCGGACGGCCGCCTGCACACCACCTTCCATCAGGCCGTGGCGGCGACGGGCCGCCTCTCGTCGTCTGACCCCAACCTCCAGAACATCCCGATCCGGACGACGCTCGGTCGGCGCATCCGGCGGGCGTTCGTCGCCGGTGGGCCGTCGCTGGTCCTGCTCGCCGCGGACTACTCGCAGGTCGAGCTGCGGATCCTCGCCCACGTCTCGGGCGACGAGCACCTGAAGGACGCGTTCGCCCGTCAGGCGGACATCCACCGGGAGACCGCCGCGCGAGTCCTCCACAAGGACCCGGACGACGTGACCCACGCCGAGCGCTCGATGGCCAAGATGGTCAACTTCGGCCTGGCCTACGGGATGAGTGACTTCGGGCTCGCCTCACGGGCGAACATCCCGCGCAAGGATGCCCAGGAGTTCATCAACTCCTACTTCGCGGCCTACTCGGGGATCAGCTACTACATGATGGCCATCAAGGAACAGGCCAAGGCGCAGGGCTGGGTCGAGACGTTGCTCGGGCGCAAGCGCCAGATCCCGGAGCTGCGTGCCGCCAATCCAGCGCTGCGTGGCGCCGGCGAGCGGATGGCCATCAACATGCCCATCCAGGGCACGGCCGCCGACATCCAGAAGATCGCGATGATCCGTGTCGAGGAGCGCCTCGCCGCCTCGGGCCTGCACGCCCGACTGCTGCTGACGGTCCACGACGAGCTGCTGTTCGAGACCCCTCGCGACGAGGTGGAGCCGCTGGCGGCCCTCGTGCGCGAGACCATGGAAGGCGCCCTTCCTCTGTCGGTGCCGCTCATCGTCGACGTCAAGGTCGGTGACGACTGGGAATCGATGACGCCGCTCACCCGCGCCGACGCCATCGCCGCCGAGGCCGACGAGCTCCCGCTCGAGGCGCCGGTCGCGCCCATCGTCGGCTAGGCGCCCGAATGCCCGAGCTCCCCGAGGTCGAGACGGTCGCCCGTGATCTGCGGCCACGCCTCGTCGGCGCCACGATCGTCGGCGCGCGCACGTCATGGGCGAGGACCCTTCGCACGCACGATCCGCTGACCTTCGGGGACGCGGTCGCGGGGCGAGAGGTGCTGGCCGTCGGCCGCCGGGCCAAGCAGGTCGTGGTCGACCTCAGCGGGAACGCCGCGCTGACGATCCATCTCAAGATGACCGGCCAGCTGTTCGTCGTGCCGGCGGACCTGCCCGAAGACTCGTACGTCCGGCTCGTCCTCGAGCTGGCCGACGGGCGGGAGCTCCGGTTCCGAGACATCCGCAAGTTCGGACGGGTCGGGCTGTATGGCCGTGACCCGGTCACCGGCGAGCTCGTGGCCGAGGTCGGGGGCGCCGCGGTCTTCGCGGCGATCGGGCCTGAGCCGCTCGCCGACGAGTACACCATCCGCGAGTTCCGACGCCGCATCCGACGCCGCTCCGGACGGCTCAAATCGCTGCTCCTCGACCAATCGTTCGTGGCGGGCGTCGGCAACATCTACGCCGACGAATCGCTCTGGCGCTCGCGTCTCCATCCGCTGCGGACGGTCGGCACGTTGCGACCGCCCGACGAGCGCCGGCTTTACGAGGCCATGCGCGCGGTGCTCCGCGAGGCCGTCGAGCGACGCGGCTCATCGATCGACGACTACACGGCGCCCGACGGGGACGGCTCGATGCAGGAGCGCCTCGACGTCTACCAGCGGACGGGCGAGCCCTGCCGGCGCTGCGGCCGCCCGGTTCGCCGCATCGTCGTCGGGGCGCGCTCCACGCACTACTGCTCGTGGTGCCAGCGCCTGCCGGGTACCGATCGGAAGGGCGCCAAGGCGATCCTGCGCACGGTCTCGGGCGGCGACCGGCGCCGGGGCCCGCGGTGGAGCGAGCTCGATGGCGAGGGAGCCCTCGGCCGGACCGCGGACGAGGCAGCCGCGATCGCCGCTGCTGCGGCCCGCGCCGCGCGGACCGCTCGGACGAAGCGGGCGGCAGCCACCCGGCGCGCCGCGGCGCGGGCTGCGTCCGGGGTCGCAGGGACGACCGCGGCCCCTGGCCGGGGACCGGCCTGATGTCCATCCTTCGACTGGCGGGGATCACCCGCGAGGTCGGGACGTTCGTGATCCTCGACACCATCGAGGCTGCGGTCGCCCTTGGCGATCGGATCGGCCTCGTCGGGCCGAACGGGGCCGGCAAGACGACCCTCCTGCGCCTGGCCGCCGGCCGGGACGAGCCCGATCGTGGCACGGTCCAGCGCAAGCGCGGGCTCTCGATCGGGCTGTTGTCCCAGGAAGCCCACTTCGACGCGGCGTTCATGGCCTCGCCCGACCTGCGGACGGCGGTCCGCACCGGCGCGGCGCACCTCGAGGCGATGGGCATCGAGCTCGCGGAGCTGGAACGGACCGGCCAGGTGACCGCCCCACGCTACGCGGACCTCCAGCACCGCTTCGACGTCCTCGGCGGGTACACGCTCGATCAACGCGTGGATGCCGCGTTGTCGGGTCTTGGGTTCGTGCGTGACGAGTGGACGAAGCCCCCGACCGCCCTGTCCGGGGGAGAGCAGACCCGCGCGGCGCTCGCGCGCCTGGTCATCGCCGACCCGGACCTGCTCCTCCTCGACGAGCCGACCAACCACCTCGACCTGGACGCCCTCGAGTGGCTCGAGGAGCACCTCCGCCGGCGGGCCGGATCGCTCCTGGTCGCCTCGCACGATCGCGCCTTCCTGGATGCGACCGTGACCCGGGTCTGGGAGTTGCGCGACCGGCGCCTCGTGTCCTTCCGCGGCGACTACTCGGCCTACCACCGCCAGCGCGAGGAGCGCGACGCGCGGGCGGTCAAGGACGCCGACGAGCATGCCGAGTCGATCGCTCGCGAGAAGGAGCTGATCCAGCGCTACCGGAGCCACCGCAAGTTCGCGAAGATGCACGAGCACGAGGCCCGACTCGAGCGTCTCCAGGAGGACCAGCGGGAGGCGCCGCGGGCCGGTCGCCGGCTGACCCTGCCGCAGGCCGCGCTGGCCGGCACCGGTCCGTCGCGCAGCGGCGAGATCGTCGTCCGCGTCGAGGACATGGCCGTCGGGTACCTGCCCGGCCGCGGCGCGGTGCTCCCGGACGGATCGCCCGCGCGCGAGCCGCAGGTCGTGGCGCGCGTGCCCTTCCTGGCTGCCCAGCGCGGTGACCGGATCGGGATCGTGGGGCCCAACGGAGCCGGCAAGACGACGCTCCTGCGCACGATCGCCGGCGAGTTGCCGCCGCTCGATGGAGCGATCACCTTCGGGCACAACATCCAGCTCGGATACCTTGCCCAGCTGCGGCAGGCCGGCATCCCGGGCGCGACCGTCCTCGATGCGCTGCTCCAGGCGATCCCGGTCACGGCCGGTGAAGCCCGTGCCTACCTGGCCCGCTTCCTGTTCCGTGGAGAGGACGTGTTCAAGGAGGTGCGCTCGTTGTCGGGCGGCGAGCGGTCGCGACTCGAGATGGCGCTGCTCGGCATCCAGCCGTCGAACCTGCTCCTCCTCGACGAGCCGACGAACCACCTCGACATCCCGGCCCGCGAGGCGATCGAGGCGTTCATGCGCGAATCGCCGGCGACTCTCCTCGTCGTGTCGCACGACCGGCGCCTGCTCGAAACGGTCTGCGACACCCTGTGGGTCGTCGGCGACGGCGGCGCGACCGCGTTCGATGGCGGCTATCGGGCCTGGCGGACGGCCGTGGCGAACGGCTGGACCGTGGCGGAGGGGATCGCGGAGCAGGCGCGACGGCTCCGGCCGGGCACGCGGTCAGGCGGCGCGGCCAGCTCAGCAGCGCGATCCGGGACCGTGCCCGCCGCCGGGGGAGAACGATCGACGGCCGCCCCGGGCGCGCGCCCCACGCAAGCCGTCGCGACGGCGACCCCGGTCGCCGCCCGGCCGAAGCGACGGCTGGAGAAGCTTTCGAAGGATGCGTACCGGCGCCAGAAGGCGGCGCTCGAGGGCGAGTTGACCCGGCTCGGCCTGCGCAAGAGCCATCTCGAGCTCGCCATGGGCGACCCCAACATCACCGCCAACTTCGTCGAGTTGCGCCGGGTGACCAGCGAGCTGGCCGATGTCGACACGGCACTCGTGACCGCCGAGGACCAGTGGCTCGAGCTCGAGGAGCGCGCTCCGTGAACCGCCCGCTCCGGCTCGGCCTGACCGGGCCGATCGGGTGCGGCAAGTCGACGATCTCCGGCTGGCTTGCGGCGCGGCCGGGCATCGTCACCGTCGATGCGGACGACGTCGCGCGCGAGGTCCTGGCCGCGGGCACGCCGCAGGTCGAGGCGGTCTACGAGCGCTTCGGTGAGGCCCTCCGGCGCCGAGACGGGACGCTCGACCGGGCAGGATTGGGTGCCCTCGTGTTCGACGATCCCCCCGCCCTGGCCGCCCTGGAGGCGATCGTCCATCCAGCCGTCCGGCCGCGCATCCTGGCCGCCATCGAACGGGCGGAGTCGGACGGTGCGGACGCGGTGATCGTCGAAGCCATCAAGCTGGTCGAGGGCGGGCTCGCGACCCTGTGCGACGAGGTCTGGCTCGTGACGTGCGATCGCGCCACCAGCCTGGCCCGGACGGTCGGTCGCGGTGCATCCGAGGATGACGCGCGCCGCCGGATCGACGCGCAGGCAGATCTGACCGATCGCCTCCGGCCGCACGCCACGCGCGTCGTGGACACATCGACATCGATGGACGAGACGCGGGCGGTCGTCGACGACGCTCTCGAGGACGCGCTCGCCCGGCATGCGGCGGCCGCCCGGCCCACCTGACGGCGGACCGGGCGACCGAGAGGCGCGCCGGGTCAGCAGCGCGGAGGGGCGATCGAGATTGGGCGGGTCAGCCTGACAGACGCGGACGTGGGCGTGCGGGCCGGGCGCGTGACGGGGCTACGGGGCGGGGCTGGCCGAGACGTCCGGGACGGCGCTGGCCCCCGGGCTCGCGGCTGGATCGACCGATGGCTGCGGCGTCGCGGCGGGAGTCGCGGCCGGCGTCGGCAATGGTCCTTCGGCCGGTGGGAACAGGACCGGGATCGGCAGGCCGTACCGGATGATGACGTCGTTGGTCGTCGTGCCGAGGGCCGAGGCGTCGACCTGGCGGGTGTCGATGTCCGGCCGCAGGGCCATGCTGAAGGTCGCCGCGCCACTGGCCTGGAGGTGCGAGATCTCCTCGGCCACGTCGAGTGGAGCGCGCAGGATGTAGAGCGATCCGGCCTTGGCCAGGATGACCATGTCCTGGTACGCGATCTTCGTGGACTTGTCGGTATAGAAGCCCTCGCTGCTGACGCCGGACTCCGAGTCGTTCAGCACGTTGATCGTGGCGGTCACGAAGACATCGACGGTCTGGTTGGGCTGGAGCAGGCCGCCGACCGCGCGGTCGTCCGGGACGGTCATCGAGATGGCCCGCCACTCCGCGCTGTCCGGGCCGATCGTCTCGTCAGCACCGAGGATCGAGAACTGTCCGCCCTCCGTGCTGGAGGCCAGGATGTTCGTGGTGACCATCTGTCCTTCGAGGACGGTCACGGCCGGGACACGGCCGATGACCTTGTCGGGTGTCGACACGATCCCCTGGGCGTTGGTCGGGTCGATCGGGATCTCGCGAACGACGAGATCGGCCGCTTCGATGACCTTGCGGGCCGGGATGGTCTGGAGGGCGACGACGACCGAGACGCGCTGGAGGCCGGCCTGGCCGGCCTGCTGCTGCGCCTGGCTGATGAGGAAGAACGCCGCGGCCCCCGCGACGAGGGCCAGGATGACCCCGATGATGACGATATAACGACCCCGACGGCTCGGGTCCTTGTATTCCATCTCCACGTGATGTGTCTCCCAGGGGATGCAGGTCGGCAGCCACCGCTACCGCCCGACGATCTCGGTGATGCCGTGCCCGCCCGGCTAGCTCCAGGGCACGAGTCGGGCCACCTGACCGCGGCGCAACTCGGGATCGTTCATGTCGGCATAGACGCCCGAGATGGCGTAGCCGTAGATCGCGTTGGAATCCATCGAGGTGATCCGGAACGTCGCGAAGCCGAGGATGTCGACGTACTCGCTCGACGTGCTGGCCGTCGCGATCGTCAGGGTGATCGGGACGAGCCGGGTGACCGGCTGGCCGGCGGAGTTGAGCCCGGTGACGCGCAGGGTGAGCGAGTAGACGCCCGGCCCGAG
>DASPHN010000078.1:0-8837 GCA_035629655.1 Saccharimonadales bacterium (SeqCode) | reverse complement strand
CCTGACCGATCAGGAACGGCTCCAGGCCGAGCTCATCCAGGCCCAGAAGATGGAGGCCACGGGGCAGCTCGTGTCGGGTGTCGCCCATGAGCTCAACAACCCGCTCGCCTCGATCCTTGGCTTCAGCCAGCTGATCCGGCGTGACGCGGCCCTGCCCGAGGACCTGCGGCACAACGCGGACCTGCTCGTCGAGGAGGCGACGCGGACACGGCGCATCGTCCAGAACCTGCTGGACTTCGCGCGGCAACGGCCGCCCGAACGCCATCCGACCACGATCCGGGCGCTGGTCGACAGCGTGCTCGCCCTCCAGTCGTACAGCCTCGGATCCGGGCTCATCGACCTCGACGTCGACATCGAAGCCGACCTGCCTCCGGTCGAGCTCGATCGCGGGCAGCTCCAACAGGTGCTCGTCAACCTGACCCACAACGCCATCTACTCGATCCGCCACGGCGGCGGCCACCGCGTGCGCATCCTGGCGGCCCTCGACGCCGATCCGGAAGGCGACCGGGTGCGGGTCACGGTCATGGACGACGGACCGGGCGTTCCCCCGGAGCACGTCGATCGGCTGTTCGAGGCGTTCTTCACGACCAAGCCGCCGTCGGAGGGGACCGGGCTGGGCCTGCCGGTCTCGTACGGGATCATCGCCTCGCATGGCGGAGAGCTGCGCTACGTCCCGTCGGGCTTCGAGCGTGGCGCCGCGTTCACGTTCGATCTGCCCGTCCGGGCCGTGCGCGTCGACCAGCCGCCGATGCCCTCGACGCCGCCGCCGCGGTCACCAGCGGTCGCGACCCCGCACGTCGCGCTGGCTGCCTCGCCCGCGCCGGCGGCGGACACACCCTCAGGGCCGGCCATCCCGACGCGGCCCGACGACGTCCCCGCGGGCGCCACCGACGTGCCGCGCGTCCTGATCCTCGATGACGAGCCGTCGATCCGGATCTTCCTGACCAAGGCCCTCTCCTCGCTCGGGTACGAGGGCGTGCCGACGGGCACGGCGCGAGAGGCCATCGATCGCGCCCGCGACGGCGAGTACGCGGCGTTCCTCATCGACCACCAGATGGCGGGTCTGTCAGGGATCGACGTGTACGAGGCGGTCGTGGCCGAGCGGCCCGACTACGCGGGGCGCTTCGTGATGATGAGCGGCGACATCCTCAACGCGACGCTCGAACGCTTTGCTTCGGTGACCGGTGTCGGACTGCTGGCCAAGCCCTTCGACCTCGACACCCTCGACCAGACGGTGCGGGATCTGATCGACGGTCAGCCGCGCGGGTAGGTGTAGAAGCCCCGGCCGGTCTTCTGGCCGAGGTGCCCCGCGCCGACGAGGTCCTCGAGCACGCGCGGCGGACGCAGGTGCTCGAGCCCCAGGCCGTCCTCGAGCACGCGCATGATGCCGAGGCAGACGTCCAGCCCGATGAAGTCCGCGAGCTCCAGTGGGCCCATCGGATGGTTGAGCCCCACCCGCGCGCCGGCATCGATGTCCTCGGCCGTGCCGACCCCCTGCTCGTAGGCGCGCATGGCCTCGATCAGGAACGGCATGAGGATGCGGTTCACGATGAAGCCCGGCCGGTCCGCTGACACGATGACCTGCTTGCCGAGCTCGTCGGAGAGGCCTCTGATCGTATCCACCGTCGCGTCGGCGGTGTCGTGGCCGCGGATGAGCTCCACGAGCGGCATCACCGGCACGGGGCTGAAGAAATGCATCCCGATGAAACGCCTGCGTCGTTCGCTCCGGACGGCGTCGGCCAGCCGATGGATGGCGATCGAGCTCGTGTTCGAGGCGAAGATCGCGCCTTCTGGGGCTCGCTTGTCGAGGTCGCGCCAGAGCGCCGTCTTGACCCCGAGATCCTCGAACACGGCCTCGATGACCAGGCCGACGTCGGCGGCCGCGTCGAGATCGTCGGTCGGGCTGATCCGGCCGAGCGTGGCCGTGCGCTCGGCGGCGGTGAGCTTGCCCTTGTCGACCGCGCGCTGCAGGTTGCCCGCGATGCGCTCGTGGCCGGCCTCGGCCCGGGCAAGGTCCGGTTCGTAGAGCAGCACGGACTTGCCGATCGCGGCGTGGACCTGGGCGATGCCGTGGCCCATCAGCCCGGCGCCCGCGACGAGGATGCGCTCGATCGTCATGGAACGAGGGTACCCGCCCCCGCCGCGGCCGGGGTCACGAGGGTTTCGCGCCGCAGCACGATCAGGAAGAACCCGCCGGCGGCCACGAGCGCGGAGATGAGGAACGTTCCGGAGAACCCGACCGTTCCCGCGGCCAGCCCGAGCAGCGACGGGGCGAGGCCGAAGGAGAGGTCGAGGAACACGCTCGTCGTCCCGACGACCGTGCCTCGCTCGGTCTCGTCCACGCGGGCGACGGCGACGGCCAGGAGCCCCGGGAACATGAACGCGACGCCGACCGCGAAGACCACCGTCCCGGCGTAGAGGCCCAGGAGTCCGGGCACCATCCCGAGGATGGCCAGCCCCACCGCGGTCGCTGCGAGCGCCGCGCCGGACAGCCGCGCCGGCCCGACCTGGTCCGGCAGCTTCGCGAACACGAGGCGCAGGCCGATCACGATGACCGCGTAGATCGCGAACGGCAGCCCGCTGTTCTGGATCCCCAGCGTGTCGACGTGGAGCGGCAGGAAGGCGAAGAACCCGGCCATCCCCCACGCGCCGGTCAGGATCAGGAACCCCGGGAAGAGCCCCGCCGGGTGGAAGAGTCGCCCGCCGCTCGTCCGCGGCCGGGGATCGTCGCGGCGAGCGACGGGCGCCGTCTCGGGCACGAACCAGCTCAGCAGGGTCGCGACCACGGCCAGGGCGCCGGCGACGAGCCAGACCGCGGTGAACCCGCCCACCTCGAGGACCGTCTCCCCGAGCGCCGGACCGATGGCGAGGCCGACGTACAGCGACAGACTGCCGATGTTGATGCCCTCACCCTGACGCTCGGGCGGGGCGAGGTCGCTGATGGCGGCGAGCGCGGCGATGAGGAAGAAGGCCTCGCCGACCCCGAGCAGGGAACGCGCCGCGATGAAGATCGGCAGCGTGGTCGACACGAGATGGAGCGCGAGTGCCGCGACGGTCAGCAGGCACCCACCCAGCAAGAGCGGTCGACGGCCGAACCGATCGGATGCCCAGCCGACGACCGGGCGAAGGACCAGCGCTGCGACGGCGAACGCGCCGATGGAGATCCCGACACCGACCGCATCGGCCCCGAGCGGACCGGTCGCGAAACGCGATGCGACCGGCAGGACGACGCTTCCCGCCGCGAAGAACGCCAGCGCCGCCGCGAAGAGGACCGCGAAGGTGGGCGTGAACAGACGCGGTGTCGCGGTCGCCGATCCCATCACCGGCAGCGTACCGCCGCGACGCGTTCCTGCGACGAGGCGTCAGCGCGCGGTGAGCGGGTAGACCTCGATCTTCAGGTCGAGGGGGGCGGGCAGGGCTCGGAACACGCCTGCCGATGCATCGCGGAGCGTGTGATCGAAGAAGGCGAGCGCAACGCCTCGAGCGACCGTCACGACGTCGTCGGCAAGGTTCGCCTGCGGGAGGATCCGCGGTCGGAACATCGGGCCGTCGCCGAAGGTGTCGTGCATGGCCGCTGGCACGACGACGCGATAGGTCGACGGCCCGCCGGCCTCGAGGAGCGCCGCCAACGGCGCCGCGAGATCGGTCTCCTTGGTCAGGTAGAGGAACGGCTTGGTCGGCGCCGCCGGCCCGGGCCGCGCCGAGAGCGGACCCCCGGCCAGCTGCCCATCGATGTTCACGCAGGCGACCAAACGGGCATCGGCGCACGCCACCGCCGCCGTCACCCCGCCGTTCGAGTGGCCGATGATCCCGATCCGCGTGAGATCCAAAGGCATGGCCTCCCCGACGATCGCCGATGGGTCCCGCTCGAGCGTATCCAGAACGGAGCCGACATCGGCGACGCGCTCGTCGATCCGGGCCGGGACGACGGCAGACGCCTGGTCGAGCGGGGGGTCGCCGGCGTAGACCGCGACCGCGTCGCCCAGGTCCACGGCCGCGACCTGATACGGATGGTCGATCCCGACGACGACGAAGCCGTGGCTGGCCAGATCCTCCGCCAGCGCCGCGTAGAACCCCACGTTCGTCGCGTTGCCGGGCGACAGCAGGACGACGGGCGCGGGATGGGCGAGCGCGGGTGTCGCCCCGGTCCTGGCCGGATCGCGGACGAGGCCGAGGCCGAGCGCCTCGACCGACCCGATCGAGCCGCTGGCGATCAGTCCGTCGGCGATCCGATCCAGGTCCTCGACGTATGGTGCCGGGTCGCCGGTCCCGGTCACGGCCGGGAACCACGTCACGAGCCGAAGCCGACGATGATCGTCGAGTGCCGGGGTCGCCGGTTCGTCTCGGGCGGCGTCCATCAGGAGCACGCTCGTCCGACCGACGGCGAACTGGCCGGTGGGCGCCGGGACGGCGAGATGCAGGACGGTCGACATCGTCACCGAGCCGACGGCGGCGAGGGTGAGGAGGAGCGATGTGAGCACGATCGCTCGGCGGCTCGGACGTCGCGGACGCCACCGGATGGGGGCGACGTCGGCGCCGGGGTGGGCCGCGTTCGGCAAAAGGGCCTGCATCAGGACGCTGACGATGGAAGGGAGCCGCAGGTTCCGTTCGGCCGGCCGCCAAGGTCAGGCGGTCGGGTCGGGTTCCCGCAGGGCCAGGTCAAGCAAGCGGTCGGCGGCGGCGTACGGGTCGAGGCGGTGCTCCGCGACGGCCGCGAAGGCCGCCTCGGTCTCACTGGCCAGGGCCGGCGCGTCCAGTCTGGCGGCGAGCCGGTCGCCCAGGATGCTACGGACCTGTGCCTCGGCCCGGGCTCGCCGGGAGCTGCCGCTCCGCTCGGCCCGGCCGGCCTCGCGGTGGGCGTCGAGGGCGGCCAGCAAGGCGGGCACGCCCTCACCGGTCGCCGCGGTCGTGACCAGGACATCGGGCCGCTTCGGTCGCGGCCGGGCCGGGTCCGCGCCAGATCGGCCCACGGATGGCACGAGCATCGCCCGGAGCTGCGAGGCGGTCCGCTGCGCCCCGGGCTTGTCGCCCTTGTTGACCACGACGAGATCGGCGACCTCGAGGAGGCCGGCCTTGATCGCCTGGACCTCGTCGCCCATCTCCGGCGCCTCGAGGACGACGGTCGTGTCGGCCGCCGCCGCGACCTCGACCTCACTCTGGCCGGTGCCGACCGTCTCGATGAGCACGAGATCGAACCCGGCCGCGTCCAGGACGGCTGCGGCCGCCGAGGTCGTCGATGCGAGCCCTCCGGCGTGCCCGCGCGAGGCCATCGAGCGGATGAACACATCCCGGTCGTCGGCATACGCCTGCATCCGGACGCGGTCCCCCAGCAGCGCCCCGCCGGTGATCGGCGACGACGGATCCACCGCGACCACGGCGACCGGTCGTCCGGCAGCCCGGACCTCGGCGATGAGGGCAGCGACGAGGGTCGACTTGCCGGCACCGGGTGGCCCGGTGATGCCCACGAGATGCGCCCGGCCGGCCTGCGGATAGAGCTCACGCAGCGCGGCTTCGGCCAACGGCGATCGGTTCTCGACCGCGGTCAGCAGGCGGGCGAGGGCCAGTCGGTCACCACCGACCGCGGCCTCGCACAGGACGTGGGCGCGTGCGGTGGCGTCGTCCGCCACGGTCAGTCGCGGGTGGGCGCGTTCGAGCGCAGGAACTCCGCCACCTGGGCGATCGTCGTGCCCGGCCCGAAGACCGCTGCCACACCGGCCTCTTTGAGCACGGGCACGTCGACATCGGGGATGATCCCGCCGACGGTGACCAGGACGTCCTGCATCCCTTGGTCCTGGAGCAGCTTGGTGATGCGCGGCACGAGCGTCATGTGCGCACCCGACAGGATCGACAGGCCGACGACGTCGACGTCCTCCTGCAGCGCGGCCGTGGCGACCATCTCGGGTGTCTGACGAAGGCCCGTGTAGACGACCTCGAAGCCCTCGTCGCGCAATCCCCGAGCCAGCACCTTGGCGCCACGGTCGTGACCGTCGAGCCCGGGCTTGGCGATGAGCACCTTGAGCGGTCGGCCTGCCATGCCCGCGATTGTAGTCAGTCGCGCAGTGACGCACGACGCTGGGCACGGAGGACGGTGACGTCCGGTTCGAATCCAAGGGCGGCGCCGGCGCGACGGACCGCTACCACCTCGAGCTCGTCGGCGGCTCGAAGCGGGTCACGGTCGTGGAGCGCGCCGGCTGAAGCTTGACGTCGGTCCCGGCCGACTCAACCGGGCGGGCGGGGTCCGACGTCCTAGGTCACGGGTGGATGCGAACCACCGCGCCGTCCGTGGTGACGCTTCCAGTGGTGACGTAGACGGCGCCACGCTTGGAGACGGCCACATCGCCAAGAAGGTGGAGCTCACCCTCCGCGACCTCGGTCCGGGTCGCGCCGTCGACATGCCACAGCGCACCGACGCTGTCACCGCCGCTGAAGAACCCGAACAGGCCACCCTTCACCATCGATGCCACCCATAGGGTCCCGTCGGGCGCGAACTCCATGCCGGTGATCGCGGTGAAGCCGGTCGCCCAGCGCGAGCAGCCGTCCGAGGTGTCGTCGTCGCAGGTCGCGCCTCGTGCCCACGGCTCGATGCGCCAGATGTTCGAGCTGCCGGGTCGGAACGGGAAGCCCTTCAGCTCGCCCACGTACCAGGCGCCGTCGGGACCGATCGCCACGGTCGTCGGGACCGCCTCGGCCGGGATGAACGCGGCACCGATGTCGAACGGCAGGTGGTCCGTCGCGACGATCTCGATCGGGAACCGGGCGACGGTCTGCACGCCGCCCTTCGGGCCGACGAGCAGCAGGTCGTTGTTGCCCGCGTCGGTGACGAGGCGCGCGCCGCCGACCGACTCGAGCCCGTACGGATTGGACTGTGTCGGGAACGGCGGCTGGTCGACATCGGTGGGATCCGGATCGGTGGCCTGGTACGCGTCGATCTCGGCGACGACTCGGGCCTTGCCACCGGTGATCGGCTTGCGGAACAGGGTCCAGAACGGGTCGGTGGTTCCCGCCTCGGCCTCGCCGGTCAGGATGAAGAGGTTGCCGTTGCCAGTGAGCGAGACGTTGTGGACGCCGGTCGCGCCCTCCTCGGTCACCAGGCTCGGGAGGCCGCTCATGACGGTCGACGTGGTGCCGTTCGTCCGCACGCGCAGCACGCGTCCGCCGCCGGTCTCGGCGACGACGATCGTGCCGTTCGCGCCGATGTCGATGCCCCGTGGGTTATCGAGGCCATCGACCACGACCGTGGCCGCGGGCTCAGCGGCGGCGGCGGTCGGGACGATGAGGGCCGCGGCCAGCAGCCCTGCAGCCACCTGCCCCACGAAGGTCCGACGATTGGTCATGGGTCACTCCTCGCGCTCGGATACCAGTGCCGGGATGGTGCCAGACCGGTGTGGTGCGGTGTCGTTCGGAGTGGGCGGTGCGCGGCGCTGCGGTGCGTGGCGGCACCAGGAAACGCTGGTGAGTCGTCGCGCCGCGAGTGGTCAGGCGTCGGGCGGGCGCCGGGCGAGATGGTCGAGGAACTCGGCGCGCGTCCGGTCTCGGGTCCGGAACAGGCCAAGGACGGACGACGTGGTCATGATCGTCCCGGGCTTTCGGATGCCACGCATGACCGCGCACAGGTGGGTCGCTTCGATCACCACACCCACGCCTTGCGGCTCCAGCCGCTCCTGGAGGAACTCGGCGATCTGCTGGGTCAGCCGCTCCTGGACCTGCAGCCGTCGGGCGTACATCTCGACGATGCGCGGGATCTTGGACAGGCCGATGACCCGCCCACGCGGGATGTACGCGACGGCCGCGGTGCCGAAGAACGGCAGCAGGTGGTGCTCGCACAAGGAATAGAACGGGATGTCCTTGACGATGACCATCTCGCTGTAGGCGACATCGAAGACGGCATTGTTGATGAGCCGCTCAGGATCGACGTGGTAGCCGGCGGTCAGCTCGGTGTACATGCGGTGGACCCGTTCCGGCGTCCTCTCGAGGCCCTGGCGATCCGGATCCTCGCCGACCTCGAGGAGGATCTCCCGGACCGCGGCCTCGACCCGACCGTCGTCACGCCCGTCGCCAGCGTGCGTCCGGCCGCGTGAGCCGGTGATGTCGTCGATGCCGACGTCGGTCTCGCCGATCTCGGATTCGATCTCGTCCACGAGGCGGCGAACGTGGGGCGGCAGGTCGGTCGGGCTGGGCATGGCCGGGATGGTACGCCGAAATCCGCGGGATGCGGGACCGCTGCCAGGTCCGACCGGGTCCGACGTCAGCGGGCCACGGCCCCGCTCGGCCCGAAGCCGTCCGCGGGCAGCGGCTCGAAGTCACGGCCCTCCGCCCCACGCAGCCAGGCTCGGGCGTTCTCGCCCAGTGACGGCCGGTGATAGCCGCCCTCCTGGAGGATGACCAGCCGACGACCGAGCGCCGCGACCCGCCGGCCGACCTCGTGGTAGACGTCCGTGGTGAGCGCGAAGTCGCCGATGGGGTCCAGGCCGTACGTGTCGAAGCCGAGCGAGACCACGATCACCGACCCCGGCGCGCCGGCGATCGCCTCCAGCGCACGGTCTGTTGCCTCGAGGTACTCGTCATTCGTCGCCCCCGCCCGGAGCGGGAGGTTGAGGTTCTCGCCGGCACCCTCCCCTTCCCCGGTCTCGTCGGCACGCCCAAGGAAGTACGGGTACTGGCGATCGGGATCGGCGTGGATCGAGACGTATCGCACATCGCCGCGCCGCCAGAAGATCTGCTGCGAGCCGTTGCCGTGGTGATAGTCGACATCGAGGATCGCGACGCGTTCGCCGCTCGCGTCGGTGATGGCCTGGGCAGCGATCGCCGCGTTGTTGAAGAAGCAGTAGCCGCCATAC
>DASPHN010000077.1:0-4549 GCA_035629655.1 Saccharimonadales bacterium (SeqCode) | reverse complement strand
TACAGGATCGGCAGCGTCTGCTTCTTGTGGGCCACGTCCGAGGGCTCCTTGCCGGTCGAGGCCTCGGCACCCCAGATCCCCAGCAGGTCGTCGTTGACCTGGAACGCGAGCCCAAGGGCCCAACCGAAGCCGCGATAGCGGGCGATGACGTCCTCGTCGTCGGTCGCCAGGAGGGCGCCGGCTTCGATCGAGGCCGCGATCAGGGCCGCCGTCTTGCGCCCGATCATGTCGAGGTAGCCGTCCACGCTGAGGAACGCCGCCGACTGGCTCGTCGAGATGTCGATGTACTGGCCCTCGCACAGTGCCAGGCAGGTCTCGTCATAGAGGCGCATGAGACGCAGGACCTTGGCGTCCGAGAAGCCCAGGTCGGTCAGCCGGTGGAGGGCGATCCGGGACAGGCTGAACAGGGTGTCGCCGGTGTTGATCGCCTGCGGCACACCGTGGACCGTCCACAGGGTCGGCCGATGGCGCCGCTCGGTGTCGCCGTCCTCGATGTCGTCGTGGACGAGGCTGAAGTTGTGCCCGAGCTCCACGGCCGCGGCGCCCGGCAGGGCAGCCCGGTGGTCGCCGGCGATCGAGGCGTACGCCAGGAGCCCCAGCAGCGGTCGGACGCGCTTGCCACCCGAGGCGCCGGCTCCGTCGAGGGCCAGGTGGTAGCGGACCATCTCGTAGAGGCCGTGCGTGGCGGGATCGCGATCGCCGACGAGGCGCACGATCTCCGCCTCCGTGTCGGCGATGAGCTCCGCGAGATCAAGGTCAGGGACGGCGGCGGTCATGTCGAGGAGATAGTACACGAAACGTGATGGCTGCAAGTAGCCTGATTGCCGGAGCAGCGCCGGATACGTGAAGACGCCGGCGCGGGGGACGCGACCGCACCGACGTCTATGGGCTGGTACGCAGCCGGTCCGGATCCGGATGGATGGCCCTCGATCCGAGCGTGGTGGAGCCCCCGGTGGTACCGTCGCGGTGATGCCCATCCCTCGTCGCTACACCACCGAGGCGATCGTCCTGTCGCGCTTCGATCTGGGCGAGGCGGACCGGGTCCTGACCCTCATCACGCCGACGTTCGGCAAGCTCAAGGTCATCGCCAAGGGGGTCCGGCGGCCCACCTCGCGGCTCGGCGGCAGCCTCGAGCCGTTCGCCGAGCTGACCGTCGCCCTCGCTCGTGGCCGGACCTTCGATGTCGTGACCCAGGTGAGCGTCGGCCACGCCTGGCTGCAGTTGCGCGACTCGCTCGAGAGCGCGGCCACGGCCTGGTACCTCGCCGAGCTTGCCGACCGCAGCCTCGAGGAGCGCCACGCGGCCGAGCCGCTGTACACCTTGCTCCGCCGGGCCTACGAGCTCCTCGAAGCCGGCATGGCTCCCGGACGCGTCGCCCGCTGGTACGAGATGCATCTCGTCGACGAGCTCGGCATGCGGCCCGAGGTGGACCGCTGCGTCGAGTGCGACCGGATGCTCGAGGCGGCCGAGCGGTTCCGCTGGGTGCCACCCCTCGGGGGCGTGATCTGCGAGCGCTGCCCCGGTCCGCCCCACGACCGGACCGGCCTCTCACTCGACGCGCTCAAGCTGCTGAAGGCCTACCAGCGCCTCGACATCGAGGCCATCGCCGAGCTCCGCCAGGCCGCCGTCGTGGAGCACGAGGTCGAGACCGCACTGCGTGACTTCGTCCGCGGCGCGCTCGAACGCGAGGCCCGCTCGCTGGCGTTCCTCGACGAGGTCCGGGAGCCGTCGGAGCGGGCTGCGGTCCCGGTGATGGCGCCGATCGCCGCGTCGGCTCCCGCCCCGACGCCCTGATGGCGACCGTCCAGCTGCGCGACATCGTCACCGAGGCCGACCGCGAGGCCGTCCTCCAGCTCCGGCGCGCGCCCGGCCAGGAGCGCTTCCTCGGCTCGATGGCGAGCCACTTCGAGGACGCCGAGGCCGAGCCGCGGGCCAGGCCCCGCATGTGGTCCGTCCACGATGGCGACCAGCTCGTCGGGTTCGTCATGATCAGCGACCACATCGAGGACCGCGGGGACGACCTCGTCGGGCCGTACTACCTGTGGCGCCTGCTCATCGACGAGGCGTTCCAGGGTCGCGGCTACGGCGCCGCCGCCATCGACGCCGTGGTCGACTACGTGCGGACCCGACCGGATGCCGAGATCCTGTGGACGAGCTGCGGCAAGGGCGACGATGGCCCGCTGGGGTTCTACCTCCGCTACGGGTTCGTCCAGGCGGGCGACGTCCAGTGGGACGACGACGACCCCGAGCACCTCCTGCGCCTCGATCTCAGCCCGGAGTCCCCATGACCACGCTCGATCCGGCCTCGACGCAGGGTGCCCGTGCGCTCGAGCGCCTCTCGACCGACAAGATCGCCTGGCTGACGACGGTCGGCCCCGACGGCCAGCCCCAGAGTTCGCCCATCTGGTTCCTGTGGGTGGACGGCGAGGTCTTCCTCTATTCGCACAAGACCGCGCCACGCAACCGGAACCTCGCCGCGCGCCCGACGGTCGCGTTCAACCTCAACACGGACCCCGGCGGCGACGACGTCGTCACGATGGAAGGCGTCGCGCGCTTCGACCCCGACGCCCCGCTGGCCTCCGCCTACCCCGACTACCTGGCCAAGTACCACGGCTTCCTCGCCGAGTACGGCTGGGAGGCGACCCACATGGACCGCGAGTATCCGATCGCCGTCCGGATCACCCCGACCCGCTGGCGTGTCTCCTGATCCGTCCCGGCCGGCCGCGGCCGGCGAGCGCGCCCTGATCGGGGGCCGAGCCTGAGCGGCCCGCCGCTCATCCCGCGCGGGGGTAGTCAGCGACGCCAGCTGCGCCCGGGCATCGAGGGCACACAGAGCGGGCTGACCGGCTCGCCGGACATCCCCGATCCGCCCGACGACGCCCCGACCGACCTGCGCTCGCGGGCGGCGCGCATCCGTGACGAGGTCCGGGCCCTGCTGGGCGTCATGCCCCGCGTGCTCGGGCTGGTCTGGTCGGCGAGTCGGCTCTACACGATCGGCCTCGGGATCGCGACCGTCCTGGCCGGCCTCGTGCCGGCGGTCATGGCCTACGTCGCGAAGCTCCTCATCGACGCGGTCGTCCAGGCGATCACGATCAAGGCGACGCCGGGCGCGGTCGACGCCGTCCCGGTCGGCCCGTGGGTCGTCGACTCCACCACGGTGGTCGTCCTCCTCGCGGGCGTCCAGTTCCTCATGTTCACGTTCAGCTCGTTCCTGAGCACCCTGCGCAACGTCTGCCAGCAGCTGCTCCAGGAACGGGTCACCAACACGATCCAGCTGCAGGTCATGGCCCACGCCGCCCGGCTCGACCTTGCGTTCTTCGAGGACTCGACGTCGTACGACCTGCTCCGCCGTGCCCAGCAGGGAGCCTCGAGCCGACCGCTGTCGCTCGTCAGCGGGGTGTTCGGGCTCATCCAGACGGCCATCGCCTTCGTGTCGATGATCTTCCTGCTCATCGCGCTGAGCCCGCTCCTGGCGCTGGTGGCCCTCATCGCGCCGATCCCGGCCTTCATCGCGGACACCCGCTACGGCTGGCGCGGCTACAACTTCGCTCGGTGGGCGTCGCCGCTGCGGCGCCGGATGGATTACCTCACGACGCTCGTGACGACCGACACGTACGCCAAGGAGGTGAAGCTGTTCGGCCTCGGGACGTACTTCATCGAACGCTTCCGCCAGCTGTCGGCCGTCTACCAGGAGCGCCAGCGCGGTCTGGTGGTCTCGCGCTACTTCGTGGGCTTCGTGTGGAGCACCATCACGACCCTTGCCGGGTCGCTCACCTACCTCTACGTCGCGCTCCAGGCGATCGCCGGGCGGCTGACCCTCGGTGACCTGACCCTGTTCACGCAGGCGGCGACGTCGGTCCAGGCCTCGGTCCAGGGGCTGCTGGGCGGCCTCAGCTCGATGTACGAGAACAGCCTCTACCTCAACGACCTGTACGAGCTGCTGGGCACGCCCGTCGGGATCGAGGGCCTCGATCCGGCGCTGGCCGCCGCGGCCGGCGGCTCGGCCACGCTCCTCGTCCCGATGCCGACCGGGGCCGCGACTCCGACCGGCACGGCGCCGCAAGGCGAGCACCACCCGAGCGGCGACGAGGAGCCGGCCCGCCACCTCGAGCCGGAAAGCGTGCCGGGCGAGCTCGTGTTCGATCACGTCACGTTCCAGTACCCGGGGGCGAAGGCCGCCGCCCTCGACGACCTGAGCTTCCGCATCGCGCCGGGGGAGACGGTCGCGGTGGTCGGCCGCAACGGTGCCGGCAAGTCCACGCTCATCAAGCTCGTGGCACGCCTCTACGACCCGACCGACGGCCGGATCCTGCTGGACGGAACGGACCTGCGCGACCTCGCCCCGGCCGAGGTCCGGCGCCTGATCGGTGGCATGTTCCAGGACTACGTGACCTACCAGGCGAGCGCCGCCGAGAACATCGGCCTCGGCGAGCTCGGCCGGATCGACGACCGATCCGCGGTCGAGGATGCGGCGCGCAAGGGCGGCGCGGACAGCCTGCTCGACCGGCTGCCCAGCGGCTGGGACACGCCCCTCGGGAAGTGGTTCGAC
>DASPHN010000076.1:0-5703 GCA_035629655.1 Saccharimonadales bacterium (SeqCode) | reverse complement strand
CCGACGCCCACGCCGACGCCAACGCCGAGTCCGACTCCCGCCGCATCGCCGACGCCGAGTCCCACGCCAACGGCAACGCCGACGCCGAGTCCCACGCCAACGCCGACGCCAACGCCGAGTCCGACTCCCACCGCATCGCCGACGCCGAGTCCCACGCCAACGCCAACGCCGACGCCGAGTCCCACGCCAACGCCAACGCCAAGTCCGACGCCGACGCCGACGGTGGCCGCATCCGCTTCACCCAGCGCGGCACCGAGCGCGTCTGCGAGCGCCGCGCCGATCCCAGAGCCGTCCGGATCCAGCGGACCGTCCAACCTGGCCCTGATCGCGCTGCTCGTCCTCGCCGTCGGTGCCCTCGGGGCGGTCGGTGCCTGGCTTTACGCGTGGTACCGGGATCGTCCGGTCGACCCGGGCCCCTAGCCGACCGCAAGAGCACGAGAAGACGCCGGCACCCTCCCAGAGGATGCCGGCGCCGGAAGCCCGAAGGTCCGTCGAGATGCGCTAGGACGAGACCGCGGGACGGATGTTCTGGTTGAGGCGGAAGAGATTCGAGGGGTCGTAACGGCGCTTCACCTCTGCCAGCCGGCGGTAGGTCAGGTCCGGATACGCCTCGTGGATCCGATCCGTCCCCTCGTCCTCGAGGAAGTTGGCGTAGACCCCCACCGCGCGCGGGCGAAGCGCCTCGTAGTACGCGTGGGTCCACGCTGCGTGGACCGGCAGCTCCGTCGGGTCGAGGAACGGCGTGACGAGCGTGACGAGGACGTTCGCGTCGCGATGGGCAAAGGCCGTCGCACCCGAGTCCACGCGAGCCATCTCGCCACCGAGGATCCGGATCTGGGTCATCGCCATGGGCGAGCTCGGAGCGGCGGTTCGCGCGAGGATCTCATCGATCGCGGCGTCGTCGAGCGTGTCGAGGAAGAGCGAGCGATGCGTGGCAGGCATCCGCATCTCGGCGTCCTTGAGCATCTCGTAGATGCCCGGGTACGGCATGGGCATGACGAGCTCGGCCATCGGCGTCGCGACCTGGCGGAACGGCTCGATCGCCGCCGCGCCGGCCTCCGGATCGCCATCGAAGACGAACATGATCGCCAGCGTGGGCTTGCCGTGGACCTCGGCCGGGATGAACGGAGCCGGCGGGGCGGCCATGATGAACGAGATCGTCGAGAGGCCGTCGGGCGCGCTCGAGGCGATCGGCTCGAGGGCGCGCAACACCTCCCTGGTCGGCGGCATGAAGAGCGCGCCACCGTAGATCATGCCCACCGGGTGGAGGCGGTACTGGAAGCGGGTGACGACGCCGAAGTTCCCACCGCCGCCGCGCACGGCCCAGAACAGGTCGGCGTGCTCGGTCTCGCTGGCGGTGATCAGGCGACCATCGGCGGTGACGATGTCGACGGAGACGAGCGAATCGATGGCCAGGCCGTACTTGCGCACGAGCCACCCGATGCCGCCGCCAAGGGTCAGGCCGGCGATCCCGACGCTCCCCGTGTCGCCGAAGGGCGTCGCAAGCCCGTGGGCCGCCGCCGCGCTCGTGAACTCGCCGGCGGTCAGACCGGGCTGTGCCCATGCCAGGCGTCGATCCGGGTCGATGTGCAGGCCCTTCATGGCGCCCAGGTCGAGCACGATGCCGCCCTCCGACGTGCCGTGGCCGGCCAGGCTGTGGCTCCCGCCACGCACCGCCAGCTCCATCCCCGACTCCCGCGCAAAGACGACGGTCCGCGCGACGTCGGCAGCCGTCGCGGCCTGGACGATGATGGCCGGCCGACGATCGATGGTCGCGTTGTGGACCTGGCGGGCTTCGTCGAAGGCCTCATCCTCCGGTCGGATGACCGTCCCGGTCAGGCCGGCGGTGAAGGCAGCGATGTCGAGCGGGCTGTCGGACCGGTGGGCGGGAGTGCGGGCGAGGGCCATCGTCGTGGGTTCCTTTCGGGTTGGTGCGCAGGAGGAGGAGACACGCCGATGGTGTCTGCCAGGCCGCACCCGGACAGCGGGCAAGCGGCGGCGCCCGGACGACGACGGACGTTCGCCCCGAGGTGGACGGATGACGATGGCCGTCCACCGGAAGGCGGGGCTTCAGGGTGCGAGCGTGCCCTCAGGCCGGTGCCGGTAGAACGGTCGGGGCTCCGGTGGCAGCGGCGTCGCGCCCAGGATCAGGTCGGCGGCCTTCTCGGCCAGCATCATCACCGGGGCGTAGATGTTGCCGTTGGTCACGTACGGCATCGAGGAGGCGTCCACGACACGAAGCCCTTCGAGGCCGTGGACGCGCATCGTCAGGGGATCGAGCACCGACTCGCCGTCGACGCCCATCCGGGCCGTGCAGGATGGGTGCAGCGCGGTCTCGGCATCGCGGCGGACCCAGTCGAGGATCTCCGCATCGGTCTCCACGCCCGCACCGGGCGACGTCTCACCACCGTCGTACGGCGCCATCGCCGGCTGGCCCAGGATGTCTCGAGCCACACGGATCGCCTCGACCCACTCACGTCGATCCTGATCGGTCGACAGGTAGTTGAACCGCAGCGCCGGCTTCGTTCGCGGGTCGGCGCTCTTGAGCGTGACGGAGCCGCGCGCGTCGGAGTACATCGGCCCGACGTGCACCTGGTAGCCATGGCCCTTGGCGCCACTGCTGCCGTCGTAGCGGATCGCGAGTGGCAGGAAGTGGAACATCAGGTTCGGATACGCGACGTCCTCGTTCGAGCGCACGAAGCCACCGCCCTCGAAGTGGTTCGTTGCGCCCGGCCCGCTGCGCAGGAAGAGCCACTGGGCTCCGATGAACGGTCGGCGCCACAGCTGGGTCGCCGACGGCTGCTCGGAGACCGGTTGCGTCGCTTGGTGCTGGATGTAGACCTCGAGGTGGTCCTGCAAGTGGCGGCCCACGCCGGGCAGATCGGCCACGATGGGGATGCCGTGCGGAGCGAGCTCGGCCGCGGGCCCCACGCCCGACAGGAGCAACAGCTGTGGGGAGTTGATCGCGCCGCCGGCCAGGATGACCTCACCGGCGAGGACGCGCTCGACCCCGCGTCCACGGGCGACCTCCACACCGACCGCGCGCGTCCCCTCGAACAGCACACGCCTGACGAAGGTGCGCGTCCGGACGGTCAGGTTCGGGCGGTCCATCACGGGATGGAGGTAGGCCCGGGCAGCCGACAACCGCCGGCCACGATGGATGTTCCGGTCAAAGGGGGCGAAGCCCTCCTGACGATAGCCGTTGACGTCATCGGTGCGCGGGTAGCCGGCCTCCTCCGTCGCGGAGAAGAAGGCCGTGAACAGCGGGCTGGTGGCCGGTCCCCGCTCGAGCACGAGCGGACCGTCGTGGCCGCGCCACGGGTCATCGGCGGCCGCAGCCAGGGCCGTCTCCATCCGCTTGAAGTAGGGCAGACAGTGGGCGAAGTCCCACATCTCCATGCCCGGATCCGCGCCCCAGCGCTCGTAGTCGAGCGGGTTGCCGCGCTGGAAGATCTGGCCGTTGATGCTCGAAGAGCCGCCGAGGACCTTGCCACGTGCGTGGTAGATGCGCCGGCCGCCCATGAACGGCTCAGGCTCCGACTCGTATCGCCAGTCGTAGAACCGGCTGCCGATCGGGAAGGTCAGTGCGGCCGGCATATGGATGAACGGATCGATGGCCCAGTCGCTGCGCCCGGCCTCGAGCACGAGGACCTGCTGCGAGGGATCCGCTGACAGCCGATTCGCGAGGGCCGAGCCGGCCGAGCCGCCGCCGACGATGATGCAGTCGTATCGGGTCGTGGCCATCGTGGCCGGGATGCTAGCAGCGCGGTCCGGCGGCGCGTCGGCCGACCGCGCGCGTGAGAGCATTCCGTCCATGGGCCGCCTCGACATCGACCCCACCGTTCCACCCAGCGGCCCAGGCTGCGTCGAGTGCGACGCCACTGGCGGCTGGTGGTTCCACCTGCGCCGGTGCGCCACGTGCGGACACGTCGGATGCTGCGATTCATCGCCGTCCCAGCACGCCAGTCGTCACGCGTTCGAGGTCGGCCACGCGGTCATCCAGAGCTATGAGCCCGGCGAATCGTGGTTCTGGGACTTCGCCATCGCCGACGAGATCGACGGGACGGTGCTCGCCCCGCCGCACCATCATCCGCTCGATCAGCCGACGCCGGGACCGGCCGGCCGCGTGCCGGACGATTGGGAGGAGCAGCTCCACTAGTTGCCGGCGCGGCCCGGGACGGCGGCCCCGACGGCCATGTAGCATCGCCCTCCCGTGACCACGAGTGCCCGAACCGTCCAGCGCACCTACCTGCTGCTGACGCTCCTGACGACCCTCGCCGCGTCGTTCATCTGGGGCATCAACACGCTGTTCCTGCTCGACGCGGGCCTCTCGAACACCGAGGCCTTCGCCGCGAACGCGTTCTTTGCCGTCGGTCAGGTGCTCTTCGAGGTCCCGACCGGGGTCGTCGCCGACACCCGGGGCCGTCGCTTCTCCTTCATGCTCGGGGCGGCCACCCTCCTGGTGTCGACCCTGCTCTATCTCGTGATGTGGCAGATCCGCGCCCCGTTCCTGGGCTGGGCCGTGGCGTCGATCGTCCTCGGCCTCGGCTTCACGTTCTTCTCGGGCGCGACGGAGGCATGGCTCGTCGACGCGCTCGGAGCCACCGGTTTCACCGGCAACCTGGAGTCGGTGTTCGGCCGGGCGCAGACGGTCAGCGGGGCCGCGATGCTCACGGGGTCCGTCCTTGGTGGCGTCGTCGCGCAAGCGACCGATCTCGGTGTGCCGTATCTGCTGCGGGCCGGGATGCTCGGCGTCACGCTCGTCGTGGCCTTCGTGCTCATGCACGACATCGGGTTCAAGCCCAGAGCCGGTGCCAACCCGATCACCGAGGTCAAGCTGGTGATGAACGGGGCGATCGAGGGCGGCTGGCGCAACCCACCCGTTCGCTGGCTGATGCTGGCGGGGCCGTTCACGACGGGCGTCGGCTTCTACGCGTTCTACGCCCTCCAGCCGTACCTGCTCCAGCTCTATGGCGACCCGAATGCGTACTCGATCGCCGGCCTCGCCGCAGCCATCGTCGCCGGTGCCCAGATCGTCGGCGGGCTCATCGTCCCGTGGGTCCGTCGCCTGTTCCGACGGCGGACCGATGCGCTGATCCTGGGCGGGATCGCGAACGTCATGCTCCTCGTGCTGATCGGTCTGACGACGAACTTCGTCATCGCCCTGGTGCTGCTGGCGGCGTGGGCGATGGTCTTCGCCATCGAGGGCCCGGTCCGGCAGGCATTCATCAATGGCGTCATCCCATCGCAGCAGCGAGCCACGGTCTTGTCCTTCGATTCGATGATCGGCTCGGCCGGTGGCGTGGTCGCCCAGCCAGCCCTCGGCAAGGTCGCCGACATCTACGGGTATGGCCCCTCGTACCTCGTCGCCGGCGTCGTCAGCGGGCTGTCGCTGCCGTTCATCTGGCTCGCTCGTCGCGAGCACGCTCCGTCCGACCCGATGGACGATTCGACGGCAGCGGTGTCAGCCACGACATAGGCACCGGCCGGAGCGCCGGGCACGATGACGTCCAACAGGTGGATCGAGTCGCGGAACGTGTCGGTTCGCAGGCCACCGACACGGGAACCAGTCCGATGCCGAACTACCGATCCGTCGATGTCCAGCCGACGCCCGAGACCCGGGTCCGCCAGGCGATCACCGCCCTCTGTGCCGCGAGTGCGCGACGCCGCGCGGCACAGCCCGGCTCACCCGAGCACCGGCAC
>DASPHN010000075.1:0-3599 GCA_035629655.1 Saccharimonadales bacterium (SeqCode) | reverse complement strand
AGCGGCTCCAGGGCATCGAGCTGGCTCTGGAGCAGGCTGTCCGGCATGTAGTGGCCGATGCGCCCGGCCATCCGATGCGCGAGCTCCTCGCCGGGCGCCAGCAGGAGGACGAACCAGACCGACGGGTGGCCTGCGCCGAGGGTCTCGCGGTACCGGCGGCGCAGCGCCGAGCAGGTGACCACTGCATCGCGCCCTGCGTCCTCCTGCCGCCCGATCCAGGCGGCGATGCCGGCGAGCCACGGACCCCGGTCCTCGTCCGTCAGGGCGATCCCGTCGCGCATCTTCGCCACGTTCGCGGCCGGGTGCTGGTCGTCGCCCTCCAGCCAGACCCAGCCCAGCCGCTCCACGAGCGCGTGCATGACCGTGGTCTTGCCGACACCTGCCGGACCGGCCACGACGATCGTCGTCGTCGGGCGTGCTCGTGCGGCCGGCACGCGGCGTCAGCCGGCGAGCGGGACGATGCGGCCCTCGGCGTCGATCGTGGCCTGGCGGCGCAACGCCTTCAGCTCGGCGCCCGGGACCTGGTCGCGGGCGTGGTAGCTGGAGCGCACGAGCGGCGCGGATTCGACATGCTTGAAGCCCAGAGCCAGGGCGGCGACCTTGAGCTCGGCGAACTCGTCGGGATGGTAGTAGCGCTCGAGAGCCAGGTGCTGCAGCGACGGCCGCAGGTACTGGCCCACGGTGAGGATGTCCACGTCGTTCGCGCGCAGCGCCTCGAACGCCTCCTGGAGCTCGTCGCGAGTCTCGCCCAGGCCGACCATCAGGCTGGACTTGGTGTGGACCGGCGAGCCGAGCTCGACGGCCATCTCCTTGGCCCGCCGAAGGACATACAGCGAGCGGTCCCAGCGAGCGCGCTTGCGGACCGGCTTCTGGAGCCGGCGGACCGTCTCGAGGTTGTGGTTGAGGATGTCCGGCCGGGCGTCCATGACGGTCTGGAGCCGCGCGTCCGCCCCGTCGAAGTCCGGGATGAGCACCTCGATGCCCATGCCCGGCGATCGCTCCCGCATGGCGAGGATCGTCTCGGCGAAGATCCGCGACCCGCCGTCGGGGAGGTCATCGCGGGCGACGCTGGTCACGACCACATGCTCGAGCTTCATCGCCGCGACGGCCTCGGCCACGCGGCGAGGCTCATCGTCATCGAACCAGGTGGGTCGACCGGTCTTGACCGCACAGAAGCCGCAAGCCCGGGTGCACGTATCGCCAAGGATCATGATCGTGGCCGTTCGCTGATCCCAGCACTCCCCGATGTTCGGGCAGTGGGCCTCCTCGCACACGGTGTTCAGGTCGAGGCCCCGGAGCAGCCCCTTGAGGTCGTGATAGTTCTCCCCCGAGGGCATCCGGGAGCGGATCCAATCGGGATGGCGGCGGGGGGCGACGGACCCATCGGCGGCCTCGTCGCCGGCCCGGCCGCCGCCGATCGCGATCGACAGCTCGGGACGATGCGCGACGGGAGCGCCGTCGGGTGGCGTGAACATCGGCAGCTCGCGGGCCATGGCTCGGAGTGTACTCAGGCCGCCTCGAACCCGTCCGGGATCGAGAAGCGGCTGCGCGTCGCGCTCGTCACCGTTTCGCCGTCGAGGTCCAGGAGGTAGGCGTACCAGTCGGGAGCGGCGGCGAAGGTCGCCCGTTCGGCCGGTCCGAGGTCGGCGAGCGAGAGATCGGCGACGAGGCCGTTCGCGCTCGCGAACCGGCCGAAGTCGTGGCACGGCCGGCCTGGCAGCCAGCCGACGCGCTCGGGTCCAGGCTCCGGGAGCGGCGGTGGCTCGCCCGGGCACAGGAAGACGGCCGATTCGTCCGCCAGCCAGCCCGGCGCGTCGATGTGGACGGTCCGGGCGGTGGCGTCGAGGTGGAACTGGACGGGGTACGGCGCGTCGAGGGCACCGGGCGGCAATGAGCAGGCCGCCGCGACGAGGAGCGCCCCGATGGCCAGGGCCCCGTGGCGCGCGATGCGGCCCTGCCGATTGGGACGTCGCTCAGTCACCGTCGAACGTCGCGCGCAGTCCGCTCGCGACATCGCGTGGCGCGTATCCGAGCTCTGCGGCGGCCTTGGCTGAGGACGCCCAATAGGTCACGCCCTCCGCGCTGCGAAGGACTTCGCCGAGGTTGTCCGGCAGCCCGGCCAGCCGGGCCAGCCAGGCGGGTGCGTGGGATCCGAACCGCACGACGGACACCGGCAGCTCCAGCCGGGGGACGCCACGCCTCCCGAGCCGCGCCGCGACCTCGATCGCATCTTCGAGTCGCACGTTCTGGCCGCCCAACACGTAGGCCTCTCCAAGGCGGCCGCGGTCGTGGATCGCGACGATGCCCGCCGCGACGTCATCGACGTGGACGGCCGAGATCCCGGTGGATCCCAGCGCCCGATAGCCGAGCGTGCCGTCGTGGGCGCCTTTCAGCTGCCGGCCGATGGAGGAATGATCCCGCGGGCCGTACGTGACGCCCGGCATCGCGATGGTGATCGGCGCCCCGGCCGCGATGCGCTCTTCGACCGCGCGGTGCGCCAGGTATTTGGTCTCGTCGTAGTAGCTGAGGAAGCCGTCGCTCAGGTCGCGCCGGTACTTCTCGTCGACGATGCGGCCGTGCGTGTCCCCGAACGTATTGCAGGTCGAGATGTAGACGAGCCGCTCGAGGTCCGCCGTCGAGACGGCGTCGAGCACGCGCAGGGTCGCCCCGACATTCGCATCGAGCATCGCCGGGCGTTCGCGGGCCGGGATGCCGATCCGGTACGACCCGGCGAGGTGGATCGCCGAGTCGTTGCCGCGCATGGCATCGACGATGGCGGGGACTCGAGCAAGGTCCCCGACGCGCAGCTCGACGCCCAGGTCGCGCAGGGCCGTCGCTCGCTCCGGGTCGCGCACCAGGGCCACGACCCGGTCGCCGCGGGCGACGAGCCGGCGAACGACGGCGAGGCCGATGAATCCCGCTCCGCCGGTGACGAAGATGCGCATCAGCCGCAGTCGGTCTTCGTGTAGATCGCGCCGGCCGGCGCGCGACCCTGGCGGAGGAGGATCTGGTTCCCCTCACGGCCCTCCGGTGTGTTGAGGATCCGGAACAGCTCGAGATCGCCGTTGTGGTAGCCAGTGACCTCGATCGATCGTCCGATGCTCGTGCTGCCGATCGGCAGGAGCGTGTCCGACCAGCGGAAGACGCTGTCCTCGAAGCGGATCCAGCTGGGGAAGTAGACATCCTCCCGGAACGCGATGGCCGGACAACCGGCGAGCTGCAGCCCGGACTGGACCGTCGCATCCGGACCGGTCCACGTGTCGACCCGACCCTGGCGGAGCAGGTCGGTCACGTTGACGGCGACGATCCAGGTGACGACCACCACGAGCGCGACGAGCAGGACCTTGCCGGCCGACGGATGGATGTCGAGTGCCAATGAGCGACGGCGGGTCGGCTGGACCGGGATCTCGCGACCGGCCTGCAGGTGGCGAAGCAACGAGTCGTAGCGGTCGCGGCCGGGCGCCTCGAGCTGTGCGCGCCGAGCCGCTCGCTCGTCGACGCTCGGACGAGGCGGCGTCGGATCGATGGCGCCGGGTCCGGCGCCTGGCTCAGTAGACAGGCGTCTCCGGCCCGATGGCCTCGAGCCAGGCCTTGATCGA
>DASPHN010000074.1:0-3255 GCA_035629655.1 Saccharimonadales bacterium (SeqCode) | reverse complement strand
TGGCAGGTTCATCCGCTCGACGCTGCTCAGGCCGCTCGGGTCGGGCGGCACCGGGAGCCCCGGGACCGGGTACTCCTGCTCCCCGGAGACGTGCAGAGGGGCCCGGCTCGTGGCGATGACGGTCAGCTGCGGTGCGGCGCGCAACAGACCCGCGACGACGGGTGCCCCATCGATGACCTGCTCGAAGTTGTCGAGCACCAGGAGGATGTGCCGCCCCGCCAGCCATTCCTCCAGCACGTCGGCCATGGGCCGGCCGCTCGCCTCGCTGACGCCGATGGCCGCGGCGATCCGTGCCGCGATGAGCATCGGGTCGCGGATCGGCTCGAGGGCGACGAAGTGGACCCCGTCGGCGAAGCGCGGGGCGACCTGCGTCGCCAGGGCGATCGACAGGCGGGTCTTGCCCGTCCCGCCCGGTCCGGTGAGGGTCAGCAATCGGGTGCGGTCGAGGAGGGCCGCGGCCTCCGTCAGCTCGGCCTGGCGACCGACGAAGGTCGTGAGCTGTCCGGGCAGGCTGGTGGGTCGCGACTCGCTCGTGCGCGGTGGCGGGAACGCGCTGGGCAATCCCTCGGCGTCGACCTGGCTCAGGCGCTCGGGCGCGGTCAGGTCGCGCAGCCGGAACTCCCCGAGCTCTCGCAGCCGGACGTCGGCGGGCAGGCTGGCCGCCACGAGGGCCCGGGTCGCATCCGAGACCAGGATCTGCCCGCCATGCGCTGCGGCGGCGATCCGGGCGGCACGATTCAGATCCAGGCCGACGAGCGACCCGCCCAGGACGGCGGCCTCGCCCGTGTGCAGCCCCATCCGGACGAGGATCGCGCTGTCGTCCGGCCATGGCTCGCCGGCGATGGCCCGTTGGGCGGCCACGGCCGCCGCGACCGCCGCGCGAGCGCTGGGAAAGACCACGAAGAACGAGTCGCCCTCCGTGCCCTGCTCGGCACCGTCGTGCGTCGCCCACGCGACGCGCAGCAGGGCCCGGTGGCGCTCGCGGAGCTCGCCGTAGCGACTCGTCCCGACCCGCTCCTCGAGCCGCGTCGAGCCCTCGATGTCCGTGAACAGGAACGTGGCGGTCGGGGAAGTCGCCTGGGGCCGGCCGGCCGACACGTCATCCGTGACGGCGTCGCTCAGTGGTGGGTCCCTTCGGTGAGGCCTCGGAGGCGGCCCGCCAGGCCGCGCAGGACCGCGAGCGCGACCGATGGCTCCTCGCCGATGGCCGCCTCGAACTCCCAGCTGGCGAGGCCCAGGCAGACGGTCGGCTCGGTCGCGACGACCTGGGCGGTGCGCGGCTGGCCGTCCAGCACGGACAGCTCGCCGAAGAAGTCGCCCGGACCGAGGTGGGCGATGACCTCGCCGTCGCGGATGACCTGGGCGGCGCCGGTCGCGATCACGAAGAAGCCCGTGCCCACCTCGCCCTGGCGGGCGATCGCCCGGCCGGCCGGGAACTCGACCTCGACGGTCCGGCCGGCCAACCGCTCGAGGTCGGCGGCGGCCACGCCCGCGAACAGCGGGGCAGCCGCCAGGAGCTCCGTCCGGCGGTCTCTGGTCAGGGTCATGGGGGCCATGCTGCGCTGCGGCACGGGCGACCGTCAAGACGCTCGGCGCCGGACCGACGACGCGCGCGACAGGCTTCCCGACCTGTCGTGGGCGTGCGACGATGCGGACGTCGTCGTCGGGATCATCAGGAGGGCCGCATGGTCGGTCGCGAGGAGCTGGTCGACTCGATCGCAGGCTTCGGCCTGTTCGCGGATCTCAGCCAGCCGCAGCTCGAGGGCATCGCGCACACCTTCGAGGAGATGGCCTACGGCGAGGGCGAGCGCATCCTTCGGCAGGGGCTTGCCGGATCGGGCTTCCACGTCATCCTCGACGGAGAAGCGTCCGTCGTGGTCGACGGCAACGAGATCGCGCGCCTGGCCCGCGGCGACTTCTTCGGGGAGATCTCGATCCTGCTCGGCGAAGCGCCGATCGCCGACATCGTCGCCACCCGTCCGATGCGCTGTCTGGTGCTGGCCGGGCCACGGGTCGAGGACTTCCTCATCGCCCATCCGCGGGTCATGTATCGGATGCTGCAGGCGCAGGCCCGTCGCCTGCGTGCTGCGAACCGATGGCGGAGCTGAGCCCGCCGGCCGGGGATCGCCCGTTCCCGCCGGGCGAGTACCCGGTCGTCGTCATCGGTTCGGGACCTGGCGCCCTGCAGGTCAGCTACTCCCTCGGGCGGCTGGGGGTCGAGCACGCGGTCATCTCCGAGGACCCGGCGCCGGGCGGGATGTTCCGGCGCTGGCCGTTCTTCCAGCGACTCCTCTCCTGGACCAAGCCGCACGCCCCGGCGCCGCGCGGCACGCGCGCGTACGAGCGCTACGACTGGAATTCGCTGCTCGGCGACACGCCCGAGACGCGCGCGATCCAGGCCGAGCTCATGGACGGCTCGTCCTACTTCCCCTCGCGGCCCGAGATGGAGGCGAATCTCGTGACCTTCGCCGAGCGGGCCGGCATCGCCATCCGATCCGGAGTCCGCTGGACGGGCACCGCGCGCGAGGAGACGGCCGACGGCGAGCGCTTCCTCGTCGAAACCACCGATGGGACCTACCGAGCACGGGTGCTCATCGTCGCCGTCGGCGTCGCCCAGCCCCGGATCCCACCGGGGCCCGGCATGGAGTTCGCGGCCCACTACGCCGACGTCCGCCCGGCCGAGACCTATGCCGGCAAGCGCGTCCTGATCGTCGGCAAGCAGAACTCCGGATTCGAACTGGCCAACGGCCTGCTGCCCTGGGCGTGCCAGCTGGTCATCGTCTCGCCGTCGCACGCGAAGCTGTCGGTCGTCACGAACTCGCTCGTGGGCGTCCGGGCCCGCTACGTCCAGCCCTACGAGGACCACGCGCTGGGTGGGGGAGTCTCCATCCTGGACGCCGCGATCGACAGCGTCGAACGGGTCCCCGGTGGCGATGGCGTGCTGGACGTCCGGCTGCGGCGCACGGACGGCGCAGGGGACTTCGCATTCGAGGTCGACGAGGTGATCGCCGCGACCGGCTTCACCTGCCCGCTCCAGGATCTCCCGGCGCTCGGCGTCACGACGTTCGGGGCGGCCGCGTTGCCGGCACAGACGGCCTGGTGGGAGAGCACGAGCGTGCCGGGCATCCACTTCGCGGGCACCATCGGCCAGGGCGCCAAGGGCCTGATGCGGCACGGCATCCCGAGCAACTCGGGAGCGGTCCATGGCGCGCGATACAACGCCCGGATCCTCGCCCAGCGGATCGCCGCAGCGCA
>DASPHN010000073.1:0-10187 GCA_035629655.1 Saccharimonadales bacterium (SeqCode) | reverse complement strand
CGTGTTGGCGCTCGTGGTGGCCGTGGCGGTGACGGGGGCCGTCGTCATCAGTCGACCGACCGGTGTCGCGCGCATCGTGGTCCTCGATGTCGGGCAGGGCGACTCGATCCTCATCGAGGGGTCGCGTGGTGGCCGCCTGCTCATCGACGGCGGCCCCGACCCGGACCGATTGCTCGTGGGGCTCGATCGGCGGATCCCGCCGTGGGACCGCCGGATCGATGCGGTGATCCTCTCGCATCCGCACGAGGACCATGTCGCCGGCCTTGCGTTGCTCCTCGATCGGTACCGGGTCAGGCAGGTCTTCGAGCCGGGGATGCGCGGGCCAGGGCCCGGCTATGCCGCCTTTGCGGAGCGGCTCGCCCGAGCCGGTGCGCCGGTCCGACTGGGGCTTGCGGCCGGGGATCGCGTCCGTGTCGACGAGCTGGACCTGCGGGTCCTGTGGCCGATCCGCGGCCAGGTCCCAGCCACGCCTCCGGACTCGGGGACGGGCATCAACAACGTCTCGATCGTGCTCCTCGGCAGCGTCGGCGATCGTCGGTTCCTGCTGACCGGCGACGTCGAGGAAGGGATCGACCCATCGCTGCTCGCTGCCGGCCTGCCACGCCTCGACGTCCTCAAGATCGCCCATCACGGGAGCCGTACGGCGACGACCCAGGCGTTCGTCGATGCCGTCCGGCCGCGGGTGGCCATCGCGTCGGCCGGTGCCGAGAATCGGTACGGACACCCGGCTCGTCCTACCCTCGACCGGCTGGCTGCCGCCGGCGCGGCCGTCTACCGCACCGACCGCGACGGCACGGTGACGATCGCCTTCGAGGCCAGCGGTCCGACCGTCCGGACGGAGCCGCGTCGCGAGGTCGCCGTGGCCAGACCCGTGGCGCCTGCGCGGGCCGGGACCACGACGCCAACGCGGTTCCTGTGTGGCGTGCCACGGTCCTTCATCGGCACCGAGCCGGCGCCCGGGCGTCCAGCGGTGGTGACCGGCCAGCCGCCGCCCGACTGGGCGATCGGCGGACTGGAGCGGACGGTCGGGTACCATCGGTCCGATGACGGTCCCCGGGCGGGTCGCGGCCGCTGCCCTGCTGATCTCCCTCGATCCCCCACCGTGGTTCGTGGCGCACGCACGCGCCGTGGGCGAGGTCGCAGGCTGGCTGGCGCGAGCGATCGATGCTCGTGGCACGCCGATCGATCGAGCGGCCGTCGAAGCGGCCGCGTTGCTGCACGACGTCGACAAGGTCCTGCCGCCGGACGATCCGGCCCGGACCCTCCGACATGGCGACGGATCGGCCGAGTGGCTGACCGGGCAGGGCCATCCGGAGCTGGCCCGCCTCGTCGCCTCCCATCCCGTGACCCGCCTGGTCGATGGCGAGACCTTCCGTCGCTGGGCCGCCTTCGCGAGCCGGGAGGAACGGATCGTGGCCTATGCCGACAAACGAGCGGGCCAGCGACTGGAGCCGATGACCGCCCGGTTCGCGTCGTGGGCGCGCCGCTATCCGGGGACCTGGGACGACGCCACCTCGTCGGCCGTCTGGGCGCGGGCCACCCGGCTGGAGGCGGACGTCTGCCGCGCGGCCGGCGTCGCGCCGTCCGAGGTCCGGCGGCTCGCCTGGACCGGCGACGCGCTGCGTGCGGCTGGCGCAGGTCGGGGTTCCAGTGGCCGGCGTCGGCCGGGCGCGGCCGCATGACCGTCGCCCCGCTCCTGTATGTCTACGGCGACGACGACCTGGTCGCGGCCCGGCTCGTCGATCGCTTTGCGGCGGCGCTGACGACGGAGCTCGGCTCGCCGCTCGAGCGGTGGGACCTCCGGCCCGAGCTTGCGACCGCAGCCGTCGCCGCGGGCCAGCTACGCGAACGGCTGACGACCTCCGTGCTGTTCGGTGGCGGGACACTGGCGATCGTGGCCAATCCCGGGACGCTCGTCCGGCGCAACGACACCCGCGACACGGTCCTCGAGTCGATCGCGCTGCTCGCGCCGGGCAACGCGCTCGTGCTCGTCGAGTCGGCGAAGTCGAACGCCAAGGGTCCGGGCCCGAAGCGTCTCGCCGACGCGGTGACCGCCGCTGGCGGACGCGTCGTCGGCGCGATGGCGCCACGACCGACCGCGCTTGGGCCATGGATCGAGAGCGAGGCCCGCGACCGCGGACTGCGCCTGGCTCCCGGGGCCGCGCGAGAGCTCGCGGAGCGCCTCGGGAGTCGCGTCACCGATGGTGATGTCGAACGCCGGCATCTCACCCGGATCGCGTCGGGCGAGCTCGACAAGCTGGCACTCCGGCACGCGATCGATGGCGGGACGGTCACACCGGATGACGTCCGGGCGCTGGTCGCCGAGACGACGCCGGGGTCGGTCTGGGCCCTGACGGATGCGGTCGGCGAGCGGCGGGGAGCGGCGGCGTTGACGGCCCTCGATCGGCTGATCGATGGCACGCCGGAACCCGTGCTCCTGGCGGTCCTGCACCGTCGGGTCGTCGAATTGCTCGAGCTCGGTGACCGCATGGCCGACGGGTCGGCCCTGCCGGCGGCGGCCCGGGCGATGGGCATCACGAGCGAGTTCCGGGCGAAGACCCTGGCCGCGCAGACGCGTCGTTGGACAGCGGATGAGCTGGCAGACGCGCTCTCGGGCCTCGTCGAGCTCGACGCGATGGTCAAGGGTGCCCCGGGCTTCGAGGCCGATACCGCCCAACGGCGGCTGGCGTTCACGCTCTGGGTGCGCGATCACGCGGAGCGGAGCGTCGGTCCCGGCTGACCCCGGGACCTGCTCACTCGGGTATCAGTCGGCGGACGACCAAGCCTGTTCCTGTACGACGAGATCGCTCTCGATGGCGAAGACGCATCGTCCCTCACCGAGGTCGAGCAGCTCGATCAGGTCGGGATCGATGTACAGCTGCGAACAGTCCTCGCAGAGCCCGCCGGGGATGCCGAAGCACAGCCGCTCACTCCGGTCAGGCAACCGGAAGGTGGTATCGAACCGGGTCGTGATGAGCCGGTGACCACACGCAGGGCAACGGTCTCGCGGAACGGACATGCGACTGGGCGCCTCGTCGACCCGATGACACAGGGGTCATCGCGGGTCCCGATGCTAGGAGGCACCACTCTTTGCGCATCATGACCTGACAGTACCGGGTCGCCCCGTACTCACCCGGGCGTGCCGCCGGACACCGCCGCCCTGCGGCACGCGAGGCAAGACCGCCCGTCGTCCGAGGCGCCCGGCCTACTGGACCTGGAGGATCGTCCTCGCTTCGGACCAGTGCTTCTCGAGGCCGTAGTACTCGCGCTCGGGCGGCGTGAAGATGTGGACGATCACGCTGCCGAAGTCGAGCAGGACCCAGTGCGACGCGGGCGTGCCCTCGCGGCCGATCGGCTTCGTCTTCTCGTCGCGCAGGGCGGAGACGATGCCGTCGGCGATCGCGTCGAGCTGACGCTCCGAGCCACCGGAACAGATGACGAAGTAGTCGGCCAGCGTCGTGAGCGGGAAGAGCTCGAGGAGCTGGATGTCCGCCGCCTTCTTGTCCTCGGCGAGCTCGACGATGCGGCGGGCAAGCTCGAGCGGCGGGCGCTCGGCCGGGGACGCCGGCGCGACGGCGTCGCGGCGCGGAAGCCCGTCAGCGCTCGGGCCGGTCGGGTCGGCGCTCGGGAGCGCGGGTTCGGTCACGATGGATGGATCCTCCGTTGGTCCTGGTAGAGCGCATGGTCGCCGATATACGCGGCGACCGCATCCGGCACGAGATAGCGCACGGACCGGCCGGCCCGTGCCCGGGTCCGGATGTCCGAGGCCGACAGTCGCATCCACGGCCCGTCGAGCACGACCACGCGTGCCGGCGTCCCCGGGAAGTGCCGCTCGAGCTCGGCCGGGTCCGCGACGGGATAGCCGTCGCGTGGCGCGATGACGAGCGTGGCCAACTCGAGCACACGTTCGGGCGCGCGCCAGGTCGGGAAGCCGGCGAACGCCTCCGCGGAGAGGATGAGGGCGAGGTCGGGAACACGGCCAGCGGCGATGCGCGCGTCGCGCAACGCCAGCAACGTATCGACCGTGTACGACGGCCCGTCCCGATCGATCTCGATGCGGCTCACCGCGAAGTCGGGGTTCCCGACGACGGCCAGCTCGACCATCGCGAGCCGGACCTCGGCCGGGCTGATCGTGCGGCCGGGCTTGTGCGGCGGTTCGCCGGCGGGGATGAAGAGCACCTGTTCCAGGTCCAGCGCGTCCCGCGCCGATTCGGCCACGGCGAGGTGGGCCAGGTGGATCGGGTCGAACGTGCCGCCGAACACTCCCAGGACGGCCCTGCCGCCCCCGGTCAGCGCTGCTCCCAGGGCTGGGCCTCCCACTCGAGCTCGGTCCCGCCGATGCGAACCAGGTCTCCGGGCCGGACGCCGGCACGCCGCAGCTCGCCGTCGATCCCGAGGCGGCGCAGGTCGCGCTGGAAGCGCTCGGCCGACTCCTCGACATCGAAGTTCGTCTGGGCGGCAGCCCGCTCGATGCGCTTCCCCCGCACCCGGAACGCGCCGTCATCGTCGTGCTCGATCAGGAAGCCGTCGCCCATCGCGTCGATGCGGTGGACGACGACGCCGGCCGGCTCCGGCGGCTCGGCCAGCTCCTCGAGGGTCGGCAGCAGACCGGCGACGCGGGCACGGAACGTCTCCAGCCCCTCACCCGTCGAGGCGGCGATGGCGACGACGTCGAGGCCCTCGGCCTGACGGGCGCGCTGGAAGGCCGGCCATGCCTCCCGGGCGGCCGGCAGGTCGATCTTGTTGAAGGCGATGAGGATCGGCTTCTCGAGCAGGGCCGGATCGTGTGCCTCGAGCTCACCGCGGATGATCTCGTGGTCCCATCCGGGGTCTCGCGACGCGCCATCGACCACGTGGACCAGGACGCGAGTCCGCTCGACATGGCGCAGGAACGCGTGGCCGAGGCCGGCCCCGTCGCTTGCCCCCTCGATCAGCCCGGGGACGTCGGCGATCGTCGGGCGCCGCTCGTCCTCGTCCCCGAGGTCCATGACCCCGAGGTTGGGTTCGAGCGTGGTGAACGGGTAGTCGGCGATCTTGGGGGTCGCCGCGGTGATCGCGGCCAGGATCGTCGACTTGCCGGCATTCGGCAGCCCGACGAGCCCGATGTCGGCGATGAGCCGGAGCTCGAGTCGCAGCCAGTGCTCCTCGCCGGGCTCGCCCTTCTGGGCGTGCTTGGGGGCCTGGTGGGTCGAGGACTTGAAGTGAACGTTGCCGAGCCCGCCACGACCGCCTTTCGCCACGGTCGCCTCCTGGCCGGTCGCCACGAGATCGGCGATCAGGGCGCCGGTCTCGTCGTCGTAGACGGCCGTCCCGGGCGGGACCTCGAGGACCAGGTCCTCACCGGCCTTCCCGTGTCGCCGGGCACGGGTGCCACGGCCACCGGGCGTGGCCTTGAAGTGGTGGCGGTACTGGAAGTCGCGCAGGGTCGTCTGCCCGGGGTCGACCCGCAGGTGGACGGATCCGCCTCGCCCGCCGTCACCCCCGTCGGGGCCGCCACGGGGGACATGGGCCTCCTGGCGGAAGGTCGCCGCTCCATCGCCGCCCGTGCCGGCATGGACCCAGATCTTCACGCGGTCGAGGAACATCGCGGGCATTCTCGCACGCTCGCCGACCCGCGCCGCCGGAGCGGCCACGCCGGGAGTCGGTGCGACGCCTAGAGGTACGCCAGGGGATTGACGCGCTTGCCGCCGTTCCAGATCGGGCCACGCCACACCTCGAAGTGGAGGTGCGAGCCGGACGCGTAGCCGCTGGCGCCCATCCGCCCGATGCGCTGTCCGCGACCCACGTGCTGGCCGCGCCCGACCGACACGCTCGACATGTGGTTGTACGTGGTGTACAGCCCCGAGCCGTGCGCGATCCAGACCTGGTATCCGCCACCGTTGCTCTTCCATCCGGCGAACTGGACCGTGCCGCCGGCGGCCGCGTAGATCGGGTCGCCCGTGCTGCCGTCGATGTCCAGCCCGTAGTGGCCGCCGCGGTAGCGCTGGCTCACGTTGTGGCTGCTCGTCGGCCACCGGAAGTTGCCGCCCGAGTAGCTCCTCGGGGCTCGCGCCGACCCGCCCGACCCGCCCGACGCGCCGGACGACCGTTTCACGACCGGCTTGGGCTTGGGCTTCGGCATCGGCTTGCCCTTGGCGCCCGGGAGCACGAGGACCTGGCCCACGACGAGGTTCGGGTCGCTGATCTCGTTCGCCTCGAGGATCTTGTCCTCGGTGACCTTGTACTTGGTCGCGATCGCCTCGAGCGTGTCGGTCGCCTTGACCTTGACGACCAGACCGCTGACCGGCGGGATGGTGAGCTTCTGGCCCTTGTGGAGCTTCTTCGTCTTGAGGTCGTTGGCCCACCACAAGGTCATCATCGAGACCTTCATCTTCTTGGCGATGCCGGCCAGGGTCTCGCCCGACTTCACCTTGTAGCTGCGGATCAGGCTGCTGCCGTCAGCGACGACCGTGTCCACGGCCACGGGCTTCAGGAGCGTCCCGTCAGCGAGGAACGGACCCTCGACGACGTTATCCGCGGCCCGCTCGGCGGCAGCGATCGCGGCCTGCGCCTCCGGGTCCGTCATGTCGACGTCGCCGAGGCGGGACAGGGCACTGACGTTGGCGGCAGGCTCGACGAACGCCTGCGGCGCACCGTCGGTGAGCTCGGTGCGCTCCGTGACGGCGATGTCGACGACGTCGATGTAGGACTCTTCGACGTTGCCCACGGCCGCGGGGTCGCTGACCGCGCCGCTGACGGCGCCGCCGACCGCGAGTCGCGGTCCGGCCCCGTCGCCGGTCGGTCCGCCGGTGTCGCCGTTAGCGGCGCCGGTCGGGCCGAGGCTCAGGACGGACGCACCGAGGACGACGCCCGCGACCACGAGCGCGAGGGTCGCCTCATGACCCAGGCGACGAACGAGGTCGCGGGTGGGCGCGGGGAGCGTGTCGGCTCGACGAGCGCGGTGGCGGCGCGGGAGCAGGTGGGCGGCGGTGGCCACCGTACGCACCTGGTCGCGCACGACTCGTGCGGTCCTATGGCGCTTCGTCGGCAGAGGGCTGGCCGTGGGGGTCGGCCGGTCGGTATGGGGTCGACGCAGCCGTCCGAGGACGCGCTGGACGCCGACCGATGCGTTCAGCAATACGGTCTCCTGGCGTGAGGACGGCCCGTAGCGCGGAAGGGTGCGCGTGGGTTTGGGGGACTCGGGATCCGAGCCGTCCGTGGTCGCGGTTTCGAGGCTGGGGGTCTCTTCCTCGCGGCCGCGCCTGTCGTTACAACAGGCTTACGACATCAGCGGGAACCGTACCACGGGGGCGGAATAGTGGGCAAACGCCCCACCGTGGGCCGCGGCTAGCCGTCGAGATTCTTCGTGAGTGAGGCCAGGAACTCGGCGTTCGACTGCGTCTTCGACAGCCGGTTGAGGAGGATCTCGATACCCTCGTTGGTCCCCACCGCCGACAGCATGCGACGCATGGTCCAGACCATCTTCAGGGTCCCTTCCTCGAGGAGCAGCTCCTCGCGGCGGGTGCCCGAGCGCTGGACGTCGATGGACGGGAAGATCCGCTTCTCGGCGAGCTTGCGATCCAGGATGAGCTCGGAGTTGCCGGTGCCCTTGAACTCCTCGTAGATGACGTCGTCCATGCGCGAGCCGGTGTCGACGAGGCACGTGCCGATGATCGTCAGCGAGCCGCCCTCCTCGATGTTCCGCGCGGCGCCGAAGAAGCGCTTGGGCGGGTAGAGGGCGATGGGATCGAGGCCACCCGACAGCGTCCGGCCGGACGGCGGGAGCGCCAGGTTGTAGGCGCGAGCGAGGCGCGTGATCGAGTCGAGGAGGATGACCACGTCCCGGCCGGTCTCGACCTGACGCTTGGCGATCTCGAGGGCCATCTCGGCGACGTGGGTGTGGTTCTCGGTCGGCTCGTCGAAGGTCGAGGAGATGACCTCGCCCTTGACGCTCCGGCGCATGTCCGTGACCTCCTCGGGACGCTCGCCGATGAGGGCGACCATCAGGAGGATGTCCGGATAGTTGGCGCTGACGCCGTTGGCGATCTGCTTGAGGAGCATCGTCTTGCCGGCCTTCGGCGGGCTGACGATGAGCGCGCGCTGACCCTTGCCGATGGGGTTGACCAGGTTGATCAGGCGCTGACTGAGGTTCTTGGGATCGGTCTCGAGGTTGATCAGCACGTCCGGGTGGACCGGGGTCAGGTCTCCGAAGACCGGCCTGCGTCGGGCGGTATCGGAGTCGACGCCGTTGACGCTGTCGACCCGGAGCATGCCCCAGTACTTCTCGCCCTCGCGCGGGGAGCGGACGGCGCCCGACACGCGGTCGCCGACACGCAGGCCGGAACGGCGGACCTGGCTCGAGCTGACGTACACGTCCTCCGGGCTGGGCAGGAGGCCGTGGCGGCGCATGAAGCCGAAGCCCTCATCGACGATGTCGAGGATGCCGGTGGCATAGGCGTGGCCGGCGTTCTCGGTCTGGCGCTGCAGGATCCGATCGACGATCTCGTCCTTGCGCTCGCCGGTCGCGGTGTCGATCGCGAGCTCTTTGCCGACCTGGCGGAGCTCGGTGACACTCATCTCGCGGAGGTCGCTGATGTCGAGGTCGTTGCGCTCCTTGGCGGCCTCGAGCTCCTGCTGCTCCTCGAACTCGGAGACAGGGGCGCGGTAGGTCGACTGGGTGCGTCGACGGGGTCGGCGGTTGCGGGAGCGCTGGTCGCGCTGGTCGGGGCCGGGTGCGGGCATTTTGGGAACGATCACCTTCGGGTGAGGGGGAGCGGCGCGGGCTCATCGGCCTCGGACGGCCGAGGGGCACCGTGTCGCGTAGGGGCCGAGCGGTTGCGCGCGGAATCGCTGCCGCAGCGCGGGAAAGCCGGTCGGGATGGTCGGAGCATAGTCCTGTCATACACGGGCCGTCAATGCGCCAGATGGCGGCCCCCGGCGGCGCGTGGTCCCATGCGATCCCGCGCGGCTCGCATGCGCCCCGTGTGCTCGTCCGGGTGGAGCCTGGCGTGGTCCGTGCGTGCGACTACGAGGGCGGGGCCCGACGGTCGACCCCGCGCACACCGGATGCGGCGAGACTGTCGGCCAGGGCCGCGACCGCGCCGTCTACCCGCGTCTCCGGCACGCGGCTGTAGCCCAGGACGAGGCCGCGTTGCCCGGCGCCGTCGACGGCCATCGGGGAGAGCGCCTTGACCCCGATGCCTCGGCTCGCGGCATCCGCGGCGACCTGGATGTCATCACTGTCCGGCGGCAGGCGCAGCAGGACGTGCAAGCCCGCCGCGACCCCCTGGATCGGGAGACCGGGCAACCGTCGGACCAGGGCGTCCACCAGCGCATCCCGGCGATGGCGGTAGACCTGGCGCGACCTGGAGACGTGCCGGTCGTAGTCACCGCTCGTCAACAGGTGCGCGAGGGCGAGCTGGCCGATCGACGGTGAGCCCGAGTCCGTCTGGTTCTTGATGGCCCGGACCTCGTCGACCAGCTCGTCGGGCAGGCTCATCCAGCCGATGCGGATCCCCGGCGCCAGGGTCTTGGACGCCGTGCCGATGTGGATGACGTGCTGCGGGTCGAGCCCCTGGACCGCGCCGATGCCGTTGCGGTCGTAGCGGAACTCGGCGTCGTAGTCGTCCTCGATCACGAACCGGCTGTGGCCGGCGGCCCAGCGCACGAGCTCCTCGCGACGGGCCGGCGTCAGGACCGCGCCGGTCGGGAACTGATGGGCCGGGGTGACGATGACCGCCGCGGCCTCGAGCCCGTCGAGCCGGTCCGTCCGCAGGCCGTCGTCGTCCACGGGCACGAACTCGAGCTCGAGCCCGGACGCCTGGACGATGGGCCACTCCGATGGCGGCGACGGGGTCTCGAAGGCGATCGTGGTCGCGCCGCGCGCACGAAGGGTCCGGGACACGAGATCGAGTCCCTGCGTGAAGCCCTGGGTGATGACCATCCGCTCCACATCGACCCGCACGCCACGGACACGGGCGAGGTAGTCCCGGAGCGCCAGCCGAAGTTCGATGCGGCCGCGGTGGTCGCTGTAGTCCAGCGCCTCGTTCGGGGCCGCGGCCAGCGCCCGTTCCGTGGCACGCAGCCAGGCGCGCCGGGGGAACAGCTCGACGTCAGGAGTGATCGCGCTGAAGTCGATGGCCCACGTCGGCGTGGCGGGCATGGCCTCGTGGAGCGGTGCGGTCGCCGGTGCCGCCACGGCCTTGACC
>DASPHN010000072.1:0-6369 GCA_035629655.1 Saccharimonadales bacterium (SeqCode) | reverse complement strand
CCGTAGCGGCCGCGACCCTCGTCGCGTACACGGCGCCGGCCATGGAGACCGAGGAGCCCGTCGACGAGCTGCCGACGGCGGACACCACGGCGACATTCGAGGACGTCGACGGGAACGGCGTCGACGACGACTGCCAGACCGACGCCGCGGTCGCGGACCCTGCTGCAGCGGCCATCGCCAACGCCGCGGTCGACCTGGACGGGGACGGCGTCGTCTCCACGTCCGAGGCGGCCCACAGCGCCCGCACCGGCGGGACGAACTGCAACCACGGTGGTTACGTCAGCCAGGCCGCCCAGGCATCTGGCGAGTGCGAGACGGACCAGACCCCGGAGACCACCGAGCCCACGGCGACCGAGACCGAGACGCCCGAGTCGTGCACGGACGACGAGGCCGACGCGGCGAAGGACGCTCGAACGGCCCAGCATGAGGCCGACAAGGCGGCACGTGCCGCTGAGCGTGCGGCCGCAAAGGCCGAGCGAGCGGCCGAGAAAGCAGCGCGAACCGCCGAACGGGCCGCCAAGGCAGCCGAGCGTCAGGCCGCCAAGGAGGACCGGGCTGCCGAGCGCGAGGCAGCCAAGGCCGAGCGCACCGCCGCGAAGGGCGCAAGCAAGGTCAAGACGCACGGCAAGCACGGGTCCTGATCGACCACGTCAGCCCACCCCACCACCGTCACGACGGCCCCGGATCCCCGGGGCCGTCGTCCTGTGTCCGAGGCGAACCGCCGCCGCAACCCTTCGGTTGACCCTCCCGAACGGCGGCCCTACGCTACCCGGAACCGTTCCAGGCGCCGACGAGACTGGCGTACCGAACGGGAAACGGCCGATCGCGGCCCATCTGAGACGGTCCGCTCCGTCACGAGGCGGCCGGGCCCGGGGTGGCGACCCGAAGGGGGTCGCCGCCGCTCACGAGCGCGATCGCGCCCTTGGTACACGAGGAACGTCCGGCCGCATAACCCGGTCCGGATGGGAGGACAACCGATGGAGACACCGGTCGTATTGGCGGTGGCCCTCGTGGCCGCCGTCGGCGGAGCCGCACTCGGCGTCATCGCCCGCAGCGTGTGGGCCTCGCAGACCATCAAGGCGGCCCAGGCCGAGGCCCGCCGCATCGAGGCCGAGGCGCGGGCCCGCCAGAAGGAGCTGATCCTCGAGGCGAAGGACGAGAAGCTCCGCATGGCCCGCGAGGCGGAGGAGGAGGCTCGGGCCCGACGGACCGAGCTGACCGCCATCGAGCGACGCCTCGTCCAGCGCGATGAGCAGCTCGACCAGCGAGCCGAGATGGTCGAGCAGCGCGATCGCAAGCTCCTCGACCGCGAGCGCGAGCTCGACAAGACCCGCGACGAGCTGAGCCGAGCCCACGCCGAGCAGGTGGCGGCCCTCGAGCGCGTCTCGGGCATGTCCGCCGAGGACGCCAAGGCCGTGATCATCGAAGCCGTCCGCGCCGAGGCCGAGCACGACGCGGTGAAGCTGGCCCGGGCCATCGAGCGCTCGGCCCGTGAGGAGGCCCAGGACAAGGCCCGTGACATCGTCCTGACCGCCATGCAGCGCGTCGCCGCCGACCACACCGCCGAGCACACGGTCAGTGTCGTCCACCTGCCGAGCGACGAGATGAAGGGCCGGATCATCGGCCGCGAGGGCCGCAACATCCGGGCCCTCGAGCAGGCGACCGGGGTCGACCTGATCATCGACGACACGCCCGAGACGGTCGTGCTGAGCGGCTTCGACCCGGTCCGCCGCGAGGTCGCCCGCATCGCCCTGACCAAGCTGCTGGCCGACGGCCGGATCCACCCAGGGCGCATCGAGGAGGTCGTCGCCAAGGCTCGCGCCGAGGTCGACCTCGTCATCCGCCAGGCCGGCGAGACGGCCGCGTACGAGGCTGGCGTCCCGGGCCTTCCGGCCGAGATCATCAAGCTCCTCGGCCGACTGAAGTACCGCACCAGCTACGGCCAGAACGTGCTCAACCACTCGGTCGAGACGAGCAACCTCGCGGCGGTCATCGCCGCCGAGATCGGGGCCGACGTCCAGATCGCGAAGATGGGCGGCCTGCTCCACGACATCGGCAAGGCCGTCGACCATGAGGTCGAGGGGCCGCATGCCGCCATCGGCGCCGGGATCGCCCAACGCCACAACCTGCCGTTCAAGGTCATCAACGGCATCGCGGCCCACCACCAAGAGGTCGAATACGCCTGCCTCGAGGCCCCGATCGTGCAGGTGGCGGATGCGATCAGCGCCAGCCGGCCGGGTGCCCGCGGCGAGACGATGGACACCTACGTCAAGCGGCTCGAGGACCTGCAGGCCATCGCCGAGAGCTTTACCGGCGTCGAGCGCTCGTTCGCCGTCCAGGCCGGCCGCGAGGTCCGCATCCTGGTCCGTCCCGAGGAGATCGACGACCTCACGGCGACGCGGCTGGCCCGTGACATCGTGAAGAAGATCGAGGAGCAGCTGACCTATCCGGGCCAGATCAAGGTCACGGTCATCCGCGAGACGCGGGCCGTGGAGTACGCGAAGTAGGCGGTCCCACGGGCGAGGGACCGGCCGCGGCCGACCACGCCCCGGCGTCCGTCGGGCGGACTCGGCTCGGCAATCCGGCCAACGGTGACGCGCCGCGACCACGCGGGGCGTGCCGGGTCCTGATGATCGGCGACCTCATCGGCAAGCCCGGTCGCGTGGCCGTCGAGCAGGTGCTGCCGGGCCTGCGCGAGTCGCGCGGGATCGACTTCGTCACCGCCAACGGCGAGAACGTGGCCGGCGGTATGGGCCTCACGCCATCCACCGCGGACGCGATGCTGGGGAGCGGGGTCGACGTCATCACGAGCGGCAACCACATCTGGGATAAGCGCGAGATCTACGCCTATCTCGATGCCAACGACCGCGTCCTCCGCCCGCACAACTACGGCACGCACGAGGTGCCTGGCCGCGGCTGGGGCATCTACGACGCACTCGACGGCAGCCACGTCGCCGTGATCAATCTCCAGGGCCGGACCTTCATGCAGCCGATCGAGAATCCCTTCACCGATGCCGACGCCCTGCTCGACGAGTCGTCCGCGCCCGAGCCGCTGCCGCCCATCCGGCTCGTCGACTTCCACTGTGAGCTGACGTCGGAGAAGAACGCGCTGGGGCTCTACCTCGACGGCCGGGTCAGCGTCGTCGTCGGGACGCACACGCACATCGTCACTGGCGACGAGCGGATCCTGCCGGGCGGCACGGCCTACCAGACCGACCTGGGCATGACCGGCCCCGTCTGGAGCGTGATCGGCTTCGAGCCTCGGACCGTCCTCCCGCGCTTCATCAACGCGTTGCCCACGCGGTTCGAGGTCGGCAGTGGCGCCGTGGTGTTCAATGCCGTCCAGGTCGACATCGATCCCGCCACGGGGCGGGCGCTGCAGATCGAGCGGATCCAGCAGCTCGTCGACGTCTGAGCCCGAGCCGACGACCGTGACGACCCCCAAGCCGCCTCGACCCGCGCCCCGGCCCACGCGCCACGACCCGGCGCCCGTGCACGGCGCCGTCGTGCCCCCGGCCCCGTCGTCGGTGGACCTGCACGCCCACACCACCCGCTCCGACGGCATCGTCCCGCCCGCGGCGCTCGTCCGGCAGGCGTTCGAGGCCGGCGTCCGCACGTTCGCCCTGACCGACCACGACACCCTCGCCGGCTATCGCGAGGTCATGGCCGCCGACGCGGTCCCGGCCGGGCTCAGGCTGCTCCCCGGCGTCGAGATCAATGCCCTGGTCACCCGCGACCTCGGGCTGTGGGAGGGCGAGCTGCACATCCTCGGCTTCGGGATGGACCCGAACGACGAGGCGTTCGAGGCGCAGCTCGCCGCCCAACGCGGTCGCCGCCGGGAACGGTTCACCAGGACCGTGACCAAGCTCCGCAACGCGGGGATGCCGATCGACGACCAGGTCGTCGGGCTTGTCTCGACCGACGATGACGCCATGGGTCGTCCGACGATCGCGCGGGCCCTGATCGCGGCGGGCCACGCCACCAGCGTGGAGGACGCGTTCCGGCGGCTGATCGGCCACGGCGGCCCGGGCTATGTCCCGCGCGAGGGACTCGGGCCGACCGAGGCGATCCAGGCCGTCACGGCCGCCGGCGGCGTCCCCGTCCTCGCCCACTTCTCGGAGGCACCGACGCGCCGCGAGCTGCTCCAGGAGCTGATCGAGGAGGGTCTCGTCGGCCTGGAGGTCTATTACCGTTCGTTCGATATCGATACCGTCGCCGCGGTCGGGGCGGTCGCCCGTGATCTCGGTCTGCTCCCGACGGGCGGTACGGACTACCACGGCGACCTCGGCCCGTACGCCGAGGCGCACCGTCTGCTGTGGGTCCCGCCCGAGATCGGCGAGAGCCTGCTCGAGCGTATCGCGCGAGCGTGATCGACCGGCCTAGGACGGGCCCGAGTCCGCCTCGTCCTTGACGAAGGTCGGGCGTAGCTCGACCGGCGCCACCTTCTTCGCCCGCGCGGCCCGTGCCCGCAGGTTCAGGGCCTCGACGAAGACGCTGAACGCCATCGCCGCGTAGATGTACGCCTTGTCGATGTGGAACCCGAAGCCGTCGGCGATGAGCGTCACGCCGATGAGGAGCAGGAACGCGAGGGCGAGGATCTTCACGGACGGGTGGTCGTGCACGAACCGTGACAGCGGGCCCGACGCCACCAGCATCACGAGGACCGCGATCACGACCGCCGCGACCATCACGGCGATCTCCTCGGCCATGCCGACGGCGGTCAGCACCGAGTCCAGCGAGAAGACGATGTCGAGCAGGACGATCTGGATGAGGACCGAGCGGAACGAGGCGGTGGCCGTGGCGCCGGTCTCCGCATGGTGGGCCTCCTCGCCCTCCAACGACTCGCCGATCTCGGTCGTGGCCTTCCAGAGCAGGAAGAGACCGCCGCCGATGAGGATGATGTCGCGCCACGAGAAGTCCTTGCCGGCGATCGTGAACACCGGTGCGGTGAGCCCGACGATGAACGAGATGGTGAGGAGCAGCAGGATGCGCATCCCCATCGCCAGGCCCAGGCCGATGTATCGGGCGCGATCCCGGACCGCGGCGGGGAGCCGCTGTACGAGGATCGAGATGAAGATGACGTTGTCGATGCCGAGCACGATCTCGAGCACCGTCAGGGTGAGGAGCGAGATCCAGGTCTCGGGGTTGGTCAGCAATTCCATCTATCTAGGCTACCGTGTCCGGGCCATGGTTCGGGATACCATGGCGCGGCCGTGACCGACACCCGCCTCTCCACCCGCGCGTTGCCCGTCCTCGAGGTCGCCCCGAGCGGTCCGCTCCCCGGGGTCCAGCCACGGACGCCGGCCGCTCCGGACGACCCTCGGCTGGCCGAGTACCTGCCCGATCTGCGCAGCCTGCCGCGCTTCCACGTCTGGACCTTGGGCTGCCAGATGAACCGCAGCGACTCCGAGGAGATGGCCGGCCGGCTCCTGGCCGCGGGCTGCGAGGAGTCGTCCTCGATGGACACCGCGGATCTCGTCGTGATCAACACGTGCGCGATCCGGGAGGGCGCCGAGCAGAAGGTCATCGGTCGGCAGGGCCACCTCCACCGGCTCAAGGCAGCCAACCCCGGGCTCCGGGTGGTGCTGACCGGCTGTTCCGTCCGCGAGCCCGATCGAGACGGGCTGCGCACGCGCTACCCGGCGGTCGATCTGTTCCTGCGACCCGACGAGGAGCCCGAGCTCGTCGATCGACTCGGCCTGGCGTCCGCCCAGGCGCCCATCGGCGCGGTCGGTGCCACGACCACGGTCGGGCGGACGGTCGTCGGGGTCGCCGACGGCCTGTCGGGGACGCGTGCCCGAGCCATCGGGGAGGGGACCGTGGCGCGTGGCTCGGCGACCAGCGCCTGGTTGCCGATCATCTACGGGTGCGACAAGACGTGCACCTACTGCATCGTGCCGTTCAGCCGTGGCCCGGAACGCAGTCGACCGTTCGATGACATCGTCGAGGAGGCGCGCCAGCTGGCCGCGACCGGGTACCGCGAGGTCACGCTCCTTGGCCAGAACGTCAACTCCTACGGGCATGACCTCGCCCCCGAGCCACGGTTCGCCCACGTCGACGCCGAGCGCTGGGCCGGCCGGCGGCTGGACCTCCACGGGCGCCCCGACCTCGCCGAGCTGATCCGCGCCATCGACGGCCTTCGTACCGCCGATGGGCGGCCGGCGATCCCTCGACTCCGGTTCGTGACCTCGCACCCGTGGGACCTCTCGGATCGGCTCATCGCGGCCCTCGCCGAGTGCCCGAGCGTCTGCGAGCACCTCCACCTGCCGGTCCAGAGCGGGGACGACACGGTCCTGCGCCGGATGGGGCGCCAGTACACGATCGAGCACTACCAGGAGCGCCTCGCCCGCATCCGGGAGGCGGTGCCGG
>DASPHN010000071.1:0-3870 GCA_035629655.1 Saccharimonadales bacterium (SeqCode) | reverse complement strand
CTGGCGGACCCATTCGCAGGGCACGTGGCGCCAGGATCCGGTCCGTTCCGGCGGCGGCTTCCTGTTCGACACCGGCGCGCACATGCTCAACACGGTCAGCGACCTGGCGGGTCAGGACGTGACCGAGGTCGTCGCCTGGCTGGAGGACGACGGCAGCCCGGTCGACATCCGGGGCGTGGTGATGGCCAAGCTCGCCTCCGGCGCCCTCGTCACGATGAACGGCTGCGGGCGGGCCATCCCGTCGCTCGGCTCGGACATCCGCGTGTTCTGCGAGCGGGGCATCCTCCGGACGGGGATCTGGGGCGAACGCCTCGAGCTGCAACGGCATGGGGCCCGCCGCCTGAGCCGCGTCCGGTCGATCGAGCCGCGATCCGTCTGGCAGCAGTTCCTCGACGTCCGCGCGGGCCGGGCACCGAACCCCAGCCCGCCCGAGGTCGGCCTGCGGATGGCGCGGCTCTGGGACGCGATCCGCGAGTCGAGCGCAAGCGGCGGTGCGGTCGTGCGCCCGGGACGGGAGCGGGACGCGGCATGACGGCGGAGCGCGACACGGAACGCCCGATCCGGGTGACCGTCTGGAACGAGCACCGCCAGGAGCGATCCGATCCGCCGGTGACCGCGGTCTACCCCGACGGCATCCACGCGGCCATCGCGGCCGGCCTGCGCGCGCACCCGGACCTGACCGTGGGCACGGCCACCCTCGACGAGCCCGAGCATGGTCTGACCGATGCGGTGCTCGCGGAGACGGACGTCCTGACGTGGTGGGGCCACGTCGCGCACGGCGAGGTCAGCGACGAGGTCGTCGAGCGGGTCCACGCTCGGGTCCTCGGCGGGATGGGCCTGATCGTCCTGCACTCCGGCCACTTCTCCCGGATCTTCAAGCGCCTGATGGGCACTTCGTGCGATCTGGTCTGGCGCGAATCGGGGGAGCGCGAGCGGCTGTGGGTGGTGGATCCGGGGCATCCCATCGCGGCCGGGCTGGATGCGTCGTTCGTGCTCGAGGAGGAGGAGATGTACGGCGAGCCCTTCGACGTCCCGGCACCGGACGGCCTGGTGCTGGTCAGCTGGTTCCAGGGTGGCGAGATCTTCCGCAGCGGAGCGTGCTACCAGCGGGGAAGCGGCCGAATCTTCTACTTCCGGCCCGGACACGAGACGCACCCGACGTACCACGACGCGACCGTCCGCCACGTGATCGCCAATGCCGTGCGCTGGGCGGCACCGTCCATGCCGGCCGGGCCGGCCCGCACCTTCGGTCATCGTCCGGCCCCGCTCGAAGGCAGCGCCTGACCGACCGCTACGAGCCAGCGTGGGCGCGCCGGCCGCGACGCGGCGTTGACCACGATCGAGGCCGGCCGCATCCTCGGGTTCGTCCCGGGCGTTTCGCAGACGAACGAGGGTGTCCGTGCCGAGCCTGTTCATCGATGGAGCCTGGGTGGCCTCGGGCGACGGGACGTGCAGCCCCGTCATCAACCCGAGTGACGCCTCGGTCATCACCGAGGTGGACGTCGCGACCGACGAGCAGGTCCAGGCCGCGATCGGCGCCGCTCGCCGGGCGTTCGACCGCACGGACTGGCCCCGTACGCCGACGAGCGAGCGGGCGGCCCTGCTGGACCGCGTCGCCGACCTGATCGACCGCGACCTCGAGGCGCTCGCTCTCGAGGAGACGCTGAACACCGGCAAGGCGATGCGGGAGAGCCGCTGGGACATGGCGGATGTCGCCCGGGTCTTCCGCTATTACGCCGACCTCGCGGACAAGGAAGCCGGCCGGCTCGTCGACACGAGCACCCCCACGGCCACCAGCCGGATCGTCTACGAGCCGATCGGCGTGTGCGGGCTCATCGGGCCGTGGAACTACCCGCTCCTGCAGCTCTCCTGGAAGATCGCGCCGGCCATCGCCGCCGGCGACACCGCGGTCATGAAGCCCGCCCAGGTCACGCCGCTGACCGCCATCCATCTGACTCGCCTGCTCGAGGAAGCCGGCGTCCCGGCCGGCGTCGTGAACCTCGTCCTCGGGCCAGGCGAGCGGGTCGGTCAGGCGCTCGGTGACAGCCCGGATGTCGACCTCATCTCGCTCACGGGCGGGCTCGACGCGGGCCGCTCGCTGATGCACGGCGCGGCCGTCAACGTGAAGCGCGTCGCCCTCGAGCTAGGCGGCAAGAGTCCCAATATCGTCTTCGCCGATGCCGACTTCGAGACGGTCGTGGACAACGCGGTGACCGCGGCGTTCACCCACTCCGGCCAGGTCTGCAGCGCGGGCAGCCGAGCCATCGTCCAGGACGAGATCTTCGATGCGTTCGTGGCCGCGGTCGCGGAGCGAGCCGATCGGATCCGGCTGGGCCACGGCACCGACGATGCGACCGAGGCCGGAGCCCTCATCTCGGCCGCACATCGGGCCAAGGTCGAGGCCCACGTCGCGGGGGCCCTCGAGGAAGGCGCCAGACTCGTCGCCGGCGGCCGCCGACCGGACGAGCCCGAGCTGCAGGCCGGGTTCTTCTATCGCCCGACGGTCTTCGTCGACGTGACGCGGGATATGCGCATCGTCCGCGAGGAGGTCTTCGGGCCGGTCCTGACCATCGAGCGCTTCTCGACGGAGGCCGAGGCGATCGAGCTCGCCAACGACACCGACTACGGCTTGGCCGGTGCGGTCTGGACCGCCGACGCCGGCCGGGCCGAGCGAGTGGCCGGTCGGCTGCGCGCCGGGACCGTGTGGATCAACGACTACAACACGTACCTGCCGCAGGCAGAATGGGGCGGCTTCAAGCGCTCCGGGATCGGCCGGGAACTTGGCCCGACCGGCCTCGACGAGTACCGTGAGGCGAAGCATATCTGGCACAACACGGATCCAGGACCGACGGGGTGGTTCGGAGGGTGACGAGCGCGTGACGGCGACGACGGATCCGGGTGCCGCGTCCGGCGCCACGACGGGACCAGCGCCGGATCGCGATGTAGGCAGCCGCGGGCGTCGTGCCGACGAGACCGGCGCGCCGACCCTCGACGTGCGCGGGCTCTGGAAGGTCTTTGGTCCAGCGGAGCACAAGGTCGTGGGCACGCCCGATGCCGACCTCTCGCGCGACGAGCTGCGTCGCAAGAACGGCTCCACGGTGGCGCTGCGCGACGTCGGATTCCAGGTCTGGCCCGGCGAGGTGTTCGTCGTCATGGGCCTGTCGGGCAGCGGCAAGTCCACCCTCGTCCGGTGCATCACCCGGCTCATCGAGCCGACCGTCGGCCAGGTCCTGCTCGACGGCGACGACATCGTCAAGGCCGACCCCGAGCGATTGCGCGAGCTCCGCCGGCGCCGGTTCAGCATGGTCTTCCAGCACTTCGGCCTGCTGCCCCACCGGCGCGTCATCGACAACGTCGCATTCGGGCTCGAGATCCGCGGCGAGTCCAGGACCGCGCGTGAGGGACGTGCCCGCGAGATGATCGATCTCGTGGGCCTGGCCGGGCACGCCGACAGCTATCCGGACCAGCTGTCGGGTGGCATGCAGCAGCGGGTCGGGCTCGCTCGGGCGCTGGCCGTCGATCCCGAGGTCATGTTCTTCGACGAGCCGTTCAGCGCCCTGGATCCGCTCATCCGGCGAGACATGCAGAACGAGGTCCTGCGCCTGCACCACGAAGTCGGCAAGACGATGGTCTTCATCACCCACGACCTGGCCGAGGCGCTCAAGCTCGGCGACCACATCGTGATCATGCGCGACGGAGCCGTCGTCCAGAGCGGGCGGCCAGAGGAGGTCGTCGGTGCTCCGGCCGACGACTATGTGGCCGACTTCGTCAGCGACGTTCCCAAGAGCCACGTGCTGACCCTGCGCTGGATCATGCGGCCCGCGACGGCCGACGACCCCGTCGATGGCCCCGAGTTCCCGCCGACCGCCG
>DASPHN010000070.1:0-7289 GCA_035629655.1 Saccharimonadales bacterium (SeqCode) | reverse complement strand
GGAACGCCGGATGTCGTCCGGATCGGCGTCGCCGACCAGGCAGAGGACGGTGTCTCGCATGATCATCGGCGGTTCTGCGGGGTTGAGCACGATGATCGCCTTGCCCCGGGCGGCCCCGCCGATCACCTCGATGCCCCGACGGGTGGTCCTGGTGAACTCGTCGATGTTGGCCCGGGTGCCGGGGCCGGCCGAGACACTGGCGACCGCCGAGATCATCTCGGCGTAGGGCACGCCGGTGACCCGGGCGACGGCGGCGACGATCGGGATCGTGGCCTGCCCGCCGCAGGTGATGAGGTTGACGTTCGCCTGGTCGAGATGCGCACCGAGGTTGACCGGGGGCACGACCGCCGGTCCCACGGCCGCCGGCGTCAGGTCGATGGCCACGATCCCGGCCGCGGCGTAGCGCGGCGCATTCGTCGCGTGGATCCCGGCCGACGTCGCCTCGTACACGATCCGGATGCCGAGTCGCTCGGCGTTCGCCAGCAGCCAGTCCACGCCACCGGCGCTCGTCTCGATGCCCCACGCGCGTGCCCGCGCCAGCCCGTCGGACGCCGGATCGATCCCGACGACGACCTTCGGCTCCAGAAGCTCCGAGCGGAGGAGCTTGCGGGCGAGGTCCGTCCCGATGTTGCCCGAGCCCACGATGGCGACCGGGATCCTGGACGTGCTCATGACCGCCTCACCCGAACCGGACGCCGACCGACCCGAGGCGGTCGATCGATGCGCTGAACGTGTCCCCGGCCGCGACCGGCACCGAGGCGTGCAGCGCGCCGGTCATGATCACGTGGCCCGCCTCCAGCGTCACGCCGAGCTCGCCGAGGGTGTTCGCGGCCCACGCCACCGCCGCCGCCGGGTCACCGAGCGCTGCGGCGCCGGCGCCCGTGGCGACCACGGTGCCGTCCTTCTCGAGCACGGCACCCACGAGGCGCAGGTCGAACGAGCCGTCGATCGGGACCCGGGCGGGGCCGACGATCACCCGGGCGCACGAGGCCAGGTCCGCGACCGTGTCCGGCAGGTGGATCTTCCAGTCGCGGATGCGCGAGTCGATCACCTCGAGGGCCGGTGCCACGGCCCGGGTCGCCCGGCGCGCCTCGTCGGCCGTGACGCCCGGCCCGCGGAGGGGTCGGTCGAGGATGAACGCGACCTCGGCCTCGATGCGCGGCGCGATCAGCTCGGAGGCGGCGATCACGGCGCCATCGGGGAGGGACCAGCCGGACAGGATCGGCCCGTAGTCGGGCTGGTCGACACCCAGCTGCGTCTGCATCGCGAGCGAGGTGAGGCCCAGCTTCCATCCGACGATCGACTCCCCATCCGACACGCGACGTGCGGTCCAGCGCTGCTGGATGGCGTACGCATCTGCGGGCGTGATGGCGGGGTGCGTCGTCGACAGCGGGTCGATCGGCTGGCGCGTGCGTTCGGCGGTCGCGAGGCGCTGCGCCGCGTCCACGAGGGCCGCTTCGTCCATGGTCACGTCGGACATCGGGTCATCCTCACGGCTCGATCCGGTGCGTGGCGGCAGGTCGCCGGTGCGGCTGGACGACGAGAAGCATGAAAAGGAGCAGGCACAGGAAGGCGATCGCCACGAGATACGGGGCGGGATAGCCCAGCCGATCGATCAGGAACCCCCAGAGGGCCGCACCCGCTCCGATCGCCAGCTGGAAGCCGAGCGTGTACGTGGCCATCGCTGCGCCCATGCGCCGCGGATCCGAGCGATCGATGGCCATCGCCATCGTCACCGGCGACGTGACCGCCGCCGCGATGGCATACAGGACACCGCCGACGGTGAGCAGCAGCACGGTGTCAGCCGCCGCCGCGACGGCGAGACCGGCGATCGCGGTGATCGCCCCGAAGGCGATCACCCGCTCGCGGGGCGCGCGGTCGAGGAAGCGCCCGGCCAGTGCGCGCACGAGGACGAGGGTGCCGCCGTAGATCGGGTAGAAGATCGCGAGCTCGGTGACCGGGATGCCGCGGCTCGCGGCGAAGACGGGCGGAAAGATCGCGAAGAGCGAGTAGGACAGGCTGAACAGGAACTCATAGCTCATCGGCACCACGGCACCGGGCTCGAGCCAGGCGTCCCGGCCACGGGCCGTCTCGGCTCGCGGGCCGTCGGCACGCCCGGCCGGCACGGGCCCGAGCAGGACGACCAGGCACGCCGCGAGGGCCATGAGCCCGGACGCGACGAAGGCTGCCGACGTCCCCCAGACCCCGTAGAGCAGCAACCCGATCGTGGGCATCAGGAACATCGCGATCCCGGGCATCAGGTTGTAGATGCCCGACGCCTCGCCGCGCCGTTCCGGCGGTGCGAGGCGTGCCAGGAGCGAGTGCCCGCCGGTGTTGAACGCCGCCCAGCCCACGCCGTGGGCCACCCGGACGACGATGATCACGGCGAGGATCGGGATCAGGTACGCGAACCCCGCGATCGCCATCACCGCCACCCCCGCGAGCGCGACGATCCGCGAGCCGGTCGTGTCGGCGAGCCGGCCCATGACCGGGCGCAGCGCCACCGACGGCAGGCTGAAGGCCGCGATCACGATCCCGACGAGCGTCGCATCGCCGCCGAGATCGAGGATGAGGATCGGCAGGACTGGCTGGATGACGAAGTTCGCCGCAAAGCCAAGGAGGGCGACGAGGCAGACCGCGATGAGCGGGCTGGTCAGGAGTCCCGGGCGAGCCGCGGAGCCCCGCGCACCGATCGCCCCGGTCATGTCGTCGGGAGGGCGAGGAACTCCGGTGGGCAGCCGAGCACGGCCGACATCGAGTTCGCGGCGCTCACGACCTCCCTGGCGTTCTCCGCCATCCGCTCGGGTCGGAGCCGCGACGACGGACCCGCGATCGAGATGGCGGCCACGACATGCGCCGTGTGATCGCGGACCGGCGCCCCGATGCAGACGAGCCCCTCCTCGATCTCCTCGACATCCACCGCGTAGTGGCGCTCCCGGGTGAGCGCCAGCTCCTCGAGCAGGCGCGGCAGGTCGGTGATCGTGTTCGGGGTGACCATCGCGAGGCCGCGCTTGGCCACCAGGCCGCGCAGGACCTCCTCGGGCAGGAACGCGATCAGCGCCTTGCCGATGCCCGTGCAATGGATCGGCAGGCGCCGCCCGACCTGTGACGGCATCCGGAGGGAGTGGGCGCTCTCGACCTTGTCGACGTACAGGACCTGGCCGTCGCTGAGCACCGCGAGATGGGTCGTCTCACCGGTGCGGTCCGTGAGCTGTTGGAGGAACGGCTTCACGCGATCCACCCAGTCGACCGCCGTCGTGGCCATGGAGCCGAGCTCCCACAGCTTCATCCCGAGTCGGTACCGCCTCGAGACCGGGTCCTGGGCGACGATCCCACGCCGGTGCAAGGACGCGAGGAGCCGATGCGCCGTGGCCTTCTTCAGGTCCAGAGCCCGGCTGATGTCGCTCACGCCGAGCTCCGGGCCGAGCCGGGTGAACGTCTCGAGGATGTCGACCACGCGGTCCACGACCTGTGCCCCGGCCAGCGCACGATCCGAACCGTCCGATCCCACGCGGCCGGCACCGTCCAGGCCGGCAGCAGGAGCCGCCGGCTCGACGGCAGGGACGATCACGTCCGGCGCGGTTGACATGCTCTGATCGGCATCCATACACTTCCGCCACGTTCGTGGACCACTGTTCCACAGTATGGAGCATCCGACGTGAGCGATCCAACCGCCGCCGCACCCAGGCGGTGCGATCAGCGCATGCACCGTCCGCTCCGATGACGATCTGGGTCGACCTGCTCGGCGCGCGTGTCCACATGCTGGGCGACCGCTATCCCACCCGGGTCATCGAGGCCGGCGACGGCCCGCCGCTCCTGCTGCTGCACGGCATCGGCGGTCACGCCGAAGCGTACGCGCGGAACGTCGTCCGGCTGGGCGGCTCCGCCCGGGCGATGGCCATCGACTTCCTGTGGCACGGCCTCTCGGCGAAGCCGCCCTACGTCGAGGGCGAGGATATCCCGATGTACGCGGCCCAGATCCTCGACCTGCTGGACAGCGAGGGCATCGACCGTGCCGACATCGAAGGTGAGTCCCTGGGCGGCTGGGTTGGCCTCTGGCTCGCCCTCCATCACGCGGATCGTGTCGGCCGGCTCATCCTCAACACATCGGCCGGCGTCTCGTTCGCACCTGGCGTCGTCCCGGAGCGGACCAAGGAAGGCCGCGAGGCCCTGGCGACTCGCTCGCTCCAGGCCATCAGCGCACCCACCCCTGAGACCATCCGCAAGCGCCTCGAATGGCTGTTCGCGACCCCGGACCGCGTGACCGACGAGCTGGTCGAGCTGCGCATGACGCTCTACAGCGACCCGGCGATCCAGGCGTCGCTGCGGTCCGTCTTCCAGAGCGCGTTCGGCGAGTCGACGGTGGCGCGCAAGACGATCCCCGAGGCCGAGCTCGCCGGCGTTCGCGCGCCGACCCTCGTGCTGTGGACCGATCACAACCCGGGCATGGGCCCCGACGTCGGTCGGCGGATCGCCGCTCGGATCCCCGACGCCAGGTTCGTCTGCCTGGACGACGCCGCCCATTGGCCGCAGTGGGAGCAGCCGGAGGCGCATGACGCCCTCGTGACGGCATTCCTGCGCGGCGAGACCGTCGGCGAATCGGTCGACCCCGTCGCCGAACCGGCCTGAGGAGGGAACCCATGGACATCCGCGCACTGTCATACGTCGGGATCGAGACGGCCGACACGGCCGCCTGGGCGTCCTTCGCGACGGACGTCCTGGGGATGCCGGTCGTCCGGCCCGCTGGCGACGACTCCCGGCTGCTGCTTCGGATGGACGAACGGTCCTACCGGTTCGACGTGCGCCAGGGTTCGACGGACCGCATGCTCTGGCTCGGCTGGGAGGTCTCGTCGAAGGCGGACCTTGACGCTGCGGAGACGGAGCTCCGCGCGGCCGGCGTCCCGGTCGAGCGGGGGTCGGCCGACGAGTCGAAGGAGCGCGGCATCGTCGACTTCATCAGGTTCGAGGATCCCGCCGGCAACCGGCAGGAGGTCTTCTACGGCCAGGAAGCGGACTTCCGCGCGCTCCAGCTCACCCGGCCGATGGACGGCTACCTGACCGGCGAGCTGGGCATGGGCCATGCCGTCATCGGTGTCCCGAACTTCCGTGAGTCGCTCGACTTCTACACCGACGTCCTCGGCTTCCGGGTCAGCGACACGTTCCGGGACTTCATGGCCTTCCTGCATTGCAACCCGCGCCATCACTCGCTCGCCCTCGTCGGGACGGACAAGCCGGGTCTCCGCCACATCATGCTCGAGACGCGCTCGATCGACGATGTCGGGAGCGCCATCGACGTCGCGCGCTCACGAGGGATCCTCACCCGCGGGCTCGGTCGCCACACGAACGACCAGGCCGTGTCGTGCTACTTCGAGACGCCGTCCGGCTGGGAGATCGAGTACGGCTGGAGCGGGCTGCAGGTCGACGACGAGGTCTGGATCGTCCGCCAGCTGGCCGGTCCGACCAGCCTCTGGGGCCACGAGGTCATCGGCGACCGCAACGTCCTGACCACCGCGAAGGGCTGAGGCCGCAGGACCGCGCGATGACCACGGAGTCGGTGACGACACTGCCAGCGGATCTCGGGGCGGCGGTCGACCGCGCGCGCTCGACGCTCGACGACGCCGCGATCGCGGAGCTGCTGCTGGGCATGGTGGCGATCGCCAGCCCGACCGGCGAGGAGGCTCCGCTCGCCCGGTTCGTCGCGGACCATCTCTCCCGCGCGGGCGTCGAGGCCGAGGTCCAGTCGCTCGGGGAGGGCGACCAGGCGAACCTGGTCGGGCGCCTGGCCGGCGCGGGCGACGGCCCGACCCTGTTGGTCTACGCCGCGCTCGACACGGCGTTCAGCGGCGACCTCGAGGAAGACCGTCCCTTCCTGGGCGACACGCCGCGGGCCGACTTCGCGTTGCCGCCGAGCCGGGACGGGTCGTTCATCACCGGCCTCGGCGCCGAGAACCCCAAGGGCTTCGCCGCGGCTGGGATCGCGGCCCTGGAAGCGATCGCCCGCGCCGACGCGCCGCTTCGTGGAGAGGTCGTGCTGATGCTGGCCTCGGGCAGCATGCCCGACGATGCGCGGCCGGGCCACGGGACGGGGATCCGGCACTTCCTGGAGGGTTCGACGCCACCGGACTTCGCCATCGTCCTGAAGCCCGGCTACGCCGTCGGGTACGAGGAGGTGGGCCTCGCCTGGTTCCGGATCATCGTCCACGGGGCGGTCAACTACACCGGCATCCGCCACAAGGGCCCGTACCGGAACCCGATCCTTGGCGCGGCGCGTGTCGTGCTGGCCCTCGAGGCGTGGTTCGCGGAGTACAGCGCCCGTCACACCGACGGGCTGGTCGCGCCACAGGGCTCCATCAACGCCATCCGGGCCGGGGCGGCCGGTCGTGCGGCGTTCGTGCCGGCCACCTGCGAGATCGATGTGGACCTGCGCGTCGGTCCGCGGTCGACGCCGGACACCGTGGAGGCGGAGCTGCGGGAGGCGATCGAGGCGATCCGCGCGGACGATCCCACCCTGGAGGTCACGCTGGAGCGCCGCGTGGCCTTCCCGGGCACGTCCACGGACCCGTCGTCGTGGATCGTGCGTTCCTTGACCCAGGCCTGGGAGGAGCGCGAGGGCCGCGAGCACGCGCCGCTCGCCCGGGGCAGCGGCGCGACCGACGCCGCCATCCTCCGTTCGGCCGGGATCCCGACCGCCCGGATCGGGCTCCCGCCGCCGTCCGCGCCCAACCCGGCATCCGGCTTCTCGATGGGTTACGTCGACGCTGCCAGCGTCCACCGGCTGGCCGACGTCCTGGTCCAGGCGGTCATCGACACGACGGGCCGTCCGCGGGACACGGTCCTGATCGGAGGCACCCCCTGATGGTCGACACGCAGGCACGCCGGGCCGGTCCGCTCGAAGGTACGGGCACGCTCAGCCCGGGCCGCCGCGACTGGGCGAGCTGGCCCAGGTACGAGGCCGCGGTCCTGGGCTTCCGCGACTACTGGTACCCGGTCACCTGGTCGAAGCACGTCGGCGCCAAGCCCCTGGCCGTGACCCTCGCCGGCGAGCAGCTGATGCTCATCCGCGAGGCCGGCGTGGTGCGCGCCCTGCACGATCGCTGTCCGCACCGCGGGGTGCCCCTCTCGCACCCGATGGCCAGCCAGGAGTGGCCGGGCACCTGGACGTGCTGCTACCACGGCTGGACGTTCGATCTCGAGACCGGCGTCCTGGTGGCGGCCATCACCGACGGTCCCGACAGTCCCATCTGCGGCAAGGTCGCGGTGCGCACCTATCCCGTCCAGGAGCGCCTCGG
>DASPHN010000069.1:0-2612 GCA_035629655.1 Saccharimonadales bacterium (SeqCode) | reverse complement strand
AGACCGGCGGCAAGATCTTCGCGATGCTGGTCCGCGACCACCTCGTCGTGAAGTTGCCGGCCGACCGCGTCGTCGAGCTCGTCTCGGCAGGGGAGGGCCGCCCGTTCGACCCCGGGCACGGGCGGATCCAGCGTGAGTGGCTGGAGGTTACGGCCGATGACGAGTCACGCTGGCTCGAACTGGCGGTCGACTCGGAAGGGTTCGTCGCCGGTCGAGCCGGCGCGCGCTGAGCACGCGCCAGGGCAGCGCGCTCCCTGCGTCGCGAGGGTTGCCGCGCCACCGCGTCGAGCGGCCCTGGAACATCACATGTGACGACCGCGGGACGAACGCGGGCTCCGCCGTCGCGTGGAACGAGTCATGTGCCAACGGACGGAGGAAGGGCGGACGCCGGCCTGCTCGGGCCGAGTTCGGAACACGTGATGTTCCGCGCGAAACACGCGCGAACGCCGGCCCGACCTCGGTCACGACCGGTGCGGGCTTCGTCTGGCTGGCCACCGAGGGCGGCGAGGGCGATGTCGTCGATCCGACCACCGACATGGTCACGGGCGCCGCCGACCGGCCGGGACGCTTCGGGTACTTCTTCCCGTCGGAGGCTAGCGCGGGAGCCACTAGCCCGGCAGTCGCTTCCCGCATGAGGAGCAATCGCGGTCGGTCACGAGGTTGGCGGTCCCGCAGCTCGGGCAGCGCTTCATGCCCTCGGTCGCGGTCGCGAATGGGCTTTCTCGTGTCGCCTCGGTCGTGTGTCGCTCGCGGCGCAGGATCGCCAGGGTGGCGATGAGACCGGCCGCGGCCGCCACCACGAGCAGGAGCATGATCGTCGACTGTTCCATGACCTTTGCGGATCCTCCGCGGCTGGAGCCCGGCCCCCGTGCCGTGCTCGCCTCGTCCAGGCGAGCGTAGCGAGGCAGAGGTCCCCCGACCAGCCCGACGGAGGTCCCAGCAGGTACGATGTCCCCGGTGACCACCGCGAATCGCGCCCCCGGGCCGTTCCGCCTGACCGAGGAGCACGAGATGCTCCGTGACGCGGTCCGTGTGCTGGCCGATGAGCAGGTCGCGCCACGCGCCGCCGCGATCGACAAGTCCGGCGAGTTCCCCGAGGACCTTCGCCAGCTGCTTGCCAGCCACGACATCCTGGCCCTGCCGTTCCCCGAGGAGCACGGCGGCCTCGGCGGGGAGCTGCTGAGTGTCTGTCTTGCCGTCGAGCAGCTCAGCCGGGCGTGCGCCACGACCGGCCTGATCCTGGCCGTCCAGGAGCTCGGCTCGCTGCCGATCACCCTCGCCGGCACGCCCGAGCAGCAAGCCCGCTGGTTCCCGCGACTGTCGAGCGGGGAGCATCTCATCGCCTTCGCCTTGACCGAGTCCGAGGCAGGCTCGGACGTGGCCGCCGCTCGCACCCGGGCCCTCCGAGACGGCGACGACTACGTCATCGACGGAGCCAAGCGGTTCATCAGCCAGGGATCGGTCGCGGACCTCGTGACGGTCTTCGCGGTGACCGATCCGGAAGCGCCCCGTCATCGCCGACTGAGCGCCTTCGTGGTCGAGGTCCCGACCGACGGGTTTTCCGTCACCCGCATCGAGCACAAGATGGGCATCCGCGGCAGCCCGACCGCCGAGCTCGCCTTCAGCGGCATGCGGGTGCCGGCCGCGAACCGTCTCGGCGAGGAGGGCGACGGGTTCGAGATCGCGATGCGCACCTTCGACCGCAGCCGGCCGGGGATCGCCGCCCAGGCCGTCGGGCTGGCCCAGGGCGCGCTCGAGGTCGCCACCCAGTACGCCCGCGAGCGCACGCAGTTCGGCCAGCGCATCGGCGACTTCCAGATGATCGGAGCGATGCTGGCCGACATGGACGCCTCGACCGAGTCGGCGCGACAGCTGCTCTACCGGGCGTGCGTCGAGATCGATGCCGGGGCACCGGACGCCAGTCGATGGTCGGCGATGTGTAAACTCGTCGCCGGTGACGCCGCCATGCGAGTCACGACCGACGCTGTCCAGGTGCTCGGGGGGTACGGTTACATCGATGAGTTCCCGGTCGAGCGGATGATGCGCGACGCGAAGATCACCCAGCTCTACGAGGGAACGCAGCAGATCCAACGACTCGTCATCGCGCGGGCGCTGCTCGGCAAGGGCGGCTGACCGGGCAAGGAGGTCCAGCGGCTCGTGCGTATCGTCGTCCTGACCAAGCCTGTCCCGGATCCCGCGTCCGGCGGCGAGCGTCTGGGGCCCGACGGTCGACTCGACCGAGCCGCGACCCCGGCCGTCGTGAACGGGAACGACGAGTACGTCCTGGAAAGGGCCCTGAAGCTCGTCGAGGCCGCGGGTGAGGGAGAAGTCATCCTGCTCTCGATGGCTCCCGCGACCGCGCCCGAGACGATGCGCAAGGCCCTCGCGATGGGGGCGACACGGGGCGTCCTCGTGACCGACCCCGCGCTCGAGGGGTCGTGCGTCGTGGCGACGACCCGGGTGCTCGCGGCGGCCCTCAAGACCCTTGAATTCGACCTCGCGTTCGCGGGCGTCGACACCTCCGATGGGGTCGCGGGCGTCGTCCCGGCCGGGGTGGCGGCGCTCAACGGCCTGCCCTACCTCTCGTACGCCGCCGACATCGTCCCCGACGC
>DASPHN010000068.1:0-9959 GCA_035629655.1 Saccharimonadales bacterium (SeqCode) | reverse complement strand
CGCCGATGAGGTCCGCGATCGTGATGTCCGGGGTCGCCAGCTTCTCCGCATAGCGCCGGTCGCGAGGCAGCCAATCGATGGCGGCCTCGTCCCCATCGCGCTCGACCAGCGCCCGTGACGCCGGCGAGATCGGCGCGTAGGGGTCGTCGTTGAGCTCGCCGCCACGGACGATCGGCAGCCACTCGTCGAGCAGCCCGACCAGCAGGCGCGCCATGCGGGTCTTGGCCTGGCCACGCTCTCCGAGGAACACGAGGTCGTGGCCGGCGAGGATCGCGTTCTCGATCGCGGGCAAGACCGATTCGTCGTATCCGATGACCGACGGCAGGACGTCGACGCCCGTCGCGAGGCGGTCCAGCAGGTTGGCGCGCAGCTCGTCCTTGACGGTGCGCGACCGCCAGCCCGCGGCCCGCAGCTCGGCGATCGTGGTTGGACGGGCGGCGCTCGGCATGGTGGACCTCAGTTCGGGACGGGTGTCGTGTCGGTGATGGTCGATCGGTAGCCGTCGAGAGCGGCGCGCACGGCTCCGACCTCCACGATGCCGGCGTCGGCGAGGCCGGCCAGGTATTCGCGGCGCCGATCGACCTCGAGCTCGAAGTCGCCAGCCTTCCGACCGACCCGAAGCGCCAGCTCGGGCGTGATGCCCCAAGCGAAATGCTCGAAGCGGTCGCTGACGGCGTCCCACGTGGCGAGGACGGCGGGCCCGAGACGCTGGGTGTGCCCGTGCTCATCGCGCGCCGTGGGCCGGATGTAGTGCGTCGCCACGACACGACGGCGGTCGCCCTCGTCGCGACGCAGGACCAGGACGACGCCGAGCCGCGACAGCTCGTCGTCGTCCGCTCGCACCGGCGGGCGGCGCAACGAGGCGAACAGCTCGTCGAGCGAATCGGCGTGGATGGTGGCCGCGAGGCCATAGCCGATCGAGGCGGCCCGGATCGCGATGCGCGCCTCGGCGCCCCACGTGTAGGACGGCAGGTGGTCCGACAGCTCGGGGACCAGCAGCACGGTGGCGTCGGGGCGGACGGGCGGCGACACGGATGGGGCCCGGCTCGATGGCGTCGCGCTGGGCGGCCGGCTCCAGCCGAGCTCGGTCGCCTGTGGCAGCCAGTCGAACGTCTCGTCCATCCCCGCGAGCTCGATGGTCCGCGTGCCCGCGGGCAGGAAGTCGAGGAGCGCGGTCAGCAACGTGGACTTGCCCGTCCCTCTCGTCGCCGCCGCGACGATGACCGGGACCCGACCTTCGATGAGGACCCAGAGCGTAGCCGCGAGCTCCGCGTCGAGCACGCCGGCCCGTAACAGCTCCACGATGGAGCGCGGGGCGGGCGGGACGTGGCGGACGGCCCACCGACCCCGCGCCGGCGATGTGTCGGCCATGTCGGGGACTCCGATCCCATGCGAGGACGCTCGGGGCGGCCAGCGTACGGCCGGTCCCGTGGAGCGTCAAACGAGGTCGAAACCGGACACATCCCGGTCGAGGAGGTGCGACCATCGATGGCGATGGCGCTCGACATCCAGCCGCTCACGCCCGGCCGACTCGACGACCTTGCCGAGCTCTTCGGTCAGGGCGGCGATCCGAAGTGGTGTTGGTGCGCGTACTTCCGGGTTCGCGGTCGGGACTGGACGAACTCGACGGCCGCAGATAATCGGGCCGTGCTCGAACGAGCGGTCGACGAGGCGGCCGTGGAGGACCGCGCTCCCGGGCTCGTCGCGTACGACGGTGATGCAGCGGTGGGCTGGGTGAGCCTCGGCCCGCGCGAGGACTACGAACGGCTGGCCTTCTCCAAGGTGCTCGCGCCGATCGACGACACCCCGGTCTGGTCGATCGTGTGCTTCGTCGTCGGCCGCCGCTCGCGCGGCAAGGGCGTCGCCAACGCCATGCTGGACGCGGCCATCGCGGAGGCGCGCACGCATGGCGCGACGATGCTCGAGGCGTATCCGGTCGAACTCGAGGACGGCCAGCGGATCCCGTCGGCCAACGTCTATCACGGCACCCTGTCGATGTTCGAACGGGCGGGCTTCGAGGTCGTCGAGCGCCGACAGTGGAGCGCCAGTAGCCCGGTCCGACCCATCGTGCGGCTTCGGCTGTGACGGCGGCGCTGGCGGTCATGGTGACGTTGTTCGTGTTCCTGGGGTGCGCTCCGACCACCCCGAGCCCGACACCGTCGGCGATCGCGACCGGCGAGGTCGAGCTCACGGCGCGGGAGATCGGGGACCGCGTCCTGCCACCGCCCCCCACAGCGCCGTATCCCGGCGTCCCGTGGACCATGGACGGCCGGCAGGTCGACACCGGCGTGATCGCACTGGCTCCAGGGCCCGAGCACTGCGGGTGGGAGTCGAGTCTCTTCCTGACGATGGGCTGGCCGCTGGGCAGGATCGCGGAGACCTCGCTGGAGGCCCGTCTCTATCTCCGCGATCCCGAGGGGATCCACGCACCCGCGCTCACCCGCGGTCGATTCGCAGGCGACGTCGCGCTGCCCGAGGGCGCGTTCCACACGGGCTACCGGTACGGCCCCGACGAGCTGTGGGTCGATGTCGACACGGTCGACCGCGAGGTCTACCTGGTCCGCGGCGACGTCGTCGAGCGATGGTCACGGGCCAGCGAGCTGCTGGGTTGTGACTGATCCACGCACGTCCTGGGGCCGCCGCCTACGTCATCCGTCGCGGTCCGGCCATCGTCATCCGTCCGGGTTGACACCGCGCGCGGCGCGCGCCTAGACTGCCGACCGGCATGCAAGTCGCTGCCCTCGTCTAGCTCATCAGGAGGCGGTCTCCGAATGACGATGCTGGTGAATCTCCGACGCACCAAGGCGCCCCTCGGCGCTGCGGATCGCGGGAGATCTGCGCCCATCTCGAGCTAGCCTGAGGCGGTAACACCGCCCCCAGCGCGAACCACGAGCCGTGGGCCAGATCGGGCCCCCGGCTTTTTTGATGCCCTTCCTGCCCATCCGGGCAGCAGGACCCAAGGACCATCGAGCCGCGAGCCCATCCGACGAAGCGAAGCGTCGGCGAGGCCCGCGGCTCGTTCCATGTCCACCGCCCTCCCTCGAATCCTGGAGTCCCGAAGTGACCGCCACCGTCACCAACCAACCGAAGACGACCCCCTGGGCCGAACGGATCACCGTGCCGGCCGCCTCGGCGGCGGCTTCGGCGGTCCCGGCGCTCCTGATCGACGGCGTGAGCAAGTCCTTCGTCGTCGGCCGGAAGCGCAAGCCGGTCGCCGCGATCACGGACGTGTCCATGCGCCTGGAGCGCCGCGACATCCACGGGATCCTCGGCGCCAACGGCTCCGGGAAGTCGACCCTGATCCGCCTGATCAGCGGGCTGCTGACGCTCGACGCCGGTCGAGTCGAGGTGTTCGGCCACGACATCGAGCGCGATGAGATGGCCGTCAAGCGCCTGATCAACCGGGTGAGCGTCGATGCCGCCTTCTTCAAAAAGCTGAGCCCCATGGAGAACCTGATGTTCGCCGCCCGCCTCTATGGGCTGGACGGCAAGACGGCCCGCAAGGATGCCGTCTCCATCATGGGTCGACTCGGCATCAGCGAGAAGCGCGTCGGCCGGCCCGTGGAGCAGATGAGTCGAGGGATGCAGCAGAAGGTCGCGATCGCGCGAGCGCTGCTCACCAGCCCGACGCTCCTGCTCCTGGACGAGCCGACCACCGGCCTGGACCCACGCAGCAAGCTCGACGTCCAGACCTTCATCGAGGAGATCAACCAGACCCATGACGCGACCATCGTGCTGACGACCCATGACCTGGCCGAAGCCGAACGGCTGTGCGCCCGGATCACGGTCCTCAACGACGGTCGGATCGTCACGGAGGGCACGCCGGACGAGCTCAAGGCCCAGACCGGGACTCGACTCGATCGCGCGGCGACGCTCGAAGACGTGTTCATGACCTACACCGGCCGCTCGCTCGACGACGACGTCGACGAGGACGAGTCGGACGACGACGAATGACTGCCCGAGACCTTGCCGGAAAGGAGGTGAGAACCGATATGCACACCCAGACACGCCTGGGCCTTGCGCTCGCGCGCGAGTTCCAGCAGCAGGAGATCGAGCGCGCCGCTCTCGAGCGCCGCTTCTCGACGCCACGTCCGTCCATCCGCCGAACGCTCGGCCGCCGCGTCATCGCGGTCGGTCAGCGGATCGCCGCGGAGCCATCGCTCGAGCTGGCTCGGTCCCGGTAAGGGCCGAGCCAGCTCCCCCGAACCCGAGGAGATCCTCTCGTGACCATCGTCGCCCATGAGTTGAAGGCCTCATACGCCTTCATCGAGCGCAACTTCTTCCTGACACGCCGCTATTGGGGCTGGGAGCTCGCCTTCCTGGTCTATTCCGTCGCGGGTGCGTTGTCGATCTCGCTCATCGGTGCAGGCGACCCCGAGTTGCTGCTGACGTTGATGGTCGGTGCGATCTTCTGGAACTACCTGTCGGTCGTCTTCAGCTGGATCGCCGAGACCATCTCGGTCGAACGCTGGGAGGGCACCCTCGAATACACCTTCATGGCACCGGTCCGGCGCTGGGCGCAGCTGCTCGGCTCGGTGGTGTACGCCATGGCCTATGGCCTGGTCCACACCGCGGTGATCTTCGTCGTGCTCGTCCTGTTCTTCCGGGAGCTCGACTTCTCGCAGGCGAACCCGGCGACGGCCGTGGCCTTCATGTTGCTCGGCTCGTTCAGCTTCGTCGGCATCGGGATGATCGCCGCGATCTTGCCGCTGCTGTACGTGGAGCGCGGGGCGCAGATGACGTTCGTCCTGCAGTCCTGCCTGCTGCTGGTCAGCGGCGTGTACTACTCGGTCACGGTCCTCCCCGAGTGGATGCAGGTCCTCTCGCGCCTCTCGCCCGCGACCTACGTCCTCGAAGGCGTGCGGGCTGGGCTGGTCCACGGCACCCCGGTCACGGATCTGCTGTACCTGGTCTGGCCACTGCTCGTCGGCGGGGTCGTGCTCATCCCCTTCGGACTGTGGGCGTTCAACCGCGCGGAACGCTATGCGAAGCGGACCGGCAAGCTGAAGCGAGTCGGCTGAGATGGTGTTGCCGCTCCGACCCGAGTCGATCAGTCCAGCGCCGCCCTCGGCGCCCGCCTCGGCGGTCCCGGCCACCCTCGGCTGGGATACGGCCTGGGACGAGACCTTCGCGACGCATGCCGACGCGGGTCGCCGTGCCGCCCGGGTCATCGCGGTCCACAAGGAGACGGCCATCGTTCGATCGGCCGACGGGCACGACCGACCGGCCGGGGTGACCGGCCGGTTCCGGTTCGAAGCCCTCGCTCCCTCCGACTATCCGGCCGTCGGCGACTGGGTCGCACTCGAGCCCGATGCCCCGTCGACCGGACCCGACGATCAAGCCGTGATCGCCGCCGTGCTCCCCCGCCGGTCCGCGTTCGTCCGCAGTGCGGCGGACGCGAGCCGGCGGACGGCGGGCAACCTGGCCGATGAGCAGGTGATCGCGGCGAACGTCGACATCGCGTTCCTGGTCGCCGGACTCGACGGCGACTTCAACCTCCGCCGGCTCGAGCGGTACCTGGCCGTGGCGTGGTCGAGTGGCGTGACCCCGGTCATCGTCCTGAACAAGGCCGACGTCGCCCGGGATCTGGAGGACCGGCTCATCGCGGTCGAGTCGATCGCCCCGGGCGTTCCGGTCGTGACCGTCAGCGCCCTGACCGGCGACCACCTCGCGGACCTCGCCGTACACCTCACGCCGGGTCGGACGGCGGTCGTGCTGGGATCGTCCGGCGTCGGCAAGTCCACGTTGCTCAACGCGCTCCTGGGCGAGGAACGCCAGACGACCGGCGCCGTTCGCGGTTCCGACTCGCGGGGCCGGCACACCACGACCCATCGGGAGCTGTTCGTGCTGCCGACCGGCGCCCTGCTCATCGACACTCCGGGGATCCGCTCCCTCGAGGTCGCCGGTGCCGACGAAGGTGTCGAGACGACGTTCGAGGACATCACGGATCTGGCGGCGACCTGCCGCTTCAGCGACTGCCGTCATGAGGGCGAGCCGGGCTGTGCCGTCCGCGAGGCCCTGCTGGCGGGCACCCTCACCCAAGAGCGCCTCGAGAGCCAGCGCAAACTGGAGCGAGAGCTGGCTCATGTCGAGCGCAAGGGCGACCCGCGCGCCATGGCCGAGGAACGGCGCAAGTGGCGGATCATCCACAAGACCGTCGACAAGCAGATGGATCGCAAATACGGGAGGGAACGCTGATGTCGGCGTCGACGACAGCGGACGACATCGTCGTCCCGCACGATCCTGGGATGGCGGGCCTCCGCTTCCGCCACTTCCACGCCCCGGACGACTACGCCGGGATGGCCGCAGCCAACCAGGCGACCCGAGACGCGGCCGGGATGGAGGAGGTCATCACGGCGGAGGGCATGGCCCGCGACTACGGCCACTTCATCAACTGGGATCCGTTCCATGACACGGTCGTGGCCGAACGCGACGGCCGGATCGTCGGCTATGCGCGCACCCAATGGCGCGACCAGACCGACGGGGAGCGCGCGTTCACGACGGTCGTCGTCGTCGAGCCGGGTCAGACGGGGATCGGGATCACCGAGGCCCTCCTGGCCTGGGCCGAGGACCGTCTCGTCGCCATCGCCCGGGCGATCCCGACGGCCGAGCGCCGACCGGGCTCGATGCGCACCTTCTCGTTCGGCAGTGAGGCCGACTACGCCGCGCTCCTCGAGACACGTGGCTGGGCGCGGACCGGCCAGGGCCACGAGATGGTCCGGCCCGATCTCGACGACATCCCGGACGTGCCGTTGCCCGCAGGGCTCGTCGTCCGCCCCATCGGGCTCGACACCGCGTCGCGTCGCGCCGTCTGGGACGCGGCGGTCGAGGCGTTCGCCGACGAGCGCAACGAGGAGGAGGCGAGCGAGGAGGACTGGGCGTCGTTCCTCTCGGATCCGCGGCAGGATCCGGCGTTGTGGGTCATCGCGTTCGACGGCGACGACATCGCCGGAGGCGTCCAGGGCAAGATCGATCCCGAGGAGAACGCCCACCACGGCCGCGAGCGCGGGTTGCTCGACGGGGTGTGGACTCGCCGTGCCTGGCGGCGCCGCGGCCTGGCCAGGGCCTTGATCGCGCGATCGCTCGTGCGCCTTCGAGACCATGGGATGACGAGCGCCTACCTGGGGGTCGACGGCCTCAACCCCAACCAGGCGATGACCCTCTACGAGTCGGTCGGGTTCGGCATCGTCAGCACCGCGTACGACTGGACCAAGCCCCTGCCGGCCGACGCCGGACCGATGGAGGTTCCGACATGACGACCGAGACCACCGTGGAGACCACGCTCGCGCTGGCTGGCGCGCCGGCCATCGATGGCCTGCGCTTCCGCCGCTTGCGAGCCGACGACGCCACTGACTGGGACGACCTCGCCACGGTGGTGCGTGCCTCGAATCGGGCGGACGACATCCCGTTCAGCCCGAGCGGGTCCCTGTTCCGGGAGGAGGTCGAGGGCACCGAGACGACCGATCCCTCCCGGGACCTCGTGGTCGCCGAGATCCACGGCGTGCAGGTCGGGAACGCCGGTGCCGATCGCGTCCTTCGTGGCGACTCCGCGGTTTACGAGCTGTGGGGCCACGTCGACCCGACATGGCGGCGACGAGGGATCGGACGGACCCTCCTCGCCGAGAACCTCCGCCGTGCGCGCGAGCGCGCTGTCGGCGACCCGCCGGAGCTGGCGACCCTCGCCGGAGCGTTCGTCGATGCGAACGAGACAGGACACCGGCACCTCGTCGAGGCAGCCGGGTTCGCCGCCGTCCGCTGGTTCTTCCTGATGCGCCGTGACGGCCTGGCGGACATCCCGGAGGCGCCCCTGCCCGATGGCCTCGAGATCCGGACGGTGACGCCGGACCAGCACCGGGCCATCTTCGATGCCGAGGACGAGGCGTTCCGCGATCACTGGGAGGCTCGCCGTCCGGAGCCCGGCGATTTCGACCGGCTGTTCGCCAAGGCGGATATCGACACCGGCCTGTGGGTCGTCGCCTGGGATGGCGACGAGGTCGCCGGCGTCGTCCAGACCTGGATCTGGAAGGACGAGAACGCCGAGCTGGGGGTCGATCGCGGCTGGCTCGAGCACATCAGCGTGCGCCGGCCATGGCGACGCCGGGGGCTGGGCCGCGCCCTCACCGCGGCTGCGCTCCGTCGACTGCAGGCGGCCGGCATGTCCGAGGCCATGCTCGGCGTGGACGCCGACAACCCGACCGGTGCGCTCGGCCTCTACGAAGGCCTCGGGTTCACCGTCCACCAGCGCTCGACCGCGTACCGGCTGCCGCTCCAACGCTGAGGGCGCGAATGCCGCGGTGTCGGTCCGACTTGCGAGCGGTGGGATGATTCCCACCTCGCTGGAGGACCGACCGTGCAGACCTGCCTGATCGTCGCCAACCAGACGCTGACGAGCGAGTCGCTCGCCGACGCCATCCGTGAGCGCCTCGCCCGGGGTCCGCTGCGGGCCTATGTCGTCGTGCCGCTCACCCAGGTCGGCGGTCGTCTCACCTGGGACGAGTCCGCCTCGCACGGCATCGCCGGCGAACGGCTGCGCGATGTCCTCGACCGCCTGCAGGCGATGGGCGTGGAGGCGGATGGCGAGGTGGGCGATCGCGATCCGGTCATGGCGGTGCGAGATGCGTTGCGCGGGCGCGAGGTCGACGAGATCATCGTGTCGACCCTGCCGCGCGGCTTGTCCCGCTGGCTCGGCGAGGATGTGCCGAGCCGACTGCGTGACAGCGTCTCCGTGCCGATCACCGTCGTGACCCAGGCGGACGACTGAGGTCAGCCTCGGCTGCGCTCCTGGATGCGGATCAGGTTCCCCGCTGGGTCGCGGATGGCGCAGTCGCGGACGCCGTATGGCTGGTCGATCGGCTCCTGGACGACTTCGACGCCGCCGGCCACCAGGCGTCCGAAGTCGGCGTCGAGATCGCTGCTCGCGAGATTGATGCCGGCGTACGTGCCTTTGGCCATCATCTCCGCGATGGTGCGGCGTTCATCGTCGGTGACGCCCGGGTCGGCGGCCGGCGGGTGCAGGACGATCGACGTCTCGGGCTGGTCGACGGGTCCGACGGTGATCCAGCGCAGGCCGCGGTAGCCGACGTCATTCCGGACCTCGAAGCCGAGGGTGTCGCGGTAGAACGCCAGGGCAGCGTCGGGATCGTCGTGCGGGAGGAAGCTCGAATGGATGCTGAGGTCCATGGCCGTCATGCGACCTGCGGCTCCGGTGACGACGCCGCTCGCCCCCGGACGGATCCGTCACCGACGTAGGCCGCGAGATGCTCACCGGTCAGCGTCGACCCGGCGGCGACGAGGTCGGCCGGCGTGCCCTCGAAGACGATGCGTCCGCCATCGTGGCCGGCGCCGGGGCCAAGGTCGATGATCCAGTCGGCATGGGCCATGACGGCCTGGTGGTGTTCGATGACGATCACCGATTTGCCCGAATCGACGAGCCGGTCGAGCAGCCCGAGCAGCTGCTCGACATCGGCGAGGTGGAGGCCGCTGGTCGGTTCGTCGAGGACGTAGACGCCGCCCTGGTCGCCCATCCGGGTGGCCAGCTTGAGTCGTTGCCGCTCGCCACCTGACAGCGTCGGGAGCGGTTGACCCAGGGTGAGGTAGCCCAGCCCGACGTCGACGAGTCGTGTGAGGATCTTGTGTGCGGCCGGCGTCCTGGCATCGCCGGCGCCGAAGAAGGCGTCCGCCTCGGTGACCGGCATCGCGAGCACCTCGCTGATGTCCTTCCCGCCGAGCTGGTACTCGAGGACCTCCGCCTGGAACCGCTTGCCCTCGCACTCCTCGCAGATCGTCGCGACACCGGCCATCATCGCCAGGTCGGTGTAGATGACACCGGCGCCGTTGCAGGTCGGACAGGCGCCCTCGGAGTTGGCGCTGAACAACGCGGGTTTCACGCCGTTCGCCTTCGCGAACGCTGTGCGGATCGGGTCGAGCAGGCTGGTGTAGGTCGCCGGGTTGCTGCGCCG
>DASPHN010000067.1:0-3107 GCA_035629655.1 Saccharimonadales bacterium (SeqCode) | reverse complement strand
TGCTGGCCCACGACGACGTTCTCGACCGCCGACATCGTCCCGAACAGGCGGATGTTCTGGAACGTCCGCGCGACGCCGAGCGCCGTGATCTGGTCCGGCCGCTTCGTCGTGACGTCCTTGCCGTCGAAGAGCACCTTCCCGAGGCTCGGGCGGTACAGCCCCGTGAGCATGTTGAAGAAGGTGGTCTTGCCGGCGCCGTTGGGCCCGATGATCGTCGCAATCGCCTTCTGCGGGACCTTGAAGGAGACCGAGTCGACCGCCGTGAGGCCGCCGAACTGCTTGGTCAGGAACTGCGTCTCGAGGATCGGCGTCCCCGTCTCCGGGACCTCGGCCTCGGACTCGCTCGCCGGGATGCTCATGGCCTCGCCTCCGTCGCGACGGTGTGCTCGCCGGCGTCCAACCCCTCGGTGAGCTCCGCCTGGCGGCGCTGCTCCGGGATCAGGCCCTGAGGTCGCAGGACCATCATGATCACGAGCAGGAAGCCGAAGATGCCGAAGCCCAGCTGGGTGAGGTCGAAGTCCAGCCCGATCTTCGACGGCACCGTGTTGAACACGTCGGGTATGAGCCGGTTGTTGATGTAGGACAGGGCGATCGCCCCCACCACCACGCCCCAGATGGAGCCCAGGCCGCCGAGGATGATCATCGCGAGCACGAAGATCGAGAACGAGAACTCGAACTGGTCGGCGTTGACCACGTTGATGTAGGAGCCGAGGAACGTGCCCGCCATGCCGCCGCAGGCCGCGCCGAGCGCGTAGGCGAGCAGCTTGACGCGGACGGTCGGGATGCCCATCGAGACCGCCGCGACCTCGTCCTCGCGGATCGCGATCCACGCCCGGCCGATGCGCGAGTCGCGCAGCCGGAAGTTGATGAAGAGCACGAACAGCGCGAGCGCCAGCGCCGTGAAGTACCACGGCCTGAGGTCGAGGGTCGTGAAGCGCTCGACGAGCGGCAGGTCGATCTTGTCGACCGGCGTGATCCCCGCGCGGCCGTTGGTCAGGTTGAACGACCCGATGCCGAGGATGCCGTCGTCGGAGTTGACCGCGATGCGGCCGATGATCTCGCCGAACGCGAGCGTGACGATGGCGATGTAGTCGCCCCGCAGGCGGAGCGTCGGGAAGCCGAGGATCGCGCCGAGCGTCGCCGCCGCGACGGCGGCGACCGGCAGGATGAGCAGCCAGTTGAGGTGGATGCCGGGCTGCGACTGCAGCTGCTCGGCCACCCCGACGTGGATGCTCGCGTCCGAGAACCAGGTCGAGCCGAGCCAGCCCATCGTGTACGCGCCGATGGCGAAGAAGGCCACGTAGCCGAGGTCCAGCAGGCCGGCGAAGCCGACCACGATGTTGAGCCCGAGGGCCATGACGACGTACGCGAGCGCCGTCGTCGAGTCGCCGATGAAGCCGCTTCCGGAGTCGAAGAAGAAGGGCAGCAGGATCGCGATCGTGATGCCGATCGCGGCGATCACGTTGGCGATCGGGAAGCGCCCGACCTTCTTGACGCGCGTGAAGCTGCGCGGCTGCCGTGAGGTGGTGGTGCTCATCCGGCCTCCCTCGTCTGCTCGCCGAGCAGCCCCTGCGGACGGAACACGAGGATCAGGACGAGGTACGCGAAGACGATCGCCGCCGTCCACTCCGTGCCGATCCGGTTGTCGGAGATCTGCTGGATCACGCCGATGATCAGACCGCCGAGCACCGCGCCCTTGAGGTTGCCGATGCCTCCCATGACGGCCGCGGTGAAGGAGAGCAGGCCGGCGATGAAGCCGGAGAAGAACCAGACGTCGGTCTGGTAGAGCGCGTAGGTCAAGCCCGCCGCGCCGGCCATCAGGCCGCCGAGGAGGAACGTGAACGAGATCGTCGTGTCCACGTTGATGCCCATGAGCCGCGCGGCCTCCGGGTCCTGGGCGGTGGCGCGCATGGCGCGGCCGATCCGCGAGCGCGAGATGAAGTTCACCAGCAGGACGACGAGCGGGATCGTCACGACGGCGGCGAGCACGTCGCCGTTGTTGATGCTGATGCCGAAGATGGTGACGAAGGTGTCCTGCGAGTTGACCAGGTCCGGCACGCTGTTGTGCGAGCCACCCAGCCAGAGCAGGCCGACGTTCTGCAGGATGAAGGAGAAGCCGACGGCGGTGATGAGCGGCGCCAGCTTGGGCGCGTTGCGCAATGGCCGGTAGGCCACCCGCTCGATCATCGTGTTGAGCGTGCCGGCCCCGATCATCGCCACGAGGAGGACGATCAGGAGGCCGCCGAAGAGCGCGATGCCGGTGGTCTCGGTCGTGAGGCCGATCACCCCGAGCATGCCGAAGGCGATGAACGACCCGATCATGAACAGGTCGCCGTGGGCGAAGTTGATGAGCTCGATGATGCCGTAGACGAGCGTGTAGCCGATTGCGATCGAGGCCCAGATGGCGCCGTTGGACAGGCCGTCCTTGAGGTTGTTCCCCAGTCGGGAGAGGTCACCCTCGTCGCCGAGGTCCTTGATGCCGAAGTAGACCGGCAGGGCCAGCAGGAGGACGATCAGCCCCCACTTCGAGATGTTCTCGCGCAGGACGTCGCCCCGTGCGCGGGGCGGTCGTGCGGGTATGGATGCAGATTCCATTTCCGGGGGTCCACGAACGGCGGCGGGGCGGCCTCTCGACCGCCCCGCCTCCGTGTCCCGTGGGTGCGACCTATTGGGTCGCCGCCTTGATGACCTGGTTGAACACCAGCTTGCCGCCTTCGGCCTTGTATCCGCCGTAGTCGGAGAGCGTGGTGTCGCCGTCCGGATCGATGTCGTACGTGCCGAGCGGGCTCTCACGGCCCTTCGTGGCGAAGAACGCGTCGATCACGGCCTGGCGGTCGTCGCCGCCCTGCGCGATCGAGTCGCACACGACCGACATCGCCTCGTAGCCGTAGACGGCGTACGGGTCGATCTCGTCCTGCGGCTCGCCGTACTCGGCCTCGTAGTCCTTGTAGAACTGCTGGCCGGCAGGCGGGAGCTCGTCAGGCGCGAGCGTCGGCGCCGTCAGGTACGTCTGGGCCTGCACCTCCTCGGGGATCTCCTTGGTGAAGTCCACCGTGGCCATGCCGTCGGGGCCGAACAGCTTCGCGTCCGGCATCGCGGCATGCAGG